>NZ_JAPZLF010000009.1:0-320951 GCF_033804645.1 Micromonospora sp. RTGN7 | reverse complement strand
CTCGCGCGCGCCCGGGTGGGGGGGGCCGCGGGGGGGCCCGCCGCGGGGGGCCGCCCCCCGTCGGGGGGCGGGCCCCCGCGCCTTCGCTCCGCCCCGGCGCCCCGCCCCCCGCCTCTCGTCGAATGATCGTGGCCGAAAAGTAATATGCAAATGCCTCACATCGACGCACCCATTAGCCCCGATTTGATGACCTTTACCGACCGTCCCGCCCGGTTGTCCACACTCTTCGGCCAGTGACAACGGCCGCCTCCTCTGCGAGGGTGGCAGACGAATCTCATGACAGCGCCGACTTCGGTCGAACCTGTCATGTAACAGTTCCAAGGAGGAGGAGGACCTTTGAGGAGACGAGTCACAGCCGGTCTGGCTTCGGCCGCGGCCGTGCTGCTGGCGGCCGGTGTCGTCACGGCCCCGGCGTCCGCCGCCCCGGCGGCAGAACCCACCCCGAGCGCTGACAAGGCCCAGCACCGCAGCGACAACCTCGCCGATCCCAAGGCCGATCAGCACCAGGAGCTGCGCAAGCAGGCGGTCGCCGACCTGCTGGCGGGCAAGGCCAAGCTTCTGACGCGCAACGGGTCGAAGGTCATCCAGGTCAAGAACGACAAGTTCGTCGAGTACCAGCAGGCGCCGAAGACCGACCCGATCTTCACGATGCTGGTCCAGTTCGGCAACCAGACCGACCCGCGGACCGCCGGAAGCGCCGGCCCGAAGGTCAACGAGATCCCCGCGCCGGACCGCAACTGGGACGGCAGCGCCGACGACGACAACAGCACCATGTGGCGGTCCGACTTCAACCGGGCCCACTACATGGACATGTTCTACGGCGAGGGCGAGTCGTTCCGGGACTTCTACCTCAAGCAGTCCGGCGGGCGTTACACCGTCAGCGGTGACGTGAGCGACTGGGTCACCGTTCCCTACAACGAGGCCCGGTACGGCAGCAACGCCATCTCCGAGGCCGACGGCTACTGGAACTTCGTCAAGGACAGCTCCACGTCCTGGTACGACTCCCAGGTCGCCACGGGCAAGACGCCGCAGCAGATCAAGGACTACCTCAAGCAGTTCGACATCTGGGACCGGTACGACTTCGACGGCGACGGCAACTTCAACGAGCCCGACGGCTACGTGGACCACTTCCAGGCGGTCCACGCAGGTGAGGGCGAGGAGGCCGGCGGCGGCGCCGAGGGCGAGGACGCCATCTGGTCGCACCGGTGGGCGGCGTTCCCGAACCTGGCCGGCAGTGCCGGCCCGGCGGGGAACCTCTCCGGCGGCGTGCAGATCGGTAACACCGGCATGTGGATCCGTGACTACACCACGGAGCCGGAGAACGGTGGTCTCGGGGTCTTCGCCCACGAGTACGGCCACGACCTCGGCCTGCCGGACCTCTACGACACCAACGGTGGCGACAACGGGGTGGGCTACTGGAGCCTGATGGCTTCGGGTTCGTGGCTGAGCCACGGCACCGACGACATCGGTTCGACCCCGGGCTACATGGACCCGTGGTCGAAGCTCTTCCTCGGTTGGCTGAACTACTCGACGGTCGACTACGGCAAGGGCACCACCATCCTGCCGCTCGGCCCGGCTGGCGACAGCAACGGGCCGAAGGCCCAGGCGGTCGTGGTGAACCTGCCGCCGCAGACCCAGACCACCTCGTACAACACCCCCTTCGCGGGTGCCAACGAGTGGTGGGGCGGCAGCGCCGACGACCTGAACACCACGCTGACCCGTCAGCTGGACCTGACCGGTACGACGTCCGCGTCGATCACCGCGAAGGCCTGGTACGACATCGAAGAGGACTACGACTACCTGTACGCCGAGGTGTCCACCAACGGTGGCGCCACCTGGGCGCCGCTGAGCAACTCGCTCATCGACGCCGGCGAGACCGGGCTCGACGGCTCCAGCAGCGGCAACTGGGTCGACCTGACCTACGACCTGTCGGCGTACGCCGGGCAGACCGTGCAGTTCCGCTACCGCTACCAGACCGACGGCGGCCTGAGCCTGGCCGGCGCGTTCCTGGACAACATCTCGCTGGTCAAGGGCAGCACCACCGCCTGGACCGACGGCGCGGAGACGCTGGACGCCGCGTGGACCGCCAAGGGCTTCACCCGGATGGGTGGCTCGGTCACCGACTCGTACCCCCGCTTCTACGTCGCGGAGAACCGGACGTACCTCGGGTACGACGACACCCTGCGCACCGGTGGGTACAACTACGGTTTCGCCAACACCCGCCCGAACTGGGTGGAGCGGTTCTCGAACCAGCCCGGCCTGCTGGTCTGGTACGTGAACTACGCGTACGGCAACAACAACACCTCGCAGCACCCGGGCTACGGCTTCAACCTGCCGGTTGACGTCCGCCCGGCCCAGATCAAGATCGGCGACCGCGCCATCACCAACCGGCGCAACGGTTACGACGGCACGTTCAGCTGGTACGCCAAGCCGGCGCAGACCTTCCACATCAACGGGGTGGCGGGCACTGTGCCGAAGCTCAACCCGAACCCGCAGTTCAGCGACAGCCAGATCGACCGTTACTGGTCGGCCGGCAACCCGCAGAACTCGGTGAAGGTGGCCGGTTCCGGCACCACGATCACGATCGTGACGCAGGGCAAGCAGCCGACCAGCAACATGATCGTTGCAGTCAAGAACTGATCTTCCGTGCGACGAAGGGGCCGGTGGCGGCGACGCCACCGGCCCCTTCCTTTTGCGCCGAACCCATTTATCGAAGATTGTCACTGCAATTTTCGGTGGGCGTCCCCGCTACTCAGCCACCCGGGAAGGGCAAGCGGTGTGACACCGAAGCGCATTCACCACAAAAGTTGGCAACAAATCGACGCGTGCATCTTCCCACCCGTCCCACGAAGTTCTATGTTCACCATTGGTCCCACTAGTGGGACGTCTCACCGGCCCGTACCCCCGTTGGGCCGGTTCCCTCACACCGGAGGTACCACGTGCGGAAAGTCGCAGTGGGTCTGCTCGGGCTTTCGCTGACGGCGACGGGGCTGGTGATCGGCACGTCCGCCAGCGCCGCGCCGACGCCGAAGCTCCCGGCAGCCGCCCCGTCGGCCACCGAGGCCGCAGCGGATCACGATCTGCCGGACAAGCTCGAGGACAAGCGCCGCGCGCTTCGCCAGGAGGGGGTCAGCAACGTCCTCTCCGGCCGGGCCAAGGCCCAGAAGATCAATGGCAGCACCGTCGTCAAGGTCGGCGAGACCGCCGGCGGCGCGGCGGCGGCCGTCGGCGCCCGCAGCGCCAAGGCAGGCCAGCAGGACCAGTACGTCGAGTTGGCCCGGGAGCGGACCGACAAGATCTTCGTGATCCTGGCCGAGTTCGGCGACGACCGGGACCCGGCGTACCCGGACAAGGACATGAACCCGACCATCGCGGGTCCGACCACCTTCGACGGGCCGGTGCACAACCAGATTCCCCAGCCCAACCGCGCGGTGGACAACTCGACCGTGTGGCAGGCGAACTACAGCGCGGACTACTTCCGCCAGCTGTACTTCGGCACCGGGCAGGGCGACGAGTCGGTCAAGCAGTACTACGAGGCCCAGTCGTCCGGGCGCTACACCGTGGACGGCCAGGTCACCGACTGGGTCAAGGTCAAGTACAACGCCGCCCGCTACGGCCGCTCGAACGACCCGAAGGCCGACAATGACCCGTCGGGCGACCCGGCGGTCTGCTCGGCCAACAACTGCCAGAACACCTGGGACCTGGTCCGCGACGCCGCCAACCAGTGGGTCGCCGACCAGAAGGCCAAGGGCCGCACCGACGCCCAGATCAAGGCCGACATGCAGTCCTACGACCAGTGGGACCGGTTCGACTACGACGGCGACGGCGACTTCAACGAGCCGGACGGCTACATCGACCACTTCCAGATCGTCCACTCCGGCGGCGACCAGGCCGACGGCGACCCGCACCAGGGTGAGGACGCGATCTGGAGCCACCGCTGGTCGGCGTACAACACCTCGCGCACCGGCCCGGTGAACTTCCCGATCGGCGGCACCCAGATCGGCAACACCGGCATCTGGATCCGCGACTACACGGTCCAGCCGGAGAACGGCGGCCGGAGCGTCTTCTACCACGAGTACGCACACGACCTGGGCCTGCCGGACGACTACAACAACATCAACGGCGGCGACAACAACAACGAGCACTGGACCCTGATGGCCCAGAGCCGGTTGAACGCCAAGGAGGACGCCGGCATCGGCGACCGCGGCGGCGACCTCGGCGCCTGGAACAAGCTCCAGCTCGGCTGGCTCGACTACGAGGTGGTCAAGGCCGGCCAGAAGAAGACCCTGGAGCTCGGCCCGCAGGAGTACAACTCCGCCAAGCCGCAGGCCGCCGTGGTGGTGCTCCCGAAGCGGGAGTACACCTTCGGCTACGGCGCGCCGTTCGAGGGCACCAAGCAGTTCTTCTCCGGCAACGACGACGACCTGGACAACAGCCTGACCAGGACGATCGACCTCACCGGGAAGACCTCGGCGGCGCTGTCGCTCAAGGGCCGGTTCAACATCGAGTCGGGCTACGACTACCTCTTCTTCGAGGCGTCGACCGACGGCGGGGCCACCTGGGCCGCACTGCCCGGCACCGTGGACGGCAGGCCGATTCCGCCGGTGTCGAACACCGACCCGACGCCGGGCCTCAGCGGCAGCAGCGCGGGCCGGTGGACCGACATCAACATCCCGCTGAACTCGCTGGCCGGCCAGGTCGCGCAGTTCCGGTTCCACTACCTCACCGACGGCGGCCTGTCCCCGGGCGGCTTCTTCGGTGACAACATCACGGTGACCGCCGACGGTCAGACCCTGTCCACCGACGGCGCCGAGACCGGCACCGGCGACTGGGCGGCCAAGGGCTGGAGCATCGTCGGGGAGAGCTACACCCAGCTCTTCGACAACTACTACATCGCCGGCAACCGGTCGTACGTCTCGTACGACAAGTACCTCAAGACCGGCCCGTACTACTTCGGCTACGGCACCACCCGCCCGGACTACGTGGACCACTACGCGTACCAGGAGGGCCTGCTGATCTCGTACTGGAACCTCCGGTTCGCGGACAACGACACGTTCGCGCACCCGGGTGAGGGTCGGAACATGATCATCGACTCGCACCCGCAGCCGATCTACAACCTGACCGGCAACCCGTGGCGGGCTCGCGTCCAGGTCTACGACGCGACGTTCAGCCTGAAGAAGGCGGACTCGTTCACGCTGCACATCAACGGTCAGGCCCAGTACGTCCGGGGCCAGGCCGCGCAGCCGCTGTTCGACGACACCAAGCAGTACTGGTACCCGGAGCTGCCGAACCACGGCGTCAAGGTCCCGGCCACCGGCACCAAGGTCAAGGTGCTGGAGCAGAAGGGGACCTCGATCAAGGTCCGCTTCTCCTGATCCACTGATCGACCGCACCACCGCGATGCCCGGGCGAGCCAACTGCCCGGGCATCGCCCTTTTCCACCCGAGAACCGGCAGCGGCCGGATCGGGCGGGCCCACCGGGGTCATAGGCTGTGGACATGACCGAGCAGCGTGGCGGGGCCGTCGACGAGTCCTGCGTCCTCACCGAGGGGCCGTGGACGCACCGGTTCGTGGGCGCGAACGGCAGCCGCTTCCACGTGGTCGAGGCCGGCGCCGGCCCGATGGTGCTCTTCCTGCACGGCTTTCCGGAGCACTGGTGGGCGTGGCACGACATCCTGCCGGCGGTCGCCGACGCCGGGTTCCGGGCGGTCGCGGTCGACCTGCGCGGCTACGGGGCCAGCGACAAACCCCCGCGCGGGTACGACGGCTACACCCTCGCCGCCGACGTCGCCGGACTGATCAGGGGCCTCGGCGAGCGTTCCGCCACCGTGGTGGGCACCGGGGCCGGCGGCATGATCGCCTGGACCGTCGCGTCGTTCCACCCGTCGCTCGTCCGCCGGCTCGTGGTGCTCGGCGCCCCGCACCCGCTCCGGCTACGGGCGGCGATCTTCGCCGACCCGCGCGGGCAGTTCGCCTCCTCGACACCGACCCTGAAGTTCCAGCTGCCCCGGTACGAGCACGTGCTCGCCCGGGACGACGCGGCGGCCGTCGAGGAGATGCTGCGCCGCTGGGGCGGGCCGCGCTGGGTGGACGGGCCTGACTTCGAGGCGTACGCCGAGCGCTGCCGGGAGGCGATGCGGATCCCGCAGGCCGCGTTCTGCGCCCTGGAGGGCTACCGGTGGGCGTTCCGGTCGGTGCTGCGACTGCACGGCTACCGGTTCGTCCGGCTGATGCAGAAGCCCCTGGTCACCCCGACGCTCCAACTGCACGGCGCACGGGACGTCGCCTCCCTGCCGCGCACCGCCCAGGGCTCCGGCCGGTACGTGGTGGCCCCCTACGAGTGGCGGCTGCTGGACGACGTGGGGCACTTCCCGCACGTCGAGGCCCGGGACGTGGTGCTCGGCGAGATCCTGCGTTGGGCCAAGTCCTGACCGACTCGGGCCCGCCTGCGACGGGGCGACGCCCGCCCGATCAGAGGCGCTGCTCGCGCAGGTCGGCGACCTCGCTGGCCGGAGCCCAACCCTGGTACACCCCGAAGTCGAAGATCTCCAGCCCCATCGCGCGGGCGACCGGCCAACGCCCGCCGGTGTATTCCACCCGCAGCCAGCCGTCGTGCTCGGCCAGGACGATGAACGGCTCCCCCTGCCAGGTGCAGGTGGTCCGGACGTACGTCAGCTCGTCGACCTCCGTCGCCGGGAGCACCCGCACATACCGACCGGGGCGGATCTCCTCGAACCCGTCGTCGGTCTCCGGCTGGTACAGCCGGACATCGTCACCGTCCGGGCTGGCCTGGTACTCCCGCCCGTGCCAGCGGGCCACGTAGCCGTCGCGCATCAGGACTCACCGACCCGTCGCCAGAGCAGGGCGTCGGTGTCCAGAATCGCGACCACCCGCTCGGTGCCGTCCGCGCCGATCCGCCACAGCTCCGCCCCGTGCGGGAGCCGGGCGCTGTCCACCTTGAACTCCGCCACCACGTCACTGCTCTCCCCCGGGGCGAAACCGTTGCCCCTGAACGGTGGACGCTCGATGACCCAGCCCTCCATGGCCCGCATGGCGCCCTCGTTCTGCCCGCCGTACGGGATCCGGTAGAGGCTCGGCCGGTGCGCCGGCCAGCGCAGCACGTAGATCTGCTCCGCGTCCTCGAAGAACGGCGAGTCAGGGTAGCCGAGCCCCAGTGCGGCGTGGAGCTCGACGGGGGTGCTCAGGTGGGCCAACTCGTTGGCCCGGTGCACGAAGCCGGAGACCCGGTCGTAGCCGCGCTCCAGGTAGTAGGAGAGCTGACTCGGGGCGATCGCCTTCTGCATCACGACCGGTCGGTTCGGGTCGACGGGCGGCGGGACGTGCCGCGATGTCTGGGTGAACACCTCGGCGGCGGGCGGCTCCGGTTCACTCCCGGCGTCGTCACCGAGCCCCACCTCGGCGGCCCAGTTGGCCAGCGCCACGATCTGCTCGCCGGGCAGCTTCGCCCCCACCGGCGTGTTCGGGTTCACCGCGAACGACCAGGCGTCGTCCGGCCAGCGGCGGATCAGCTGGACGAACTTGACCCGTACGGTCTCCACCGGCTCGTCGACGTGGTCGGCCAGCCGTTCCGGGGAGGTGTGCACCACCACGTACGTCTCGCCGTCCAACTGCTCGGTCCGCCAGACGAAGCCCGGGTCCCCCGGCCGGCTGTCGGGCGCCGAATCGGGTGCGACCGGCAGCAGCACCCGGGCCAGCAGCAGGGTGGACAGGAAGGTGTCGGTGCTGCCGGTGCCGGCGGCGGCGAGCAGGTCCTCCTCCACCTCGTTCGCCGGCTGAAAGTCGGGGGCCGGTGCCGTCGGCTCCGGCTCCGGGCCCGCCGCTCCGCCTACCGCCGGCTCGGCCACGATCGGCTCAGCCACCGCCGGCTTGGCCACCATCGGCTCAGCCACCGCCGGCTTGGCCACGATCGGCTCAGCCACCGCCGGCTTGGCCACCATCGGCTCAGCCACCGCCGGCTCGGTCGGCATGACACCGGCGTCGGGCCCCGCGTCGGCACCCGCGTCGGCGGCGGACAAAGTCGGGCGGAACAGGGACTCGGCCGACGGACCGGGCGCGGGCGGCGCCGACAGGGTGAACAGGGAGGCCGCCGGGCCCGGACCGCCCGTGACGGGCGGCGCGGAGTCGGCTCCGGCGTCGTCCCTGGCCTCTGAAGGCGGCACCGGGTGGCTCTCCACCCTGTCGAAGTCGACCTGCGCCGGGCCGAGACCACCGAACTCCCGGTCGAGGTCGCCCTGACTGAAGACACCCGGGCCGGGGTGGGGCAGCTGGTCGGGCCGGCCGTGATCGGGCGCGGGCGTCGCACCCGGGGCCGGAGCCGCCGGCCGGGGCCCACCGAAGACGGGCGCAGCGGGGGCGGGGCCCGGCGCAGCGAACGGCTCGGTCGCCGGCATGTCCCGCGACTCGATGATCGTTCCCTCGATCACGATGGGCGAGAAGGGGCGGCGGGACGAGGACGGCACGGAGGCCGGCTCGTCGAGCGTGTGCAGGTCCTCCGCCACCTCCTCCCCGGGCCCGGCGACGGGTTGCTCCGGGACGAACCGGGTGGGCTCCTCGTCGGCGGCACCGGGGCGGGGGCGCGGGAACGCCTGGGCGGCGCCTGCTCCCGGACGACGGGGCGGAAGCTCGCCACCCGTCCCGGCACCGCTCCTTCCCGAGGGTCGGGTCGGCTCGGCCCCCCCGTTGCGGCCGAGTGGACGGGTCGGCTCGTCCGCCACCGCGTCGCCGGTCACGCCGAAGGGGCGGGTGGGCTCGTCGTCCGGTGCGGCAGACCGGAACGCCCGGGTCGCCTCGTCCTGGGGCGACGGGCGGGGCGGCTCCGGCGACACGCCGACGCCGGCGCGCAGGGGCTGGGTCGCCTCCTCGGAACCGGCGGCGCCGGTGCGAAACGTCCGGGCCGCATCCCCGGGCCGGAACGCCCGAGTAGCCTCCCCGGAACCGAAAACGCCGGTACGCAGGGCCTGGGTCGCCTCGTCGGGACGGCCGCCACCAGGCCGGAACGCGCGGGTCACCTCATCGGCACCGACGCCACCGGGCCGGAACGCGCGGGTCACCTCATCGGCACCGACGCCACCGGGCCGGAACGCGTGGGTCACCTCATCGGCACCGGCACCATCGGGCTGGAACAGCTCGGCCGGCGGCGCGGCCGGGACCGCCACCGTGGGCGGTTCCGCGGCGGCGGTGGGTCGGAAGCCCTGGGGCGGTTGCTCGGGCGCGTCCGAGGCCGGGCGGCGGCGGGGGAAGGGCTGACCACCGCCGGCGAACCGCGATGGCGGGGCGGCCCGCTCAACGGGACGACGGGGCTCACCGATCGGCCGGCCGGCCCGATTCCGGCCGGACGCCGGCTCGAAGAAGGAGGCGGGCGGGGTAGGCGAGGTGGGCGGTGCCGGGCGTTCGACGGGTCGGCCGTTGCCGCTCGCCGACTCACCGGCCGGCGCCACCTCGGGTGTCCGTCGGCGGGGGACGTTCAACCACCCCGATCCGCTCGGCACGGGGTCGGCCGCCGCCGTTGCGCCGTCGGCCGGCTCGCCGGCCCGGGGCCCGGTGGACACGGGCCGGACCTCCGCACCCGCGCGTGCGTCCCCGTACGGACGGGCGGTTGCGGGCCCGTTCGCCTCGGCGGACGACCGGTACGACGAGGCGGGTGGGGCCGGCTCCGGCGGTGTGATCGCGGGCGGTGTGGCGGTGAAGGGCTCGGTCGTGGGGCGGCCCGAGGGTGCTCCCGGGGCCTGCTGGCCGGGCACCGGAACGTCCCGGCCGGGGACCGCCGCGGTGGCCCGGGTCCTGGCGACGTTCTCCGCGCGTTCAAGGCGGGCCCTGGCCCCCATCGTGCGGCCGGGCAGCCGCACGTCACCCCGGGACAGTTGGGAGACGAACCAGGCGGGAAGATACCCCTCGATGGGTAGGCCCGGGTTGACCGCCAGCCACCACTCGTGGTTCGGCCAGTCGGCGGCGAGGTCGGCGTAGGCGCTGCGCCGGCTGGCCGCAGGACTGCCGCCCAGACATGCCTGCAGCGCGGCGGGAGAGGTGAAGGCCAGCACGTGCGTCCGGTCACCGGTGGTCCAGGTCCCCCAACCCATCGGGGCCTGCCCCGCGAGCGCCTCCGCGGAGACCGGCAACAGCAGGTCGGTGCGGGCCAGGACACGGAAGTAGAGCTCTTGGTTGTTGGCGCGGAGCGCGTCGCGCATCGCCGCTTCGGCCTCGGTAGCCGGCTCCCAGTCGGTCACGGCCACCTCTCCTCCCGTGAACAGGCCATAGGCATCGCGTACAACCTACAAGGTGGTAACAAGATCACAATGGCTGGCCAACGACGCCCCGCCGGGCAACCCGACTGGGTCTAACATCCTGTTCCGGAGCCGACACGATATGGAGGCGATCGATGCCCCGGCCCATCGCGCGCCCGGCCCTCGCCACAGCAGCGGCGGCGGCGGCCCTGCTGACCGCGCTGCCTGCCGGCCCGGCCCACGCGACCGCCCCGGCGCACACGACCGGGCCCGTGGATGCGGCCCGCCCGGTGCCACGCTGCGCCGTCCCGCTCGCTCCCGTGCCGCCCGTCGCGGCCACCCCGTGGCCCCAGCAACGGTACGCCCCCGAACGGCTCTCCGCTCTGGCCACCGGTGCCGGGGTCACCGTCGCGGTGATCGACTCCGGGGTGGACCGGCGCCACCCTCAGCTGGCCGGGCGGGTCCTCGACGGGGCCGACTTCCTCGACGAGGGCGGTGACGGCAGCCGGGACTGCGCCGGGCACGGCACCGGCGTGGCGAGCGTCATCGTCGGCGTGCCCCGCCCCGGCGTCGCGTTCCAGGGGCTCGCCCCCCGCGCCCGGATCCTCCCCGTGCGGGTCAGTGAGCAGCAGGTCGTCGAGGGCCGCGAGTCGGGGCGCACGGTCGACGCGGTGGACTTCGCCCGGGCGATCCGCTGGGCGGTCGACCACAACGCGGATGTGCTGAACCTCTCCGTCGTTCTGTACGCCGACGACCCGGCCGTCCGGGCTGCGGTCCGCTACGCGGTGGCCCGGGACGTGGTCGTGGTGGCCGCCGCCGGCAACCTGCACGAAGGCGGGGACCCCCGCCCGTACCCGGCCGCGTACGACGGGGTGCTCGGCGTGGGCGCGATCGGCCCCGACGGCCGGCGCGCCGGCTTCTCGCAGACCGGCCCATACGTCGACCTGGTCGCCCCCGGCGGTGAGGTGCTGACGGCCGCGCCCGGGCAGGGCCACCGCCGGGCCGAGGGCACCAGCTATGCCGCCCCGTTCGTGGCGGCCACCGCGGCGCTCGTCCGGGAGCACCGGCCGGAACTGACCGCCGCCCAGGTGTCGCAGCGGATCATCGCGACGGCCGATCCCGCCCCGGGCGACGGCTCCGGTGACGGGTACGGCGCTGGGGTGCTCAACCCGTACCGGGCGGTCACCGAGACCGGGGCGGGCCGGGCGGAGCGTGCGCGTCGCGCCGGGTCGCTTCCCGCGGACCGGGCCGATCCGGCCCTGCTCGCTCGGCAAGCCCGGCGCGCGGCGGCCCGGGAGCGGGCGGTGGCCGTCGCCGCCCTCATCGGCGCCACCGTGGCGGGCGTGGTGCTACTCGCCGTGGTGCTCCCTCGGGCCACCCGCCGACGGTGGCGGCCAGCGGCCTGACCCGCCCTCCACGCAGTCCGACGCCGGTCCGCCCGCCGGGAAGGCCGCGCAGCTTACCTCGCGCCATGGCAGACATCAGCGGCGAGCGGCCCCGGGGTGCGACGGGAAAACGGCGAGCCGGGACCGGGCGGAACGGGTAAACCGCGAGCCGGGACGGGGAGGAACGGGAAAACGGCGAGCCGACCCCGGGACGGGACTTCCCGGCGGCACCCGAACTTCCGGCCGGACGCCGCCGGGGACGGCTCACTGGAACAGGTTGACGTTCCGCTTCTCCGTGTCGAGGTAGTCGGACGCGGAGTCGTCGACGGCGAGCTTGATGTCGCGCAGCATCGCCTGAAGGTCCTGCGACGCGGACCGCCACCGGGTCTGGCGCTGCTCGTACGCCTGCCGGGCCTCACCGTCCCAGCTCGCCACCAACGGCGCGGCGTCCCGCTCGAGCTGCCCGAGTTGGTTCTCCAGCGTGTTCAACGCCCGCTGGATGTCCGCGCCGGCCTGCTGCAACGCGGCGAAGTTGACGACCAGCACACCGTGGTCCATCGAATTGTCCCCTTTCCGGGAGGTTCTACAGCGGCAACTGGATGCCGCGGTTGGTGCCGGCGACCCGGCCGGCGGCCTCGCTGTCGGCGATGTCGTACTGCTGGCCAGCGGCGCGGATGGCGGTGGCGGTCTCCCGAAGCGCCCGCTGCAACGCCGACTGGTCCTGCGACCACTGCTGCTTCACCTGCTCGAACGAGCGCCCACCGGCGCCCCGCCAGGCCTGCTGCAACACTTCCAGCTCGGCCAACAGACCGGTCAGCATGGCTTGCAGGGACTGATCCACCTGCTCGAACTTCGCGGCGGCCTGCTGCATCACCGCGGCTTCTGCCTGGGTCTGGGACACCCCGGACGTCACCTCGTCTCCTCGATCGTGGCTGGCCGCCGGCGCGCCCGCTAGTGGACGCACCGCTCATCCCGCCGCACGGGCGGCGCCGGGGTGGGCAAGGCCGGGAACTCGTCGCTGACGGTAGCGGCCCTGTGCGGGTTTTGCTACCCCGCTGCGCTCCCCTGTGGACAACCACGGGCCCCGCCCTGTCGGGCCGGAGTCATACGATGACCCTGCGGTACCGACCGCGCCGGCCCGCCCGTTCGCGGCGTCGCCGGGTGAGCGCTGAGGAGGCGCGGTGACGGCCAGCACGACCACGGCCCCGGCCCAGCGGCGGGCCGCACCACCCGTCGGCCGGGAGCCCACCCCGGCGCACCGGCAGCCGCTGCCACCGCAGTGGATCCCCGCCAGCCTGCGGCGGTCGGCCGGGGCGCGCGCCGGCCAGGTGGTCGCCACGCAGGTGGCGGTGGCGCTGGTCGCCGCCGCGGCCGGCCGGGGGGCGGCACTGACCGGGGCCGCCGTGCTGGTGGCCGCACCGCTGTTGGCAGGCGCGTGGGTCCGGGTCCGAGGCCGCTGGCTCTTCACCTGGCTCGGCGTCGCCGCCGGCCACCTCTCCCGGCGGCACGCCCTGGCCGCCGGTGCCGGCCCGGACGCGCTGCTGGCCCTGGTTTCCCCCGGCGCGACGGTGCGCGAGGCGGAGCTGGCCGGCGGGCCGGCTGCGGTGGTCGACGACGCCGGTGGCCTGATTGCCGTGCTGGAGATCGGTGACCCGGGCGACCTGCTCGGCGACGGCCCCCGGGCCCTCCCCGCGCCGTCGACGCTGCTGCCTCCGGCCTCCCCGGAGCTGCCCCCGGTCCGGCTCCAACTCCTGTTCACCGGCTCCCCCGCCCCGGCCGCCACCGCGGGCGGCAGCACGGTGGCGACGTCATACCGGCAGCTGACCGACGGGCGGCTTGCCGGGCGGGACCGGGCGCTGCTCGCGGTCCGGGCGCTGCGGGTGGACGGGTGGACCGACGAGGACCTGCGGGCCGCCCTCTCCGGGGTGGTCCGGCGGATCATGCGCCGGCTCCGGCCGGTGACCGTGCGCCCGCTCGGCGCGCCCGCCACCCTGCGCGTACTGGCGGACCTGGCCCACCACGACGACGGCGAGCCGGTGCTGGAGTCCTGGCCGACGGTGCGGACCGGGCCGTTGCTGCAGACCACGTTCCGGGTGCGCCGCGGGCCGAACGTGCACACCGACGGCGGACGCCGGCTGGTACCCCGGCTGCTCGTGCTGCCTGCGGCGGCGACCACGGTCTCGCTCTGTCTCGGGCCGCGCACGGGCACCGACGACGCGGACGCACCAGCCGAACTGACCGTACGGGTGGCCGCCTGGACCCCCGGTGAGCTGTCGACGGCGGCGCAGGCCCTGCGGCGGCTGGTGGACTCCGCCGGCGGCGAGGTGGACCGGCTCGACGGCCAGCAACTCCCGGCGCTGGCCGGCACGTTGCCGCTCGCGTCGGCGGTCCCCGGCGCGGCGGTCGACGCCGCCGTTCTGGCCGGCCTGGAGCTGCCGATCAGTGCTGCCGGGCTCGTGATGGGCACCAACCGGCACGGCGGGGCGGTGACGATCCGGCTGTTCCGCCCGGAGGGCACCCGACTGGTGCTGGTCGGCGGGGTGCGGGCCGCGCAGTTGGTGGCCCTGCGGGCGATGGCGTTGGGAGCCCGGGTGGCGGTGCAGACGACCCGGCCGCGCGCGTGGGAGCCCTTCGTGCGGGGCGTCGGCGCGCCCGGAGGGCCGATCCCGGTGCTCCCGCCCGGCCGGCCGGTGGGCATCCCCGCCTCCCCCCTGCGACCGCTGCTGCTGGTGGTGGATGCCGGGCCGGCACCCTCGGCCGCCGGGCCGGAACCGGCCTGGCAGTCCACCCTGGTGGTCCGGGACGACCTCACCCCCGCAGACGTCGAACCGCTGGGCCGGGCGGACCTGGCCGTGCTGCAGCCACTGAGCCCCGCCGAGGCCACACTGGCGGGGGCCGCGCTCGGCCTCGGCGGCTCGGCGGAGTGGCTGACCCGGATCCGGGAGGACATGGTGGCGGTGGTGAACCGCCGGGCGCTGCGGTGGGCGCTGCTCTCGCCGACCCCGATCGAATCGCAGCTGATCGGCCGGCCGGGTCGGGGCTGACCGGGTTCCCCCGGTGGCGGGTCCGTGACACCATCCGTGACCATGGGTTTCCTGATGGGTCTTCTGGTCCGGCTGGGCAGCACGGCGGTAGCCTTCTGGCTGGCCACCCTACTCATTCCGGGCATCACGCTCGACACCGGCTCGGCCACCGAGGCCGTCGCCACGCTGCTCCTCGTCGCGGTCATCTTCGGCGTCGTGAACGCCGTGCTCCAGCCGCTCATCAAGACCGTCGGTTGCGGCTTCTACCTGCTGACCCTGGGCCTGATCGCGGTGGTGGTGAACGGCCTGCTCTTCCTGCTGACGAGCTGGATCGCCGGCGAGGCCGGCCTGCCGTTCCACGTGGATGGTTTCTGGCCGGCCGCGGTCCTCGGCGCGCTCCTCGTCGGAATCGTCACCTGGCTCCTGGGTGCCCTCCTCGACCGCGAGTGAACGTTCGACCGGGTAGCCCCGGACGGTCGTCGTCCCTCGGGTGGTGACCCCCGAGGTCCCGGGGAACTGGGCCGGCTGGCGGGAATTGGCTGGCGGGTGGCCGGGGCGACAGGGTTAGCGTCGGGGCGTGCTCACCCTGACCCGCGAAGACGGCCACCTGCTCAGCACCGACCCGTCCCGGCTCGACCTCGACCTGGTGCACCACTGGCTCTCCACGGACGCGTACTGGGCCCTCGGGCGGGACCGGGAGGCCGTTGAACGGGCGTTCGCCGGCTCGCTGCCGTTCGGCGTCTACCGGCCCGGTGACGGCCGCCAGGTCGCGGTGGCCCGGATGGTCACCGACGCAGCGACCTTCGCCTGGCTCTGCGACGTCTACGTGGACCGGGCGGCCCGGGGTCGCGGGCTGGGCACCTGGCTGGCCGAGGCAGTCCGCGACCACCTGGCCGAGCTCGGCGTACGCCGGATCGTGCTGGCCACCGCCGACGCGCACGAGGTGTACGCGAAGGTCGGCTTCACCCCGGTCGACCCGGGCCGGTGGATGGAGTACGACCAGCGGGTGAGCCGGGTCACCGGAAAGGAACCGGTGGCCGGTTCACCCCTTACGGTGGAGACGTGACCCCGCTCCGCCTCGGATATCTCTACGGCCTCGGCGCGTACCTGCTCTGGGGCTTCTTCCCGCTCTACTTCAAGCTGCTCCAGCCGGCCGGGCCGCTGGAGATCCTGGCGCACCGGATCGTCTGGTCCATGGTGTTCGTGACGCTGCTGCTCGCCGCGCTGCGCAACATCGGCTTCCTGCGCGCACTGGTCCGCCGTCCCCGGACCCTGGCCGGGATCGCCGCCGCAGCCATGCTGATCGCGGTCAACTGGGGCACCTACATCTACTTGGTGAACTCGGAGCGGGTGGTGGAGACCGCGCTCGGCTACTTCATCAACCCGCTGGTCTCGGTGCTGCTCGGGGTGACCGTGCTGCGGGAGCGGCTGCGCCCCGCCCAGTGGCTGGCGCTGGGCATCGGCGCGGCGGCGGTGGGCGTGCTTACCGTCGACTACGGCCGGCTGCCCTGGCTGGCGCTCACCCTGGCGGTCAGCTTCGCCGCATACGGGCTGGTCAAGAAGCGGCTCGGGCTGCCTGCGGCGGAGGGGCTCTTCGTGGAGTCGGCGGTCCTCGCCCTGCCCGCCCTCGGCTACCTCGGCTGGCTCGCCACCACCGGCGACCCCGCGTTCGGCCACGTCTCCGCCGGGCACACCGCGCTGCTGGTGCTGGCCGGGGCGGCGACCGCGATCCCGCTGCTGTTCTTCGCCGGGGCGGCCAACCGGCTACCGCTGACCGCGCTGGGCATGCTCCAGTACGTCGCGCCGATCCTCCAGCTCGGCTGCGGCGTGTTGATCTTCCACGAGCCGATGCCCCCGGCCCGTCTGGCCGGCTTCGCCCTGGTCTGGCTGGCTCTGCTGGTCTTCACCACGGACGCCCTACGCCGCTCCCGCCGCTCCCGCCGCACCGCAACCCCCGCCGATCTTGCACTCGCGGCCCCCGGTTCGCCGGGTTAGTCGGATTCGCCCGGGCCACAACTGCAAGATCGGCGGGGTGGGGGTGGGGTGGGGTTGGGGTGGGGTTGGGGGTGGGGTTGGGGTTGGGGTGGGGTGGGGTTAGTGGGGGTCGTAGGTCAGGACTGGGGTGCCGTCGGCGCGGAGGAGTTCCAGGCGGACCAGTTCGGCGCCGGTGAAGTGGGTTACGCCGGTGAAACGCAGCTCGTCGCCGGGGGCGGCCAGCCAGGAGCCGAGCTGCTCCGTCGCGCCGTCCGGGCCGTGCGCCACCAGCCGGAACGTGTATGCCTCGCGGTGGCCGTCCCGCCGGTCGTACCCGCAGCGCATGGTGACCTCGGTGCCCCACGTGGCACGGGTCAACGCGACCTCGGCGTGCACCGGCACCGCGCCGGCGATCGGCCGCATGGCGGCCATCGTCGCCTGCGGGGTAGGTGCCGGGGTCACCTCGACGGCCGGCCGGGAGGCGCCCGCGCCGAGCCCGGCGAGCAACGCCAGCACGGCGGCGGCCAGCGCCGTCAGGGCGTACCGACGGCGGGTGGCCGACCGCTCGCGGCGCCGGCGGTCTCGCGCGGCGGCCAGCAACGCGGGGACCCACGCGACCTCGGCCGCAGGCTCCAGGAACTGCTCCAGCCCCGCCGGGTCCAGGCGGCCGAGCAGGCCGGGCAGCACGGCGACCTCAGCCACCGATTCCCGGCAGGAGGCGCAGCCAGCCAGATGCCGCTCGTAGGCGGCCCGCTCGGCGGGGGCGAGCGCACCCAGCACGTACGCGCCGTCGTCGTGCGCGAACTCGCAGCGGGTCATTCGGTCACCCCCATCTCGGCCAGCACCAACCGTAGTGAGCGCAACGCGTAGTGGGTGCGGGACTTGACCGTCCCGGGTGGGACGCCCAGCCGCGCCGCCGCCTCGGCCACCGAACGCCCCCGGTAGAAGCACTCGACCAGCACCTCGCGGTGGGTCGGGCTCAGCCGGTTCAGCGCCTCGGCGACCGTCCACGCCTCCACCGCCCGCTCCGCCTCGTCGACCGCCTCCGGGGGCTCAGGCAACTCGTCGGTGAAGACCTCGCCGACCCGGGCGGAGCGCCGCCGCCACGCGTCGATGGCCAGGTTCCGGGCGGTGGTGAAGAGCCACGCCCGCACCGACCCGCGCGCCGGGTCGAGCGACTCCGGGTGCCGCCAGGCCCGCAGCAGCGTCTCCTGCACCAGGTCCTCGGCCCGCGTCCGGTCGCCGTTGACCAGCCGCAGGGCGTGCGAGTAGAGCGCGTCGGCGTGCTCGTCGTGCAGGGCGCGCAGCAGTTGGGCGTCGTGGTCGCTGATGTCGGCCTCCTCGGGCGTCGGGGAGTCCAGCGGTGCGTTCGTCCGAAGGCACGTCCGGCGGCCCCGATCGGTTCACCCGCAGGCCGACGGGTGTTCGTGGCGGTTCAGCACCCGGATGAGATCACCGGCGCGACGGTGGAAAACCCGGCCTCGACCTGGCCGGACGGCGACTACGCCAAGCCCGGTGTGGTGGTCGCCTGGCGCCTCGACGGTGGCCCGATCGGCAGCTGACCCGCCCGCCGCCGGCCCGGCACTCCGCTCACCTGGTCAGCTCTCGCCGGCGGCGGCGTCGGCCACGGCGCGGGCAACGGTGAGCAGCTTGGCCCGGACCACCCGGGCGGAGGTCATCATCTCGCTGGCGGGCAGCGAGCAGGCCAGCACCACCCGGCGTTCCATGTCCTTGTCCGGGGTGACCAGCACCGCGGCGCACGCCACGCCCTGCCGGTACTGCCCCATTTCGAGCTGCATCCCCCGCCGATCGCCGGCCGCCAGGTCCGCCTCGAGCGCCTCCCCGGTGGTCAGGGTGGCGCTGGTGAACGGGCGCATGCCGTACTCCCGCAGGTAGCGGAAGCGCTGCTCGGCGTTGAGGGTGGCCAGCAGCGCCTTGCCGAGCGCGGTGGCGTGCGCCCCCTCGTCGAAGCCCGGGACCAGGTCCTCCAGGTACGGAGAACGGTGCCCCTCGACGACGGCGGTGATCGCCACCTGGCCGCCGACGAATCGGCCCAGGTAGTGGCTATAGCCGGTGTCCAGAGCGGCCCGCCGCAGGCACTCACCGACCGATGCGGGCCCCCGGAACGCGGTGACCAGCTCACGGTAGCGGTCGGCAATCTGCAGCCCGACGATGTACGTGCCGTCCTCCCGACGGATCACGTAACCCTCGTACGCCAGGGTGCGGACCAGGTGGTAGGTGGTGGCCACGGTCAACTCGCAGCGCCGCGCGATCTGCTTGACGGTCAGCCCCTTCGGGGCACGACCGACCGACTCGAGCACACGTAGTGCGCGGGACACGCTCCGGATGAGATCCGAAGGTTCCGCCAAGGGGTCGCGCACAACCACCTCCGCCGAAGGGGACTTACACCATATGAAATCCAGGCGTTCGGCGAAATGCCTGTTCGGATCGACGACGCCAGATCATCCTAAACGGTCAGTGCCTCAAGCGACACGGTGAGTTGTCCGAGGTGGACTCACGTAGGTTTGTGGGACCATGAGCAGTACGATCCCGCTTTCCGCGTCTCCGGCCACTGACCACCACCCCCTCCGAGCCGGCGCGGGGGCCGTCGCCACCACGATCGCCTGCGTCCTACCGGTCTTCCTGGTCGGCGGTCTCGCCGTGCAGATGGGCGAGGACCTCGACTTCTCCCCGGCCGGGCTGGGGCTCGCGGTCTCGGTGTACTTCGGCGTCAGCGCGCTCGCCTCGGTGCCCTCCGGCGCCGCGGTGGAGCGGCTCGGCCCGGCCACGGTGGCCCGCGCCGGCATCCTGCTCTCCGCCGGGTCCATGCTGGCCGTGGCGGGTCTGGCCCGGTCGTACCCGGTGCTGGTCGTCCTGCTGGCGCTCGGCGCCGCCGCCAACGCCCTGGGACAGCTGTCCAGCAACGCGGTGCTGGTCCGGTACGTGCCGCCACGCCGGCAAGGGCTGTCGTTCGGGGTGAAGCAGGCGGCGATTCCGCTCTCCACCCTGCTGGCCGGCCTGGCGGTGCCGACCGTCGCCGTGACCGCCGGCTGGCGGTGGGCCTTCGTGGCCGGCGCGGTCGCCGCGCTGGCCGCGCTGGCGCTCGTACCGGCGGGGCAGGCCCACCCGGGGCGGCCGGCCGGCGACCGGCGGGCCGGTGGGGCGACGGGAGCCCTGGTGCTGGTCGGGGTGGCCGCGACGCTCGCCGCGGGCGCCGCGAACGCGCTCGGCACGTTCCTGGTCGACTCGGCCTCCGGCCGGGGCCTCTCGCCGAGCATGGCCGGGCTGACCCTGACCCTCGGCAGCCTGGTCTGTGTGGCCGCCCGGGTCGGCTTCGGTGCGCTGGCCGACCGCCGGGACGACGGCAACGTCACGCTCATCGCCGGCATGCTCGTGGTCGGCGCCCTCGGGCTGATGCTGCTGGCACTGAGCGGGCCGGTGCCGCTCGTGACGGGCGTGCTGCTCGGCTTCGGCCTGGGCTGGGCCTGGCCCGGGCTGATGACCTTCACGGTGGCCCGGCTGCACCCGCAGGCCCCGGCCGCCGCCACCTCGATCACCCAGACCGGCGTGTACGCGGGCGGCTGTCTGGGCCCCCTGGTCCTCGGCGCGACCGCCACCAGCTTCGGCTACCCAACGATGTGGCTCACCGCAGCAGCGGCCATGCTCATCTCGGCCACCCTGATGCCCACAGCCGCCCGCCTACTATCCCGCCACCCGGGCCCTCACCCTCGCTGATCATGAAGTTATTGCGGCCATCCTCGGCGTGTCGCGGGCAATAACTTCATGATCAGCGAAGCTCGGGGCGGGGTGGGGTGGGGTGGGGTGGGGTTTAGCTGGTGCGGTCGGCGATGTAGTCGCAGAGGGACTCGAGGGCGTGGCGGGACGGGCCCTGCGGGAGGGGTGCGAGCTGGTCGCGGGCGTCCTCGGCGTAGCTGCGGACGGTCTCCCTCGCGCGCTTGAGCGCGGGGGACTCGCGGAGCAGGCCCAGGGCCTCGGCGTGCAGTTCGTCGTCGACCAGCGGACCTGTTGCCAGGACCTCCCGCAGGCGCACCGAGGCTGCGTCGGAGTCGTCCGAGGCGAGCGCGTAGAGCACCGGCAGGGTCGGCACCCCCTCGCGCAGGTCCGTGCCGGGGGTCTTGCCCGACTGCACCGACTCGCTGGCGATGTCGAGCAGGTCGTCGGAGAGCTGGAAGGCCACACCGATGGTCTCGCCGTATCCGGCCAGGGCCTCGGTGTGCTCGGCGGGCGCCCCGCCGAACATGCCGCCGAAGCGGGCCGAGGTGGCGATCAGCGACCCGGTCTTCTCTGCGATCACTTGCAGGTAGTGCTCGACCGGGTCCTGCCCGTCGCGGGGACCGACGGTCTCGGCGATCTGGCCGTGCACCAGTCGGGCGAACGTGCGCGCCTGGAGCCGCACCGCCTCGGTGCCCAGGTCCGCCGAGATGTCCGCAGCGCGGGCGAAGAGGTAGTCGCCGACGAGGATCGCCACCGAGTTGGTCCAGCGCGAGTTGGCGCTCGGCGCACCCCGGCGCACCGCGGCCTCGTCCATCACGTCGTCGTGGTAGAGCGTCGCCAGGTGGGTGAGTTCCATCACCACGGCAGCCGGGACGACATCTGGGCCGGTCGGGTCGCCGAACTGGGCGCCCAGCGCGACCAGCAGCGGGCGGAACCGCTTCCCGCCGGCGTCGACCAGGTGCC
Source organism: Micromonospora sp. RTGN7 (assembly GCF_033804645.1). Classification (NCBI taxonomy): domain Bacteria; kingdom Bacillati; phylum Actinomycetota; class Actinomycetes; order Micromonosporales; family Micromonosporaceae; genus Micromonospora; species Micromonospora sp. RTGN7. Next base: position 299,630 of record NZ_JAPZLF010000009.1, on the reverse strand, counting down.
GCGCGGCCTCGGTCACCAGCGGGTCGGCGCTCGCCACGCTGGCCCGCAGCTCCGTCTCCACGGATTCCAGCAGGCCCCACACGGACGCCTCGACGCGGGGATCGGCCAAGCGCAGGCCGAGCGCGCCGAACTGACCCGTGCTCTCCCGACTCCGCCGAGCGGAGCCGGTGGCACCTGAACGCTCGCCAGCCGGAATCACCACGCTATCCACCATGCCACACCCGTTCGACCTGCTACGGCCGGGGGATACGGCGACGGGGCCGGCCCGCTGTCGCGTGTCGGCCCCGTCACGGGAAAATCGGTCATCGTACGAATTCAGCTGCCCCGTTGGCGAGGTCGAGCAGCGGGCCCGGGGCGATGCCCAGAACCAAAGTGGCCAGCACACCGATCATGAGGGCCGCCGAGGTGAGCCCGCCCGGCACGGCCACCGTCGGGGTGGACTCGCCCGGCTCGGAGAGCCACATCATCACCACGACCCGCAGGTACGGGAATGCCAGCACCATGCTGGTCAGCACCCCGGCCACCACCAGCCACACGTGGCCGGCGTCCAGCGCCGGGGCGAAGACCGCGAACTTGCTCATGAACCCGCTGGTCAGCGGGATACCGGCGAAGGCCAGCAGGATGAAGGTGAAGATCGCCGCGAAGAACGGCGAGCGCCGGCCCAGCCCGGCCCAGCGGGACAGGTGGGTGGCCTCCCCGTCGGCGTCCCGGACCAGGGTCACCACCGCGAACGCGGCGAGCACCGAGAAGCCATATGCGACCAGGTAGAACATCGTGCCGGAGAGCCCGTCCTTGCTCGGCGCGAGCACCCCGACGAGCAGGTACCCGGCGTTGGCGATCGACGAGTACGCCAGCAGCCGCTTGATGTCGGTCTGGGTCACCGCAAGCACCGCGCCGACCAGCATGGTCAGCACGGCCAGCACACCGAGGACCGGCGTGAAGTCCCACGCCGCCCCGGCGAACGCCACGTGGAAAACCCGAAGCAGGGCACCGAAGGCGGCGACCTTGGTGCAGGCCGCCATGAAGCCGGTGATCGGCGTCGGCGCGCCCTGGTACACGTCCGGGGTCCAGACGTGGAACGGCGCGGCGGCGGCCTTGAAGAGCAGGCCGATGGAGAGCAGCGCCATGCCGGCGAAGAGCAGCACCTGGCTGGCCGGGGACTCGGACACCGCCGCGTGGATGGTGGCGAAGTCGACGCCGGCCGGCCGGCCCGGGATGCCCGACGTGAAGCCGTACACCAGAGCCACGCCGAAGAGGAAGAACGCCGAGGCGTACGCGCCGAGCATGAAGTACTTCATGGCCGCCTCCTGGCTCAGCAGCCGCCGGCGACGAGCCAGCGCGCAGAGCAGGTAGAGCGGCAGGGAGAAGACCTCCAGGGCGATGAACATGGTCAGCAGGTCGTTCGCCGCCACGAAGATCAGCATGCCGCCGATCGCGAAGGTGGTCAGCGGGTAGACCTCGGTCGCCCCGTTGCTCCCCTCGGCCTGCAGCCGGTCGTCGGCCGACTCTGCGGTGACGGCGGCCTGGGCGACGAACGCGCCGCCCCGCTCCACCGAGCGCTCACCGATCAGCAGCAGCGACATCGCTGCGAGGACCAGGATCGCGCCCTGGAGGAAGAGCGTCGGACCGTCCACGGCGATCGCCCCGCCCGCGGTGATCAGCCGGTCGTCGGAGTTCAGGATCACCATCACCAGCGCGGCGAGCACCGCCAGCAGCCCCAGGGAGAGCTGCACGACGTGCCGCAGCCGGCGGGGCACGAAGGCCTCGACCAGCACGCCCAGCAGGGCGGCGGTGAGCATGATCAGGATCGGAGCGAGCGCCGCGTAGTCGATCGACGGCAACTTCAGCTCGGTCATCGTGCCGTCCTTCCATTCGCGACTGCACCGGTCTCTGCCCGCGACTGCGGGACTCGCTCCGCTCGTTCCTCGCGCGGGCGACTGGGGCTCACTCGCTCCGCTCGTTCACTCCTCGCGCTCATCACTTCGCGGCCTCCTGGACGCTGCCGACCTCAGGGGCGGGATCGGTCCTGCCGACGTCCTCCATGGTGGCCCGGACGGCGGGATTGATGACATCGATGACCGGCTTGGGGTAGAAGCCGAGCAGCACGATCAGCGCGATCAGCGGCGCGACCACGACCTTCTCGCGCAGGTTGAGGTCGCGGCGCATCGGCTCGATCTCGGCCAGGGCCGGGTTGAGCGTGCCCTGGGTGGTGCGCTGCACCATCCACAGCACGTACGCGGCGGCCAGGATGATGCCGAGCGTCGCGATCACCGCGACCGGCTTGTTCACCGTGAACGTGCCGATCAGCACCAGGAACTCGGAGACGAACGGCGCGGTGCCGGGCAGTGCCAGCGAGGCCAGACCGGCGAAGAAGAGCACCCCGGCCAGCAGCGGCACCAGTTTGCCCGCGCCGCCGAAGTCACTGATCAGGGCCGAACCTCGGCGGGCCACCAGCATCCCCACCACCAGGAAGAGCAGGCCGGTGGCGAGGCCGTGGTTGAGCATGTAGAGCACCGCGCCGGTGCCGGCCTGGCTGGTGAAGGCGAAGATGCCGACCCCGATGAAGCCGAAGTGCGCGATCGAGGTGTACGACACCAGCCGCTTCAGGTCGTTCTGGCCGACCGCGAGCAGCGCCGCGTAGATGATGCCGATCACCCCGAGGGCCAACGCCCACGGGGCGAACCACTTCGACGCCTCGGGGAACAGCGGCAGGCAGTACCGCAGGATGCCGAAGGTCCCGACCTTGTCCAGCACGCCGACCAGCAGCGCGGCGGCCCCGGCAGGGGCCGCGCCACCGGCGTCCGGCAGCCAGGTGTGGAACGGGAAGAACGGCGCCTTGATCGCGAAGGCGAGGAAGAAGCCGAGGAACAGCCAGCGGCCCGTGCCGGTGGAGATGTCCACCTGGGTCAGCGCCTGCCAGTCGAAGGTCTTCCCGCCGACCACCCAGAGGCCGATCACCGCGGCGAGCATGAACAGGCCGCCGACCAGCGAGTAGAGGAAGAACTTCACGGCCGCGTACTGCCGCTGGTGGCCGCCGTAGCTGCCGATGAGGAAGTACATCGGCACGAGCATGACCTCGAAGAACACGTAGAACAGGAAGACGTCGGCGGCGGCGAAGACGCCGATCATCGTGCTCTCGAGGATGAGCAGCAGGGCGAAGTACACCGGCACCGAGCGCTTCGACGACTCGGCGTCGTGCCAGGACGCCAGGATCACCAGCGGCACCAGCACCGCGATCAGCATCAGCATCACCAGGGCGATGCCGTCGGCGGCGAAGGTGAACCGGGCGTCCCACTGCGGGATCCAGGTGTACGACTCACGGAACTGGAGTCGGTCACCGTCGGCCTTGAAGCTGATCCACATGACGACGGAGAGCACCAGCACCAGCAGCGACCACCCGAAGGCCACCTGCTTGGCCAGGTCCGGCCGGCGGCGCGGCAGGAAGGCCACGACCAGTGCGCCGACCAGCGGCGCCACGGTCAGCACCGAGAGGAACGGGAAGTTGGACATTATGCGGCCTTACCTCCGTCGTCACTGCGTGGTCCGCCGGCGGGGGCGGCCGGGAAGAGGTCGATCACGCCAGCCACCCCGCCTGCACGGCCAGGAACGCCGCCACCACCAGCAGCGCGCCGGTCAGGATGGACGTCGCGTACGACCGGACGAAGCCGGTCTGCAGCCGCCGGAGCCGGCCCGAGCCACCGCCCACCGCGGCGGCCAGGCCGTTGACCAGCCCGTCCACGCCCCGGTTGTCGAGGAAGACCAGCGCCCGGGTGAGGAAGATGCCCGGCTTCTCGAAGACCGCCTCGTTGACGGCGTCCGTGTAGAGGTTGCGTCGGGCGGCGGTGACCAGCACCCCCGCCGGCTGCGGCTCGGTGGCCGTGCCGTTGCGGAACAGGAACCAGGCGAGCCCGGCCCCGGCGACCGTGACCAGCAGCGAGAGCGCCGTGATCACCCAGTGCGCGAGGACGGCCTCGTGGTGCTCCTCCCCGCCGCCCAGCCCGGCGGTCGCCTGCAGCCAGTCCGGCACGGAGGTGTACAGCAGGAAGCCGGCGACGACCGAGCCCAGCGCGAGCAGGATCAGCGGGATCGTCATCAGCTTCGGCGACTCGTGCGGGTGCTCGATGTCCTCGGTCCACCGCTTCGGGCCGTGGAAGGTGAGCACGAACAGCCGGGTCATGTAGAACGCGGTCAGCCCGGCACCGAGCAGCGTGGCCCCGCCGAACAGCCAGGCCGTCCAGTCCTCCCGCTCGAAGGCCGCCACGATGATCGGCTCCTTGGAGAAGTAGCCGGAGAACGGGAACATGCCGATGATGGCGAGCCAGCCCATCATGAAGGTCAACCAGGTGATCCTCATGTGCTTCGAGAGCCCGCCGAACCGGCGGATGTCCACCTGGTCCTTCATGCCGTGCATGACCGAGCCGGCGCCGAGGAACATGTTGGCCTTGAAGAAGCCGTGCGCCAGCAGGTGCACGATGGCCAGCGCGTACGCCCCGCCACCGAGGCCGACGCCGACGAACATGTAGCCGATCTGGCTCACCGTCGACCAGGCGAGCACCCGCTTGATGTCGTCCTTGGCCGCACCGATGATGCAGCCGATCAGCAGGGTCAACGCGCCGACGCTGACCACCACGAGCTGGAGCGTCGAGTTGGCCGAGAAGATCGGGTTCGACCGGGCGATCAGGTAGACGCCCGCGGTGACCATGGTGGCGGCGTGGATGAGCGCCGACACCGGGGTCGGGCCCTCCATCGCGTCCGGCAGCCACGCCTGGAGCGGGAACTGGCCGGACTTGCCGGCCGCGCCGAGCAGCAGCAGCAGGCCGAGCACCAGCACCGTGGTCGCGGTCATCGAGCCGACCCCGTTGAACACCTCGTCGTACTGGGTGGTGCCGAGGCTGGCGAACATGATGAAGATGCCGATGGCCAGGCCGGCGTCGCCGACCCGGTTCATCAGGAACGCCTTCTTGCCGGCGGTGGCCGCGCTCGGCCGGCCGTACCAGAAGGAGATCAGCAGGTACGACGCCAGACCGACGCCCTCCCAGCCGAAGTAGAGCATCACGTAGTTGTTGCCGAGCACGAGCAGGAGCATCGCGGCGACGAAGAGGTTGAAGTAGGCGAAGAACCGTCGCCTGCCCTCGTCGTGCGCCATGTACTCGACCGCGTACAGGTGGATCAGGAAGCCCACCCCGGTGATCAGCAGGACGAAGACCGCGGCCAGCGGGTCGAACAGCAGGCCGAAGTCCACCTTGAAGTCACCGACGACGATGAAGTCCCACAGGCTCTGCTCGACCGACTTGTTCTCCAGGCCGCGCAGCTGGAAGAAGTAGGTCAGGCCGAGCACGAAGGAGGCGCCGATCGCGGCCACCCCGAGCCAGTGCCCCCAGCGGTCAGCCCGCCGGCCGAGCAGCAGCAGGATCGCCGCGCTGACCAGCGGGATTGCCACGAGCAGCCAGACGCTGCTCAGCAGCCCGCTCGCCGTGGCATAGGCGACCGCGCCTGCCGGCTCAGCCGGGGCGTTCATCAGAGTCTCTCCCACCGCAGGGCCCCTCTAGTACTTGAGCAGGTTGGCGTCGTCGACGCTCGCGGAGCGCCGGGTCCGGAAGATCGACATGATGATCGCGAGGCCGACCACGACCTCGGCCGCTGCCACCACCATCACGAAGAACGCCATGATCTGGCCGTTCAGGTCACCGTTGATCCGGCTGAACGTGACCAGCGTCAGGTTGGCCGCGTTGAGCATCAGCTCGACGCACATGAACAGCACGATCGCGTTGCGCCGGATGAGCACCCCCACCGCGCCGATGGTGAAGAGCACCACGGCGAGGACGAGGTAGTAGTCCGGGGTCATGCCTGAGCCCGCCTTTCGTTCGCGACTGCGGGGCTCCGCTCCGCTGCACTCCTCGCGCTCACTGGAGCCCGCCTTTCGTTCGCGACTGCGGGGCTCCGCTCCGCTGCACTCCTCGCGCTCACTGGTCTGTCCCCTTCAACGAGGTCTCCTCGGCGGTCATCTCCCGGACCGGCATGATCTGCGAGATGCCGCGATCGGTCAGCCGGCCGTCGGGCAGGCGGGCCGGGGTGGCCACCGAGGATGAGGTGGCGAAGACGCCCGGGCCGGGCTTCGGGCCGGGGTAGTTACCGGGGGCGAAGCGGGCCTTCATCGTGGCGACCTGATCCATCTTGTCTTCCTTGCGCCGCTCGACGTGCGCCAGCACCATCGCGCCGACCGCGGCGGTGATCAGCAGTGCCGAGGTCAACTCGAAGGCGAAGACGTACTTGGTGAACAGCAGCCGGGCAATGCCCTGCACGTTCCCCTCGGCGTTGGCCTGCTCCAGGCCGACCGCCTGGACGCCGTCCAGCGCCCGGTACAGGCCGCCGCCGAGCAGGCCGGCGAAGCCGAGGCCGAGCAGCACCGCGGCGGCCCGCTGGCCGCGCAGTGTCTCGATCAGCGAGTCCGAGGAATCCCGGCCGACCAGCATCAGCACGAACAGGAAGAGCATCATGATCGCACCGGTGTAGACGATGATCTGCACCATGCCGATGAACGGCCCGGCCTGGAGGACGTAGAACACCCCCAGGCTCAGCATGGTCAGCACCAGCCAGAGCGCCGAGTGCACGGCATTGCGTGCCGCGATCATGCCGATTGCGCCGATCAGCGCCAGCGGGGCGAGGATCCAGAAGGTGACCTCCTCGCCACCGGATACCCCGCCCGCTGCGGCGAGCACCGTCTGCGTGGTCATGCCTCGTCTCCCTTGCCTGCCGCCGCCCGCTGGGCCTGCTGCTCGGCGCCGGGGAAGGTCACCCCGGGATGCTCCTGGACCTGGTACCTGCCCGGGCTGTTGACCGCGTGCTCGGCCCCGGCGGAGGTTCCCGGGTTGGTCAGCGCGCCGATGTAGTAGTCCTTCTCGCTGTCGCCGAGCCGCATCGGGTGCGGCGGCTGCTCCATGCCGGCCAGCAGCGGCGCGAGCAACTGCTCCTTCGTAAAGATCAGGTCCTGCCGATTGTCGCGGGCCAGCTCGTACTCGTTGCTCATGGTGAGCGATCGGGTCGGGCAGGCCTCGATGCAGAGCCCGCAGAAGATGCAGCGGGCGTAGTTGATCTGGTAGACGGACGCGTGCCGCTCACCCGGGGAGAGGCGGTTCTCCTCGGTGTTGTCCCCGCCCTCGACGTAGATCGCGTCGGCCGGGCAGGCCCAGGCGCACAGCTCGCAGCCGATGCACTTCTCCAGGCCGTCCGGGTGCCGGTTCAGGATGTGCCGCCCGTGGTAGCGCGGCGCCGAAACCGGCGGCTTGAACGGGTAGTCGGTCGTGACGACCTTCCTGAACATGTGCGAGAAGGTGACTCCGAATCCCTTGAACGTTCCGGTGATCGCGCCCACGTCACACCTCCCTGGAGTCCGAGCCGGCGGAGACGTTGGCCGGCTCCCGCTCGGCGACCACGCGCTTGGTGCGCGGGCTCGGTGGCACTTGTAGGTCCATCGGTGGCAGCGGGAAGCTGCCGTGCGGACGGCTGGTGGCCTGTTCCTGGAGCGACAGCTTCGGCTTCGGCTTGCGGCTCGGCCAGAGCAGCGTCGCCAGCAGCAGGATGCCCGCGCCGATGCCGGTCACCAGCAGCCGGTCCCTGCTCTGCCAGTCCTCGATCGACCGCAGGCCGGCAAGGACCAGGATCCAGACCAGGTTGATCGGCAGCAGCACCTTCCAACCGAGGCGCATGAACTGGTCGTACCGAAGCCGGGGCAGCGTGCCGCGGAGCCAGACGAAGACGAAGACCAGGGTGATCACCTTGCCGAAGAACCAGAGCAGCGGCCACCAACCGGAGTTGGCGCCCTCCCAGAGGGTGATCGGCCACGGGGCTCGCCAGCCGCCGAGGAACAACGTCGTGGTGACCGCGGACATGGTCACCATCGCGACGTACTCACTGAGCATGTAGAGCGCGAACTTCAGCGAGCTGTACTCGGTCATGTAGCCGGCGACCAGCTCCGACTCGGCCTCGGGGAGGTCGAACGGCGCCCGGTTGGTCTCACCGACGGTCGAGATGAAGAAGATGATGAAGCTCGGCAGCAGCAGGATCGCGTACCAGCCGGGGGCCGGCACCTCGGTGCCGAAGATGGTCAGCCGGGTGGCGTCCCCTTGAGCGGCGACGATCCCGCTGGTGGACATCGTGCCGGCGGTCATGAAGACCGCCACGATGCTCAGCCCCATCGCGACCTCGTACGAGATCATCTGGGCGGTGGAGCGCAGGCCACCGAGCAGCGGGTACGTCGAGCCGGAGGCCCACCCGCCGAGCACGATGCCGTAGATACCCATCGACGAGCAGGCCAGCAGCACCAGCACCGCCACCGGCACGTCGGTGACCTGGAGCGGGGTCTGGTGGCCGAAGATGCTCACCATCGGGCCGAACGGCACCACCGACAGGGCGGTGACCGCACAGACCACCGAGATGGTCGGCGCGAAGAAGAAGACGATCTTGTCCGACGCCTTCGGGAGGATGTCCTCCTTGAAGGCCATCTTCAGGCCGTCGGCGAGGGTCTGGAGCAGGCCGAACGGGCCGGCCTGGTTCGGGCCGGGCCGCACGGCCATCCGGGCGACGACCCGTCGCTCGAACCAGACGCCGAGCAGCGTGGCCAGCACGGCGATGACGAAGGCGAAGACGACCTTGATCAGGACCAGCCACCAGGGGTCCTTGCCGAAGTCGGCCAGCGTCGGGTCCTGTGCCAGGTAGACCGCGTTCACTGGGAAACACCCCCGGTGTTGAGGAGCGGGCCCGGCCGGCTGGCCGCGTCGGCGGCGACCGGGCCGGTCGCGTCCGGCGCGGAGATCCGTACCACCGTGCCGGAGGTCGCGCCGAGGGCGCGCCGCACGGTGGAACCGGGTGAGTTGGTCGGCAGCCAGACGACGCCGTCCGGCATCTCGGTGATCGCCGCCGGCAGGGTGATCGCCCCGCGGTCGGTGCCCACCGTCACCGGGTCACCGTCGGCGACGCCGAGCGCCTCCGCGGTGCCCTTGCCAAGCCGCGCCACCGGCGGCCTGGCCGTCCCGCCCAGGTGCTCGTCACCGTCGGTGAGGCTGCCCAGGTCGAGAAGTTGGTGCCAGGTGGCCAGCACGGCCTCGCCTGCGCCGGGCTGCGCGACCGGGGCCGGCTCCACCGACGGCGCGGACGGCCGGTCGGCCCGGGTGGGCGTCAGGCTGCCCAACTCCCGGCGGATGCTGAGCACATCGCCGGTGCCGAGCTGCACGTCGAGCAACGCGGCGAGCGCGTCCAGGACCCGGCCGTCGGTCATCGCGGCGGTGTGCAGCACCGCCTCGAAGGGGCGCAGCCGCCCCTCCCAGTCCAGGAAGCTGCCGGCCTTCTCGACCACCGGGGCGACCGGGAGGACCACGTCCGCCCGGCGGGCCACCGCGCTGTTGCGCAACTCCAGGCTGACCAGGAACGGCACCGCGTCGAGGGCCGCCTCGGCCAGGCGCGGGTCGGCCACGTCGGCCGGGTCGACCCCGGCCACCACCAGCGCGCCGAGCTGGCCGTTCGCGGCGGCGGCGAGGATGCCGTCGGTGTCCCGGCCGGCCTGGCTCGGGATCACCCCGGCCGCGATGTCCCAGGCCTCGCCCAGCTCGGCCCGGGCGGCCGGCTCGGTGACCGGACGGCCGCCGGGGAGCAGGTTCGGCAGGCAGCCCGCGTCGACCGCGCCACGGTCACCCGCGCGCCGCGGCACCCAGGCCAGCTTCGCGCCGGTACGCCGGGCGACGTCCGCCGCCGCCGACAGGCCGCCGGGCACCTCGCCCAGCCGCTCGCCGACGATCAGGATCGCGCCCGGGGCGCTCAGCGCCTCGGCCACCGTGGCGTGCTCGGCGAGGACGCTCGCCTCCTCGCCCGGAACCACCCGGGCCAGCTTGGCCCCGAGCTTCTCCAGGCCGGGGGTGGCGAACGGCGCGAGCGCGTACACCGTGAGCTTCTTCTTCAGGTACGCCTTGCGCAGCCGCAGGAAGAGGATCGGGCACTCCTCCTCCGGCTCCAGGCCGACCAGCACCACGGCGGGCGCGTTCTCCACGTCCGCGTAGGTGACGTCGGTGCGCCCGGCGACCGTGCTGGCCAGGAAGTCGGACTCCTCGCGGGAGACCGGCCGGGCCCGGAAGTCGATGTCGTTGGTGTTCAGGGCGACCCGGGCGAACTTCGCGTACGCGTATGCGTCCTCGACGGTCAGCCGGCCGCCGGTGAGCACCGCCGTGCCCTGGCCGGCGTCCCGGGCGGCCCGCAGCCCCTCGGCGGCGACGGTCAGCGCCTCGCTCCACGACGCCTCGCGCAGCTCACCGGTTTCCGAGTCGCGGACCAGCGGGTTGGTGAGCCGGTCGAAGGCACGGGCGTACTGGAAGCCCCAGCGCCCCTTGTCGCAGTTCCACTCCTCGTTGACCTGCGGGTCGTCGCCGGCCAGCCGGCGGGTCACCTTGCCGCGCCGCCAGTCGGTGCGCTGCGCGCAGCCGGCCGAGCAGTGCTCGCAGACGCTCGGGCTGGAGACCAGGTCGAACGGGCGTGCCCGGAACCGGTACTGCGCTCCGGTCAGCGCGCCCACCGGGCAGATCTGCACGGTGTTGCCGGAGAAGTACGAGTTGAACGGCACGTCGCCGGCGTCGCCCTCCGCGCCGTACGCGTCGTCCCGGTAGATGTTGATCTCCTCGGCGGACGACCGGCCCATCAGGTCGATGAACTTGTCCCCGGCGATCTCCTCGGAGAAGCGGGTGCACCGCTGGCAGAGCACGCAGCGCTCGCGGTCGAGCAGCACCTGCGTGCTGATCGCCATCGGCTTGACGTACTCCCGCTTGTGCTCGTGGAACCGGGAGTCCGTCCGACCGGTGGACATCGCCTGGTTCTGCAGCGGGCACTCACCGCCCTTGTCGCACATCGGGCAGTCGAGCGGGTGGTTGAGCAGCAGCAGCTCCATGACCCCCTCCTGCGCCTTCTTGGCGACCGGCGAGGAGAGCTGGGTGCGGACCACCATGCCGTCGGCGACGGTCTGGGTGCAGGAGGCCACCGGCTTGCGCTGGCCCTCCACCTCGACCAGGCACTGCCGGCACGCGCCGGCCGGAGCCAGCAACGGGTGGTCGCAGAAGCGCGGAATCTCGGTGCCCAACTGCTCGGCGACCCGGATCAGCAGCGCGCCCTTGGGTGCGGTGACCTCGACGCCGTCGATGGTGAGCGTGACGGTCTCGGTCTGCTTGGCTACGTCGGTCACAGTGCTTGCCTTTCGCTCGCGACTGCGGGGCTCGCTCCGCTCACTCCTCGCGCTCGCATCAGTGCTTGCCTTTCGCTCGCGACTGCGGGGCTCGCTCCGCTCACTCCTCGCGCTCGCATTAGTGCGCTCCCACCAGCTGCTTGTCGGACAGCTTCGGCGCGGTACGTCCCTCGATGTAGTCGAGGTAGTCCTGCTTGAAGTACGTCAACGAGGAGGTCACCGAGCTGGTCGCACCGTCGCCCAGGCCACAGAACGAGCGGCCGAGGATGTTGTCACAGGTGTCGAGGAGGGTGTCCAGGTCCTCGTGGGTGCCCTGGCCGGCGAGAATCCGCCGGTAGACCCGAACCATCCAGTAGTTGCCCTCGCGGCACGGAGTGCACTTGCCGCACGACTCGTGGTGGTAGAACTCCAGCCACCGGTACGTCGCGTAGACCGGGCAGTCCTGGTCGGAGAAGATCTGGGTGGCCGTGGTGCCCAGGATCGAGCCGGCCCCCGCCACCCCCTCGAAGTCCAGCGGCACGTCCAGGTGCTCGGCCGTGAGCAGCGGGGTGGACGAGCCGCCCGGGGTCCAGAACCGCAGGTTGTGCCCCGGCTGCATCCCACCGGCCAGCTCCAGCAACTCGCGCAGCGTGACGCCCATCGAGCACTCGTACTGGCCCGGGTTGGCGATCCGGCCGGAGAGCGAGTAGATCATCGGCCCGGAGGACTTCTCCGTGCCCATGGTCTTCCACCACTCGGCCCCGCCCAGCACGATGTACGGCACGCTGGCGATGGTGCCGACGTTGTTGACCACCGTCGGGCTGGCGTAGAGGCCGTGGGTCGCCGGGAACGGCGGGCGCAGCCGGGGCTGGCCCCGGAAGCCCTCCAGCGAGTCCAGCAGCGCGGTCTCCTCACCGCAGATGTACGCCCCGGCGCCCGAGTGCACCACCAGATCCAGGTCGAACCCGGAGCCGAGGATGTTGCGCCCGAGGTAGCCCTTGGCGTACGCCTCCTGAACGGCGTTGCGCAGCCGGCGCGCGGCGTGCACCGCCTCGCCCCGGATGTAGATGTACGCCCGGCTGGCCCGGATCGCGTACGACCCGATGATCACGCCCTCGATCAGCGAGTGCGGGTCGTGGGTCATCAGCGGCAGGTCCTTGCAGGTGCCCGGCTCGCCCTCGTCGGCGTTCACCACCAGGTAGTGCGGCTTGCCGTCGCCCTGCGGGATGAATCCCCACTTCAGGCCGGCCGGGAAGCCCGCGCCGCCACGCCCGCGCAGACCGGAGTCCTTCACGAGCTGGATCAGGTCGTCCGGGTGGGCCTTGAGCGCCTTGCGCAGGGCGGCGTAGCCGTCCAGCTTCTCGTACGTGCCGATCTGCCAGGCGTCGGGCGACAGCCAGCGCTTGGTCAGCACCGGGGTGAGCCTGGCCAGGGTCTCCGGCCGGGGAGTGGTCACTTCTGGGCCTCCTTGAGGGAGCGCTCCTGGGCGTCGGCGGAGTCACCGGCGGGTTTGCCGTCACCGGCCGGTGCGTTCGCGGCGGTGCCCGCTGCCTCGGCCTTCTGTGCGTCGCGCGGGGTCGGGGCCGACGAGTCGACCGGCACCTTCGTGCCCGGGGCGTCCGGCACGGCGGTGTGGGCGTCCGGCTGCCGGGTCTCGGCGGCCCGCACCTGGGGCGACTTGTGGTCCGGCGCCTTCACGTCGGGGGCGGTGCTGCCGGTCGCGGGAGCGGTGGGGGTCGCAGCAGCGGGGGCCGCCGGGGTGGGAGTCGCAGCAGCGGGGGCCGGCTGGGCCTTGGCGGCCTCGGCCTTCGCCTTCGCCTCGGCGGCGGCCTTGTCGGCCTCGGCCTTGCTCCGGATCGGCGTGTTCGGGTCGAAGCCCGGCACCGAGATGCCGTTCTGCTCGGCCAACCGCAGGCCGCGCAGGCTGGGCTCACCCGGGCCGCCGTCGGCGACCGCGCCCTCGCGCTCGTCGGCGAAGCCGGCGAGCTGCACCGCCATCTCCTTGAGCGTGCAGAGCCGGGCGCCGCGGGTCGGCATCGGCCGACCGCCGGAGCGCAACTCCTCGACCACCCCGAGGGCGGACTGCGGGTCCACGCCGTCGAAGAAGTCGTAGTTGACGGTCATCACCGGGCCGTAGTCGCAGGCCGCCAGGCACTCGGCGTGCTCCAGGGTGACCTTGCCGTCGGCGGTGGTCTCGTCGTGGCCGACGCCGAGGTGCTCGGCGAGGGTGTCATAGACCTCCTGCCCTCCGAGCACGTTGCACATCGTGTTGGTGCAGACGCTGACCAGGTAGTCGCCCGTCGGCTTGCGCTTGTACATCGTGTAGAAGGTGGCCACCGCGCCGACCTGGGCCTTGTTCAGGCCGAGCACGTCGGCGCAGAACTCGACGCCGGCCGGGGAGACGTACCCCTCCTCGGACTGCACGAGGTGCAGCAGCGGCAGCAGCGCGGACCGGGAGCGGTCGGCCGGGTACCGGGCGATGATCTCCCGCGCCCGTTCCCGCGTCTGCTCGGTGAAAGTCGTCGTCATCGGTGTCGCCCTTCGTTCGCGACTGTGCGGTTCTCAGCCCGCGACTGCGGGGCTCGCTCCGCTCGCTCCTCGCGCGGGCGGTTGGGGCTCGCAAGCTCACTCCTCGCGCTCACCGGTCACATCCACCCATCACGGGGTCCAGCGAGGCGCCGCCGGCGATCACGTCGGCGATCAGGCCACCCTCGGACATCGCCGGGAGGGCCTGGAGGTTGACGAAGCTCGGCTCCCGGTAGTGCACCCGGTAGGGCCGGGTGCCGCCGTCGGAGACCGCGTGCACGCCCAACTCGCCGCGGGGCGACTCGATGCCGACGTACACCTGGCCCGGTGGGACCCGGAAGCCCTCGGTGACGAGCTTGAAGTGGTGGATCAGCGACTCCATCGACTGGCCCATGATCTTCGCCACGTGCTCCAGCGAGTTGCCCATCCCGTCGACGCCGATGGCGAGCTGCGCCGGCCAGGCGATCTTCCGGTCGGCCACCATCACCGGCCCCGGCTTCAGCCGGTCGAGCGCCTGCTCGACCAGCTTCAGCGACTCCCGGATCTCGGCGAGCCGGACCAGGTAGCGGCCCCAGACGTCGCCGTCGGGGTGGGTCGGCACGTCGAAGTCGTACGTCTCGTAGCCGCAGTACGGCATGGTCTTGCGCAGGTCCCAGGCAAGGCCGGCGGAGCGAAGCACCGGGCCGGTGACGCCCAGCGCCAGACAGCCGGTCGCGTCGAGCACCGCGACGCCCTTGGTGCGCTCGGTCCAGATCGGCTGGCCGGAGAGGAGGTCCTCGTATTCCTTGAGCCTCTTCGGCATCAGCTTGAGGAACCTGTGGATCTTGGCGATCGCCTCGTCCGGCACGTCCTGCGCCACACCGCCCGGACGGACGTACGCGTGGTTCATCCGCAGGCCGGTGATGCTCTCGAAGATGTCGAGGACGTACTCCCGCTCGCGGAAGCCGTACAGCATCATGTTGATCGCGCCGAGCTCCATGGCCGTGGTGGCCACCCAGACCAGGTGCGAGGAGATCCGGTTCAGCTCCATCATCAGGACCCGGATCGTGGTGGCCCGCTCGGTGATGTCGTCGGTGATGCCGAGCAGCTTCTCCACCGCGAGGCTGTACGCCGTCTCGTTGAACAGCGGGGCGAGGTAGTCCATCCGGGTCACGAAGGTCGTGCCCTGCACCCAGTTGCGGTATTCGAGGTTCTTCTCGATGCCGGTGTGCAGGTACCCGATGACCGAGCGGGCCTCCCGGACGGTCTCGCCCTCCAGCTCCAGGACGAGCCGGAGCACCCCGTGGGTGGACGGGTGCTGCGGACCCATGTTGACGACGATCCGCTCGTCGTTGATCGGATCCGTGCTGGAGACGATCTGGTCCCAGTCCCCACCGGTGACGGTGAAGACCCTGCCCTCGGTGGTCTCGCGCTCGGTCGCGTAGTTGGACGTGGTCACTGTGCCGGCCCTCCGTTCACGACTGCGGGGCTCGCAAGCTCACTCCTCGCGCTCACTGGTAGGACCTCCTCCGGTCCGGCGGCGGGATCGTGGCGCCCTTGTACTCCACCGGCACGCCGCCCAGCGGGTAGTCCTTGCGCTGGGGGTGTCCCTCCCAGTCGTCCGGCATCAGGATCCGGGTCAGGTTGGGGTGGCCGTC
Source organism: Micromonospora sp. RTGN7 (assembly GCF_033804645.1). NCBI lineage: Bacteria > Bacillati > Actinomycetota > Actinomycetes > Micromonosporales > Micromonosporaceae > Micromonospora > Micromonospora sp. RTGN7. The sequence continues at coordinate 284,270 of NZ_JAPZLF010000009.1, read as the reverse complement.
GAAGACGATGCCGAACATGTCGTACGCCTCCCGCTCCTGCCAGTCGGCGGTCGGGTAGACGGCGGTGACGCTGGGCAGGTGCGGGGCCTCGGCGGAGACCGCGGCCTCCAGCCGCACTCGGCGGCGGTACGTCATGGAGGTGAGCTGGTAGACCGCGTGCAGCCGCCGCTCGTCGGCACCCAGGTAGTCCACGCCGGACACCGAGGAGCAGAGCTCGAAGCGGAGCGCGAGGTCGTCCCGCATCACCTGGCAGACCTCGGCGATCCGCTCGGGGCGGACGTGCAGGGTCAGCTCGCCCCGGTCCACCACGACCTTCTCGATCGCGTCGCCGAAGGCCGGGTACGCCTCCTCCAGCGCGTCGCGGACCTCGTCGAAGTAGCCCCCGTACGGCCGAGCGGCATCCTCGATCGGCTGGCGCTGACGGACCAGGCCCCCGAAGCCGGAAACGTCGCCGGTGCCCTGGTTGCCGAACATGCCGCGCCCGGCGGGGCTGGACGGCGGGTACTCGGCCGGCGCTCCGCTGCTGGCCCCGGCCGGCGTCGTCGGCACCGGCAGGCCGCCCGTGTTCGGCTTGTCGGAAGGTGCGGTCACCGTGCCTGCCCTCCGTTCGCGACTGCGGGGCTCCGCTTCGCTGCACTCCTCGCGCTCACCGCGGCCTGCCCTCCGTTCGCGACTGCGGGGCTCCGCTTCGCTGCACTCCTCGCGCTCACGATCACTTGATCCCCCCGTGCGGGTGGAGGTGGTTCTCGGCCTTCATCCAGTTCGCGATCCGCAACTGCTCTTCGCGCCCCTCGCGGACCGCCTTCGTCCACTCGGCACGCCGGGTCTTGTCACTGCGGTACGACGACGGCATCGCGCCGTACGGAACGATCGGCAGGTCGCCGCGCTCCGTGCGGGCCTGGAGCATCTTGCGGCCGTTCGGGCCCAGCGGCTCGTGCATGACCTTCTCGCGGAGCTTGAGGATCGCGTCGATGAGCATCTCCGGCCGGGGCGGGCAGCCTGGCAGGTACATGTCGACCGGGACGATGTGGTCGACGCCCTGCACGATGGCGTAGTTGTTGAACATGCCGCCGCTGCTGGCGCAGACGCCCATCGAGAGCACCCAGCGGGGCTCGGCCATCTGGTCGTAGATCTGGCGCAGGACCGGGGCCATCTTCTGGCTGACCCGGCCGGCGACGATCATCAGATCCGCCTGCCGGGGCGAGGCCCGGAAGACCTCCATGCCCCAGCGGCCCAGGTCGTAGTGCGGGCCACCGGCCGCCATCATCTCGATGGCGCAGCAGGCCAGGCCGAAGGTGGCGCCCCAGAAGGACGTCTTCCGCGACCAGTTGACCAGCTTCTCCACGGAGGTGAGCAGGACGCCGGCGGGGAGCTTCTCCTCGATACCCATCTGACGTTCCTTCCTCAGTCCCAGTCCAGGCCGCCGCGCCGCCACACGTAGGCGTACGCAACGAAGACCGCGACGATGAACAGGACCATCTCCACGAAGCCGAAGATCGGCAGGGCGTCGAACGAGACCGCCCAGGGGTAGAGGAAGATGATCTCGATGTCGAAGACGATGAAGAGCATCGCCGTCAGGTAGAACTTGATCGGGAACCGGCCGCCCCCGACGGGCTGCGGGCTGGGCTCGATGCCGCACTCGTACGCCTCGAGCTTGGCCTTGTTGTACCGGCGCGGGCCGGCGAAGCGGGCGGCGGCCACGGAGAACAGCGCGAACGCCGCGGCGATGGCGAACAGCCCGATGATGGGTGCGTAAGGAGAGAGCGTCATCGTGGTCTCCTGCTCGTCCTTCCCTGGCCTCGGCGGCGGTTAGCGAAAATCACACTATTCACGTCCCTCTCGACTGTTGTCGGCGGGGTCGATCCCGGTCCGGCCGGTGGTCTCCGTCGACCGCCGGCTCAGCGGCTCACACGGCTGGTGCCGCCTTCGTCATAGCGTTGATGACCCGGTCCATCGCGTCCCCGCCACGCGGGTCGGTCAGGTTGGCCAGCAGCTTGAGCACGAAGCGCATGAGGACGGGGTGCGGCATTCCGTGCTTGGTGGCCATCCGCATGATCTCCGGACGGCCGATCAGCTTCACGAAGATCCCGCCGAGCCGGTAGTAGCCGCCGAACCGGGCCTTCAGCTCCTGCGGGTAGGCCATCAGCGCCCGCTCCCGCTCGGCACCGGCCGGCCGGGCGAGGGCCTGCAGCGCGATTTCCGCAGCCAGCTCGCCGGACTCCATCGCGTACGCGATGCCCTCGCCGTTGAACGGGTTGACCATGCCGCCGGAGTCGCCGACCAGCATGACGCCGCGGGAGTAGTGCGGCACCCGGTTGAAGCCCATCGGCAGCGCCGCGCCGAGGATCGGCCCCTCGGCGTTCGCCTCGTCGGTCATTCCCCAGTCCTCGGGGGTGTTGGCCAGCCAGTCGGTGAGCAGCCGCCGGTAGTTGGTCTTGCCGAAGGCGCTGGACGAGTTGAGCACGCCGAGGCCGACGTTGACCCGCCCGTCGCCGAGGCCGAAGATCCAGCCGTAGCCGGGGAGCAGGTTGTCGCCGCTGGCCTTGCTGCGCAGCTCCAGCCAGGACTCCAGGTAGTCGTCGTCGTGCTTGGCGGGCGAGTGGTAGTACCGCCGGACGGCCACCCCGATCGGCCGGTCCTCCCGCTTGGCCAGCCCGAGCGAGAGCGGGAACCGGCCGGAGACGCCGTCCGCGGCGACCACCAGCGGCGCGTGGAAGCTGGCCAGTTCCTTGTCCGGGCCGACCTCGGCCTGCACGCCGATCACCCGGTCGTCGGCGTCGAGCACCGGACCGATCACGTTGACGCTGGTGCGCAGCTTCGCCCCGGCCGAGACGGCACGCTGGGCGAGCAGATCGTCGAAGTCGAGCCGGGTGCGGACCAGGCCGTAGTTGGGGAAGCTGGCCAGGTCGGGCCAGTCCAGCTCCAGCCGGACGCCGCCGCCGATGACCCGCAGGCCCCGGTTGTGCAGCCAGCCCGCCTCGGGTGAGGTGTCCACGCCCATCCGGATCAGCTGCCGGACCGCGCGCGGGGTCAGCCCGTCGCCGCAGACCTTCTCCCGGGGGAACTCGGTCTTCTCCAGCACCAGCACCCGCACGCCGTGCCGGGCGAGGTGGTATGCCGTCGCCGAGCCACCGGGTCCGGCGCCCACGACGATCACGTCGGCGTCGTTCTCCACCGCGGTCATCTCCACCTCCTCCCGCATGCTCGTGAAATCCTTCACAAGCATTCAGGAGGAGTCTATGACCGGCGCTATGCACCCGCCCGGTTAGGTGAACCTAACCCGCCGAGGTGAGAGCGGCCAAGGTCCACATCGGGGTCAACGCGGGGCGGCCCCGGTTGGCGCGTCCAGGCCCGCGTCGACCCGGATCGCCTCGGGCAGGTGCTCGCGCAGCGCACCGCCGGCCACCCGATCCAGGGCCGCCAGCACCTCCGCGACCACCTGCCGAACCTCGGCCGGATCGGCCCCGGCCAGCTCCCTGAGCTGGGCGACGAGTTCCGCGGCGTCGTCGTCACCCGACATCGGGCTCGCCTGGTCTGCCTCCGCCATGGAGGGAGCTTACCGGGCAAAGTGGACGAATTGCGGGCATTCAAGAAACCCTCGCGGGTCGGACCCGTCAGTCCCGGACCGCACGGTGCAGGGCGACCACGCCGCCGGTGAGGTTGCGCCACGCCACCCGGCCCCAGCCGGTCGCGCCGATCCGCGCCGCCAGGGTCGGCTGGTCCGGCCACACCTGGATCGACTCGGCGAGGTAGACGTACGCGTCCGGGTTGCTGGAGACCGTCCGGGCCACGGCCGGCAGCGAACGCATCAGGTACGACAGGTAGACCGTCCGGAACGCCGGGTTGACGGGGGTGCTGAACTCGCAGACCACCAGCCGGCCGCCGGGCCGGGTGACCCGGGCCAACTCGCGCAGGGCAGCGTCGGTGTCCGACACGTTACGCAGAGCGAAGGAGATGGTCACCGCGTCGAAGCTCGCGTCGGCGAAGGGCAGCCGCAGCGCGTCCCCGGCCAGCAACGGGACCCCCGGACGGGCCTGCTTGCCGGCGTACAGCATGCCGAGGGAAAGGTCTGCGCCGACCGCGTACGCCCCGGACTGGGCCAGTTCCTCGGTCGAGACACCGGTGCCCGCGCCGACGTCCAGCACCTGGTCACCGGGGCCGAGCCCGAGGGCCGCCCGGGTGGCCCGCCGCCAGAACCGGTCCTGCCCGAACGAGAGGACGGTGTTGGTCAGGTCGTAGCGGGCCGCCACGCCGTCGAACATCGCGGCGACCTCGTGCGGCTGCTTGTCCAGACTGGCGCGCTGGCCCTGCGGGGTACGGCTCACCCCTCCACTCTGCCAGCCGCCGCCCCGCCGACGGGCGTCGGGGCGCGGTCGGGGCGGCGCGGGCGGGTCGACCTGAACCTGCGAACGGGCGGGATGGTCGCCCACCCCGCCCGTGTCGTCGTACCGCAAGCGTCAGCCGTTCGCCTTCTCGTCCTGCGGGGTCACCAGCACCACCCGGCGGCGATAGGCGAGCACCAGCAGCGCCCCGCCGGCCAGCAGCACGACGCCGCCGATCCCACCGATCAGCCCAACCTGCACACCGGTGACGGGCAGCCCGCCACCGCCACCGCCACCATCGCCACCGTCGGTGCCCGGCGACCCGGAGAGGGTCGGCATCCCGGACGGGCTGCCGCTCGGACCGGGGGTCGGCTCGTCGGTCGGTCCGGCCGTCGGGGTCGGGGTGGGCTGGGCGGACAGATCCACGAAGACGTCGAAGACGGCCTGGTTGTCCACCACGTCCGCCTCGGCGAAGGCGCGGCGTTGCGCCGGGGAGGCAACCTGCGGCTCCGACTCGGGGGCGCCCTGCGCCGCGTCCAGCCCGTACGCGTACAACTCGCCGATGCGCAGCACCGGCTCGGCCGCGTCCTGGGCGACCTTCACCCGTACGTCGTCGGTGTAGTACTCGCCCGGCTCGACGACCGCGCCGGCGTCCTCGCAGAACGCCTGGGCCAGGCCACCGATCTCCTGCTCGACGCAGCTCTCGGGCAGCTTCGCGAAGCTGACCTTGGCCGGCAGCGTGATGGCGTAGAAGACGCCGGTCGCCCTGCGGCTGCCGTCGTTGTAGACCGCCCAGTCCAGTGGGGCGGTTGCGCCACGCGGAATCGGCTTTAGGTCCGGCTCGTTGCTCTGCGCGCCGTCGACCACGACGTTGGCGTACCCGTCCTGGACCCAGGAGGTGAGGTCGTACCCGGGGCGGGTAACGGTGATGTCCACGGTCTCGGTGTTGTCAGCGGTCTTCGGGTCGGCGGTCGCCGCGGTGATCGTCACCGTCAGCGAGCCGCCCTTGCCCCGGGTTCCGGTGCTGAACAGCGGGACGCCGAAGTCCTCGCTGGTGCCGGCGGCGAGGTCGCCGAGCAGGCAGGTGAAGGCGGTACCCGAGACGTCGCAACCGTCGGGGACGACCACGCCGACCCGCTTGGTCAGGCCCTTCGTCTCCACGGTGACCCGGACGGCCCGGGCGGTCACCGAGGCGCGGGTGTTGTCGACGGTGAACTTGAACGGCTTGGCCTTGGCCGCCTCGACGCCCCTGGCCAGGTTCTGGCTGATCGGGACGAGCGCCAGGTCGGCCTGGTCGTCGGCCTGCGCCGGGGCTGCCACGGTGGCCACGCCACCGCAGGCCAGCAGCGCCACAGCACCGGCACGGGCCAGAGCCGAACGGTGGAACGAGGTCATGGATCCCCCGGGGTTAGGGAAGGGCGCAGGGTTGCGGAACCGAAGAGGGCGGGATGGTTGCCCATCCCGCCCTCCACTGCTGTGCATTATGTGAACGGCCCCCACGGGCCGATGGAGGACGAAACCTCGTCGCGGGGGACGTTAGCGACCCGGGCTGGCCTGCGCGACCCTTCCGGGCAACAGGACGCACACCACGTCCGACAGGCCGAGAAGAACTGTCCGGACCGCTGATCGGCTCACCGGCCGACCGGCCGGTGAACGCTTGCCCAGCGTGCTCGCCGGGGCGCGCTGGGTCAGTTGACCTCGACCAGCGGCAGTGACTTCCCGGCCCCGCCGCCGGGCATGGCGATGGACGAGAAGTGCGAGACCACGCGCTCGTCGGTCGGGTCGTCGGCCGGGGTGTGGTGCACCGCGAGCCGGCGGTAGAGGGTGTCCCGCTGGGCCGGAATGCGGTCGGCCGAGCGGATCATGCCGATCAGCTCGTGCAGGTTGGACCGGTGCCGGGCACCGGCCGAGGAGATGACGTTCTCCTCCAGCATGATCGAGCCGAGGTCGTCCACGCCCATGTGCAGGGCGAGCTGGCCGACGTCCTTGCCGGTGGTCAGCCAGGACGCCTGCAGGTGCGGAACCGTCTCGAAGAAGAGCCGGGCCACCGCGACCAGCCGCAGATATTCCAGGGTGGTGGCCTGGGTGCGACCCTTGAGGTGGTTGTTCTCCGCCTGATAGGTCCACGGGATGAACGCCCGGAAGCCCCCGGTGCGGTCCTGCACGTCGCGGATCATCCGCAGGTGCTCGATGCGCTCGGCGTTGGTCTCACCGGTGCCCATCATCATCGTGGCCGTCGACTCCAGGCCCTGCCGATGGGCCAGCTCCATGACCTCCAGCCAGCGCGCGCCGGACTCCTTGAGCGGCGCGATGGCCTTGCGGGGCCGCTCCGGCAGCATCTCGGCGCCGGCGCCGGCGATCGAGTCCAGCCCGGCGGTCTTGATCCGGGAGATCGCCTCGTCGAGGCTGAGGCCGGAGACCTTGGCCATGTGCAGGATCTCGCTCGGGCCGATGGAGTGGATGACGAGCTGCGGGTACGCCTTCTTGACCGAGGAGAACAGCTCCTCGTAGTACTCCACGCCGTAGTCCGGGTGGTGGCCGCCCTGGAGCATGACCTGGGTGGCGCCCAGCTCGACCGCCTCGCCGCAGCGGCGCAGGATCTCCTCGGTCGGGTGGGTCCAGCCCTCCCGGTGCTTGGGGGCCCGGTAGAACGCGCAGAACTTGCACGCCGTCACGCAGACGTTCGTGTAGTTGATGTTGCGGTCGATCAGGTAGGTGACGATGTTGTCCGGGTAGCGTCGTCGGCGCACCGCGTCGGCCGCCTCACCGAGGGCGTGGAAGGGCGCCTCGGTGTAGAGCAGCAGGGCCTCCTCGGGCGTGATCCGCCCGCCGTCGGCGCCGCGCTGCAGGATGTCGTCGATCTCCCGGCTCACCGTCACGCTTCCGAGCGTACGCCCGCCACCCGCCCCGACCCTCGGGGGTGCGCCGGACCGTGACCCATCCCCCACCCACTTCCCGCCCAGCCGGGGGAAACTGTCCAGGGTTTACCGGGGCAAGGCCGGGTGCGATCGGGGTTACCGAAGACGCATAGAAGTTCTACTATGTCTTCATGATCACTGACTCCCCGGCTCCTCAGAAACACCCGGTCCGGCGACGTACCCTCCTCGGATTGGTCCCGCTGGTGGCCGGCGGCCTGATCGTGGCCGCGACGGCCCCGCCCGCCAGCGCGGCCGACCTCGCACCGGAGTGCCTCGCCGATCTACTGACCCCCTGATGGCGACCATCCCATGGCTCGCTGACGTGCTACGCGGGGCCGGGGTCGCGGTGGTCGAACACGGCAACTGGCTGGGTCGGGTGGCCGGCAGCTCGTTCAACCCGATCGGCGTGCTCTGGCACCACACCGCGTCCACCTCCAGCGCCGCCAATCCGCACCCCGCCCTGAACATCTGCATCAACGGCCGGTCCGACCTGCCCGGCCCGCTCTGTCAGGCGCTGGTCGACTACAACGGCGTCTTCCACGTCATCTCGGGCGGACGGGCCAACCACGCCGGCGCCAGCCGAGGCAGCGGCCCCATCCCGGCCGGCGACGGCAACACCCTGATGGTCGGTTGGGAGATCGACTACAACGGGGTCAACCAGGCCATGACCAACGCCCAGTACTCCGCCTCGGTGCTCGCGACCGCCGCCGTGCTGCGACAACTCGGCCGGGATGCCAGCCACGCCCGGGGCCACCGGGAGACCAGCACCAGCGGCAAGATCGACCCCTCCTTCATCGACCTCGACTCGATGCGCGCCGACGTGGCCCGCCAGCTCGCCGGCAACCCACCCCTCGACCTGACGGAGAACGACATGAAGCTGATCCAGTCCACCAACCGGGGCATCGCGCTGGTCGGCCCCGGCTACTTCCGGTCGCTCAGCAACAACGAGGAGGTGTACGCCGCCGTCGCGCTGGTCGGCAACCCCCTGATCGGCAACGACCGCCAGTTCGACCTGTGGCGCAGCATCGCCTTCGACGGCCAGGTCAAGGCCCCCTCGGCCTGACACCCCGACGATGAACACGTACTCCCGCCGCCAGGCGCTCGCCCTGGCGTCCACCGGAGCCGCCCTGGCCGCCACGGGCGTCGGGCTGTCCCAGGCCACCTCCGGCGAGCCGGCCCAGGCGGCCTGTCCGTCGATCCCGCCGAACGCCGACGACGCCGTCCTGACCGCCGTCTACCAGGTCGCCACCGGCCTGTCTGCCAACGAGCGGGTGCTGCTCGCCGGCTTCGAGGCCGGCTGGGTGGAGTCGCGGATGAACAACCTGCCCTGTGGCGACTCCGACTCGCTGGGCGTGTTCCAGCAGCGCCCCTCCCAGGGCTGGGGCACACCCGCGCAGATCATGAACGTGTCGTACGCGGCCAACTCGTTCTTCGTCCGGGCCATCCCGCTGGCCGCCGCCAACCCCGGCTGGTCAGCCGGGCGGGTGGCGCAGGGCGTGCAGCGCTCCGCCTTCCCGGACCGCTACGACGCCGCGCAGGCCACCGCGCAGGCGCTCATCGCCCGGGCCCGCGGGCAGACCACCCCGCCCCCGCTCGACCTCTGGAAGGACGACATGAGGCTGATCCAGTCCCCCGGCCGGGGCATCGCCCTGATCGGGGCCGGTTACTTCCGGCAGCTCAACAACAACGAGGAGGTGACCGCCGCCGTCGCGCTGGCCGGCAACCCCCTGGTCGGCAACGACCGCCAGTTCGACCTGTGGCGCAGCATCGCCTTCGACGGCCGGGTCAAGGCCCCGAGCTGACGCCCAGACGGGTGGCGGGGCCCGGGGAGGACGGCGGGGTGCTGCTGGTACCCGCCGACCCGCTCCGGCCCCGCCGCCCGGAACCACACTTCGCGCCGGAGGCGGCGACCGCCCGGGAGGCCGGCGTGCCGGTCGCGGTCGTCGACCACGACGCGCTCGTCCGGGGCTCGACCAGGTCGAGGGTCAAGCAGGCGGGACCCGTCAGCGCCGCGACGCGAGCGTTGATCGACGGCGGACCAGTCGATCTCCTCGCTGAACACGTCAGCGCCGGCGTCAGGCGTCGTAGTCGACCGTAAGCGTGTCGGTGACCGGGCTGGACTGGCAGGTCAGGACGTATCCGGCGGCGACCTCGTCCGGTTCCAGGGCATAGTTACGGGCCATCGTCACCTCGCCGTCGACGACCTTCGCCCGGCAGGTCGAGCAAACCCCGCCCTTGCACGCGTACGGCAGCTCGGCGCGCACCCGCAGCGCCGCGTCGAGGACCCGCTCCTCCCGGCCCATCGTGAAAGACGACGACCGGCCGTCGAGCACGATCGTCACCTCCGCCCCGGCACCGGGCCGGTCGGCCGGGCGGCGCGGCGGCGCGGGGGCCTCGGCGACGTGGAACAACTCCGTGTGCACCGCCGACTCCGGCACGCCGCGCTCCGCCAGCACCGCCTTCGCGTCGACCACCATCCCGTACGGGCCGCAGAGGAACCACTCCTCGATCGCGTCGCCCGGCACGATGGTCTCCAGCAGCCGACCCAGCCGCCCGGCGTCGATCCGGCCCGACAGCAGCGGCGACTCGCCCCGTTCGCGGGAGAGCACGTGCACCAGGTGCAGCCGGGTCGGGTACCGGTCCTTCAGGTCCGCCAACTCCTCGGCGAACATCACCGAGTTCGCCGAGCGGTTGCCGTACACCAGGGTGAAGGTGCTGGCCGGCTCGACGGCCAGAGCGGTGGCGACCAGCGCGAGCACCGGGGTGATGCCGGAGCCGGCGACCACCGCGCCGTAGCGACGGGCCCGGTCCGGCGCGAACGCCGTGGTGAAGTGCCCGAGCGGGGGCAGCACCTCGACGGTGTCGCCGCCGCGCAGGGCGCCGCAGGCGTACGCGGAGAACGCGCCGCCGGGGATCTCCCGCACCCCGATCCGCAGCCGGCCGTGCCGGGCCAGGTCGTCGGGCGTCGAGCAGATCGAGTACGACCGCCGCACGTCCTCGCCGTCCTCCCCGACGTGCCGCACGGTGAGGTGCTGGCCGGCGCGGAACGCGAAGGTCTCCCGAAGCTCCTCGGGCACGGCGAAGGTGACCGCCACGGCGTCGGCGGTGAGCCGGTCGACGGCGGCGACGGGCAGCGGGTGGAAGGCCGGCCGGCGACGGACCGGGCGGGTGATCGTGACAGTCACAGCGCCTTCAGGTGGTCGAAGGGTTCGGAACAGGAACGGCAGCGCCAGAGCGCCTTGCAGGCGGTGGAGCCGAACCGGCTGACCTGCTCGGTCTCCGGGGAGCCGCACTGCGGGCAGCGCACGGCGAGGGTCAGCGGCACGACGGCGCCGGACCGGACCGGGGCCGGCGGGGCGATGCCGGCGGCGGCAAGCTTGGCCCGGCCGGTGTCGGAGATCCAGTCGGTGCTCCACGCCGGGCTGTAGACCGTGCGGACCTCGGCGTCCGGGTGGCCGGTGGCGGCGAGCGCGCGCCGGATGTCGGCGCGGATCACGTCCATCGCCGGGCAGCCGGTGTAGGTGGGGGTGATGGTCACCGTGACCCGGCCGGTGGCCGGGTCGGACTCGACCGCCCGCAGGATGCCGAGCTCGTCGATGGTGATCACCCGGATCTCCGGGTCCACCACCGCCGCCGCAGCCTCCCTGGGACCTACCATTTCGCCCCCGGGTGGGCGCGATGCAGCACCTGCATCTCGGTGAGCAGGTACGACAGGTGCTCGGTGTGCAGGCCGTCCCGCCCGCCGGCCGGCGCCCCGCCGCCCGCCGGCCGGGTCAGCGTGGCCTCGGCGAGGATCGGGTCGACGGCGGCGTCGAACTCCGCGCGCAGCACGCTCGGGTCGATCGGTGCGCCCGGGAACGGCGCGAACAGCTCGGAGACGTACGGCCAGAGTTGGTCGAACGCGGCCCGCATCCGGCGGTGCGACTCGGCGGTGCCGTCGCCGAGCCGCCGCACCCAGAGCGAGGCATGGTCGAGGTGGTACGCCGACTCCTTGCGCGCCTTCGCCCCGATCGCGGCGAGCCGCTCGTCGGCGCAGCCGGCCAGCGCGGTGTACAGCGGGAGTTGGTACGCCGACAGGAGGAACAGCTTCGCCATGGTCACCGCGAAGTCGCCGTTGGGCAGCTCGACCAGCAGGCAGTTGCGAAACTCCCGGTCGTCGCGCAGGTACGCCAGCGCGTTCTCGTCCCGGCCGGCGGCCTCCAGCTCGCCCGCGTACGTGAGCAGCAGGCGGGCCGCGCCGAGCTGGTCGAGGGCGATGTTGGCCAGCGCGACGTCCTCCTCCATCTCCGGCGCGCGGCTGGTCCACTCGCCGAGCCGCTGGGCGGCTACCAGGGCGTCGTCACCGAGGGCGAGGGCGAAGTCGAAGGGGCCGTTCACAGGTGGGACACCCCGTCCGGGACCTCGTAGAAGGTGGGGTGGCGGTAGACCTTGTCGGCCGCCGGGTCAAAGAAGGAGTCCTTCTCGTCAGGGCTGGACGCCGTGATCGCGCCGGCCGGCACCACCCAGATGGAGACGCCCTCCTGGCGGCGGGTGTAGAGGTCCCGGGCGTTGCGCAGGGCCAGCTCGGCGTCCGGGGCGTGCAGGCTGCCGACGTGGGTGTGTGCCAGCCCACGCCGGGCCCGCACGAACACCTCCCAGAGCGGGGACTGCTCGGTCATGCGGCTACCTTCTCCTTCTTCTCCGCCTGCTTGGCCGCGTACGCCGTGGCAGCCTCGCGCACCCAGGCACCGTCGGCATGGGCGCGGCGGCGGTGCTCCATCCGCTGCTGGTTGCACGGCCCGTTGCCCTTGATCACCCGCATCAGCTCGTCGTAGTCGGGCTGGGTGTAGTCGTGCGCCTGCCGCTCGTCGTTCCAGCGCAGGGCGGGGTCGGGCAGGGTGAGGCCGAGCATCTCGGCCTGCTGTACGCACATGTCCACGAAGCGCTGCCGCAGTTCGTCGTTGGAGAACCGCTTGATCTTCCACGCCATGGACTGCTCGGAGTGGGTGGAGTCGCCATCCGGTGGGCCGAACATGGCCAGCGACGGGTACCACCAGCGGTCCACCGCGTCCTGCGCCATCGCCTTCTGGGCTCCGGTGCCGTGGGCCAGGGTGTGCAGGATCTCGTATCCCTGCCGCTGGTGGAACGACTCCTCCTTGCAGACCCGGATCATGGCCCGCGCGTACGGCCCGTAGGAGCAGCGGCACAGCGGGACCTGGTTGACGATGGCCGCGCCGTCCACCAGCCAGCCGACCACGCCCACGTCTGCCCACGTCAGGGTCGGGTAGTTGAAGATCGAGCTGTACTTCTGCCGCCCGTCGAGGAGGAGCTGTACCAACTCGTCCCGGCTGATGCCGAGGGTCTCCGCGGCGGCGTACAGGTATAGGCCGTGCCCGGCCTCGTCCTGCACCTTGGCGAGCAGGATCGCCTTGCGCTTGAGCGAGGGTGCCCGGCTGATCCAGTTCGCCTCGGGCTGCATCCCGATGATCTCGGAATGTGCGTGCTGGGCGATCTGCCGGATCAGCGTCTTCCGGTACGCCTCGGGCATCCAGTCGCGGGGCTCGATCTTCTGGTCGGCGTCGATCACATCGGTGAAGTACGCCTCGAGGTCGGCGTCCGGGCCGGAGGGCGCATCGCCCCGCTGCCGGGCCGCCGCCTTCCGCAGCGCCGCCTCCGCCGCCTCCACCTCGCCGAGCAGGCCACCGCCGGGCGTGTCCTCCGGGGCGGAGAAGTCGTTGCCATACATGACACGAGTGTTACAGCTCGCACCTTTCGGCACCAGAGGGTGTCACAGGTTTCCGAAGCGCCTCCCGTCACAAACCGATCACCCTCCGCATTCCCAGAGGTCAGCGACGGGGTATGACATGGGTCACCAGTCAAAGATGAATACCCCCCAAGATGGGCGTACGGGGGCACTATGCCGCCTTCATAGCAAGTTGACAGGCGTCGGATTCTGGCGCAAAGGCTCGCCGGACGTAGACTTTGCCGGTCACACCGATCGGCTGCCGACGATTGCCAGCGCCAGACGGAGGCCAGTTCCCCCGGCCTCGGCGATCACGCCGGCCCCTTCGGAAAACGACCGGGCCCCCCGGCCCTGACATCTGGAGTTCACCCACTCATGCGACCTCGCGTGGCCATGGTGCTCGCCGTCGTGGCGATCCTCCTCGGCAGCGCCATGTTGGTTCCCGCCGCGTACGCCCGGCTCTCCGCCGACGACACCGGCGGAGCCGGCGGGGGTGGCGGAGGCACGGAGAGCGTGGCGGCCCCGGAGCCGGCCGCCCCACCGCCGCCGACCCTGGCCGCCGGCCCGGTCTCGGTCAACTTCTCCGGCGAGTTCTTCGCCTGGGCCCTGCTGGACCGGAGCACCGACACGATCTCCGGCTCGAAGAACCTGGCCTCGGCCAACTCCACCGAGTCGATGATCAAGGTCTGGTTCGCCGCCGACTACCTGCGGCAGTTCGGCGACAAGTCACTGACCGCCGAGCGGCGCAAGCAGATCACGACGGCGATCCGGGACAGCAACGACGACGCGGCAAACGCGCTCTACTCGGCGGCCGGCAAGGCTGCGACGATCAAGCGGATGGTCAGCACCTGTGGGCTGACCGACACCAAGCCCGGCACCGTGCCCGGCTACGTCGGCTGGTGGAGCTTCACCCGGATGTCCCCCCGGGACGCGGTCCGGCTCGGCGACTGCGTCGCCGACGGCAAGGCGGCCGGCGCCAAGTGGACGCCGTACGTGCTGGACGAGATGAGCAAGGTTCGCGGCGGCGTCAAGGAACAGAAGACCCGCTCCGGCGGCGGCAAGTGGGGAATCGTCGACGGCCTCCCCGCCGAGATCAAAGCGCAGGGCCCGGTCAGCATCAAAAATGGCTGGACGCCGCTGAACTACGATGGGAATTGGCACGTCAACTGCCTCGCGGTCACCGAGAAGTGGAGCCTCGCCGTCATGCTGCGCTACCCGCTGAAGAGCGGTCTGGCCTACGGCGCGAAGGTTTGCGCCGGTGTGGCCACCCAACTCATCACCCCACAGCCGGGCGCCGCGCTGAAGGTGCCCCAGCAGCCGGTCGGGAAGCTCTGATGGCGGGTAGGCGCCGGGCCGGCGGCGGGGATGCCTCGCCACTGCGGCTGATCGCCGTCGCCGTCGTCCTGCTCGGGCTGGTGCTGGTATCGCTGCGGCTGCTTCCAGGATCCCCGCTGGCCTCGCCGGCCGTCGCCCAATGGGGTGACCCCTCCGCGCCGGCTGACCGCGCGGCCGGCAACGCGCCGGGCCGCAGTTCACGCTCGGCACCGACCGCCAGCCCGTCGCCGTCGCTGGAGCCGCTGCCGTTCGCCGACAAGCAGATCGACCTCGACATCGAGGGCTGGTACGCCTGGAGCGTGCTGGACACCCGCACCGGGGAGATCATCGGCTCGAAGAACATGGACGAGACCAGCACCACCGCGTCGCTGATCAAGGCCTGGATCGTCGCCGACTACCTGCGCCGGGCCGACACGGCCGGGGAGAAGCCCAGCGACGCCAAGCTCGCCGACGCCACCCGGATCATCCGCGACAGCGACAACACCCGGGCCGAGCAGTTCTACAACTCCGTCGGCCGATCCGCGTCGATCAAGCGACTGATCTCCATCTGCAAGACCACCGACAGCAGCGTGGCGGCCGACGGGGGCTGGAGCCGGACGGACCTCTCCCCCCGGGACACCGCGCGCCTCGGCGCGTGCATTGCCGACGGCCGGGCGGCCGGCCCGAAGTGGACGAAGTGGCTGATCAACGAGATGCAGCTGGTCCGGGGCGCCGGCGACTTCGGCATCCGCAAGGCCTTCCCGGAGGCGGAGCAGAAGAAGATCGCCATCAAGAACGGTTGGATCGACCGGACCAAGGAGCAGGAGATGCACATCAACTGCCTGGCCATCGGCGACAACTGGACGATGGGCGTGATGGTCCGCTACCCGATCAACATGGGCTACGAGTACGGCATGAAGAACTGCCAGAAGATCACCGAGGCGGTACTGCGCTCGGCCTCCTGACGGCAGGCCCCGTGGCCCCTTCACGGCCGGGCCACGGGGTGGCGCTCGGCGCCGCGCGCAGGCCGCGCCGTCAGCCGGCGAAGAACTCCGGGCCGCCCTCGGGCAGGGCCGGGGCCTCGCCGATCTCGGCGGCCCGGCGGGCGAACTCCCGCAGCCCGGCCACCTGCCGTTCGCCGAGCGAGAAGTCCAGCGCCCGGAAGTACGTGGCCAGGGTCTCCGCGTCGAACGGCTCCCAGCGGGCGGCCGCCTCGGCGACCTGGTCCAGCTCCGCCAGGCAGAGGTCGCGCGAGCGTAGGAACGCCTCGTGCACCTCCTTCACCCGGCCAGGGTGGGCGGCGGCGTAGTCGCGGCGTACCGCCCAGACGGCGAAGACCATCGGCAGCCCGGTCCACTCCCGCCAGGCCTGCCCGAGGTCGGTGACCTCCAGCCCCTTGCGGGGCGCCTCGTAGAGCGCCCGCAGCGCCACGTCGCCGATCAGCACCCCGGCGTCCGCCTCCAACAGCATCTGCGTCAGGTCGGGCGGGCAGCGGAAGTACTCGGGACGTACGCCGTACCGCTCGCCGAGCAGCAGCCGGGCCAGCAGCACCCCGGTACGCGAGGTCGAGCCGAGCGCCACCCGACCGTGGTCCAGCTCGGCCAACGGCCGGGTCGACACCACGTTGACCGAGAGCACCGGGCCGTCGCTACCCACCGCGAGGTCCGACAGCAGGAGCAGTTCGTC
This sequence comes from Micromonospora sp. RTGN7, assembly GCF_033804645.1. Lineage (NCBI taxonomy): Bacteria > Bacillati > Actinomycetota > Actinomycetes > Micromonosporales > Micromonosporaceae > Micromonospora > Micromonospora sp. RTGN7. Next base: position 268,308 of record NZ_JAPZLF010000009.1, on the reverse strand, counting down.
GGCGTGGCGCAGGTACTCCACGAGCGAGATCGGCCCGATGTCCAGGTCTCCGGCGACCAGCGCGGCGCTCAGCGAATCCGGCGAGTCCTTGCGCAGGTCGACGTCGATCAGGGCGCCGGAGCGCATCAGACCCCAGTAGATCGGCAGGCAGTTCAGGAACTGGATGTGTCCGACCCGGGGGCGGGCGATGCGGTCAGCCATGCTTCGACCGTATCCCCGGGGGCCGTCCAGGGCTCAACCGGCGGCCTCCGGAGTGGCCAATTCCGCATCACCCGGCCCGGGGGCCACCGAGCCCTGGCTGGCGGCGGCCACGCGCTCCGCGCGAGCCCCCCATGATCCTGGCGCCGGGGCAGCCCGGCCAACCGATGGCCCGTCCCGGTAAACCGCCTGCCGGGCAACGGGACGGGGCGTAGACTGTGCGCCCCGCCGACGGCCGCGGTGTCGAGCACCGCAGCGGACGTCCCCGCGCCGGCTCCCGCGCCGGAAACGCGAGCGGCAGCGTTCGTTCCCCGCGCCGAGGAGTAGGTCGGATGACCCTGCACGCCCCCGTTTCACTCGACACCGAACTGGCCTCCGAACGGGCCCACCTGGACGCGTCCCGCGCCGCGCTGGCCCGCATGCGGGAACGGACCGAGGCGCTCTTCGCCACCGGCCACAACGTCGCCGGCGACGCGTACACGGCCGAGATGCTGGGGCGCACCCTGTCCCGCCGCGTCGCCGAGTTGGCCGACCAGCCCCACACCCCGCTGTTCTTCGGCCGGCTCACGTTCGGCGACGAGGAGCACCACGTCGGCCGCCGCCACGTCACCGACGACCTCGGCGAGCCCATGGTCCTGGACTGGCGGGCACCGGTGTCCCGAGCGTTCTACCGGGCCAGCGCCCGTGACCCGCAGGGCGTCACCGTGCGCCGTCGCTTCGGCTTCGACCGCGGCGCGCTGACCAGCTTCGAGGACGAGCGCCTCGACCGGGGCGAGGAGCTGGGCACGGCCAGCCGCATCCTCACCGCTGAGATCGAGCGCCCCCGCGTCGGGCCGATGCGGGACATCGTCGCCACCATCCAGCCGGAACAGGACGAGTTGGTCCGCGCCGACCTGGCCGACTCGATCTGCGTGCAGGGGGCACCGGGCACCGGGAAGACGGCGGTCGGCCTGCACCGGGCGGCGTACCTGCTCTACCTGCACCGGGAGCGGCTGCGCCGCTCCGGGGTGCTGATCGTGGGGCCGAACCGGGCGTTCCTGTCGTACATCGCGGCGGTGCTGCCGGCGCTCGGCGAGGTCGAGGTCGAGCAGGCGACCGTGGAGGACCTGATCGCCCGGGTGCCGGTGCGGGCGGTCGAGGACCCGGCGGCGGCGATCCTCAAGCACGATCCGCGGATGGCCGAGGTGCTGCGCCGGGCGGTCGAGTCGCGGATCGCCGCGCCGACCGAGCCGATCATGGTCTCCGACGGGTCGTTCCGCTGGCGGATCGGCCTCGACCCACTGCACCGGCTGGTCGAGGAGACCCGCCGGGAGGGGCTGCCGTACGCCACCGGGCGGGAGCGGGTCCGGGCGCGGGTGGTCGGCCTGCTGCAACGCCAGGCCGAGGCACGCCGGGCGGAGTCGCCGGGCGACCCCTGGTTGCGCCGGATGGGGAAGTGTCGCCCGGTCACCGACTTCCTGGACGCGGCCTGGCCGGCGCTCACCCCGGAGGGGCTGGTGCACACCCTGCTCGCCGACCCGGCGGCGCTCGCGACGGCGGCCGACGGCGTGCTCACCGACGCCGAGCAGGCGCTACTGACCTGGGCGAAACCGGCCCGTACCCCGAAGGCGACGAAGTGGACGGCCGCCGACGCGGTGCTCGTCGACGAGGCCGCCGGTCTGCTGGAACGCCCCACCGGCTTCGGGCACGTCGTGGTCGACGAGGCCCAGGACCTCTCCCCCATGCAGTGCCGGGCCCTTGCCCGACGCAGCGAGCACGGCTCGGTCACCCTGCTGGGCGACCTGGCGCAGGGCACCGCCCCGTGGGCTGCCCGGGACTGGCGGGAGTCCCTGGCCCACCTGGGCAAGCCGGACGCGGTGGTGGTGCCGCTGAGCATCGGCTTCCGGGTCCCCGCCGCCGTGGTGGCGTTCGCCAACCGGCTGCTGCCGGCACTCGCGGTGGACGTGCCGCCGGCCGAGTCGCTGCGCCGCGACGGCGCGCTGGACGTGCGTACCGTCAACGACCTGGTGGCGGCGACGGTGGCCGAGGTGCGGGCGGCGCTGACGCACGACGGCTCGGTCGGCGTGATCGCCGCCGACGACGCGGTGGACGGGCTGCGCGCGGCGCTGGCCGCCGCCGGCATCGACACCGCGACCGCCGACGACGTCGAGACTGCCACGCGCGTCACGGTGGTGCCCGCGACGCTGGTCAAGGGCCTGGAGTACGACCACGTGGTGACCGTCGAGCCGGCCGCGATCGTGGCCGCCGAGCCGCGCGGCCTGCACCGGCTCTACGTGGTGCTCACCCGGGCGGTCTCCCGGCTGACGGTGCTGCACACGGCCCCGCTCCCCGCCCCGCTGGGGTGAAAGGAAGGGCACCTTCCTAACGCCCCGCGCTCGCCGGGTCGGGGCAGTTCGTCCCGTTCCGATCCGTTCGGCGGGGCCGCGGTGCCAGAATGCGGGCAGGGCGTCCCGCCGGGCCGCCGCCGCAGGAAAGGGGATCAGCGTGAGCAGGGTCCCACCGGGCACGCCGTGCTGGGCTGATCTGGCAACCCCGGACCTGGCGAGCGCGCGGCGCTTCTACCCGGAGCTGTTCGGCTGGACCGGCCGGGTCGCACCCCAGCCGGAGGCCGCCGGGTACACCACCTTCCTGAGGGACGGCCGGTCGGTCGCGGGCGCCGGGCCGCCGGGCACCCCGGACCAGGTGCCGATCTGGTCGACGTACGTGGCGACCGACGACGCGGACCTGGCCACCACTCGGGTGGAGGCGGCCGGCGGGCAGGTGCTGGTCGCCCCGTTCGACGTGTTCGACCAGGGCCGGATGGCGGTCTTCGCCGACCCGGCCGGGGCGGTGTTCAGCGTCTGGCAGCCGATGGCCCACCCCGGGGCGGAGCTGTTCGACGTCCCCGGAGCGATGAGCTGGAACGAGCTGGTCACCCCCGACCCGGAGGGCGCGAAGGTCTTCTACGAGCTGGTCTTCGCCTGGCATCCGGAGGAGCGGCCGATGGGAGCGGTCACGTACACCGGGTGGCGACTCGGCGATCGGATCGTCGCCGGCATGACGCCGCCGTTGGCCGACGACTTCCCGGCCGACCTGCCCGCGTACTGGACCGTCTACTTCGCCGTGACGGACGCCGACGCCACCGCCGCCCGGGCCGCCGAGCTGGGCGGCACGATTCTCGTCCCGCCCCACGACATCTCCCGGGGCCGCCTCGCCGCTCTCCGAGACCCGCAGGGCGCGCTCTTCTCCGTCATCGCCTTCGCCGACTGATCCCGGGCGGGCGCGTTAACAGGGTGCCCTTCCACTCACCGGGGTCGGACGGGGACCACGAGGGGGCCGTGCTCGCCGGGGAGGACGCGAACCGAGGCGCGGTAGTGCCGCGCCAGCAGGTCCTCCGTGAGCACGTCACGCGGCGGTCCGGCGGCGGCGACCCGGCCGGCGTCCAGCAGGACCATCCGGTCGGCGTACTCGCCGGCGAGGGAGAGGTCGTGCATGGTGGCGAGGACGGTGAGGCCGTGCTCGCGGCGGAGCTGGTCCACCAGCTCCAGCACCTCCTGCTGGTGGCCGATGTCCAGGGCGCTGGTCGGCTCGTCGAGCAGCAGCAGGGTGGCGCCCTGAGCGAGCGCCCTGGCCAGGAAGACCCGCTGCCGCTCGCCGCCGGAGAGGGTGGACAACTCCCGGTGGCCGAAGGCACCGAGGTCGAGGCCGTCCAGCACGTCCCGCACGGCGGCCAGGTCGGCGGCGGATTCCCGGCCCAGCGCCGGGATGTACGGGGTTCGGCCGAGCAGGACGTAGTCGAAGACCGACATGCCGGCCGGGACGACCGGGGACTGGGCGACGGTGGCCACCACCCGGGCCCGGTCGCGGCGGCGTAGCGCCTCGCTCGGCGTACCGAAGAGGGAGATGGCACCCGGTGCGGGCAGCAGGCCGCCGACGGCGCGCAACAGGGTCGACTTGCCGGCGCCGTTCGGGCCGATCACGGTGACCCAGCCGCCCGCGGCGACGGTCAGGTCGACGCCGCGCAGGATCGGCGCGCCGTCCAGGGTGATGTGCAGGTCCCGCACCTCGACGGCGGGCGCGGCGGAGCCGACGGTCGTCGGGCGGAGGGCGGGCGGGGCGCTCACGTCAGCATCCGGCGGGTGGTGCGCAGGACCAGGACGAAGAACGGGCCGCCGAGCAGCGCGGTGACCACGCCGATCGGGATCTCCGCGGGGGCGGCGGCGGTCCGGGCGACCACGTCGGTCAGCGCCAGGAACGCCCCGCCGAAGAGCAGGGAGAGCGGCAGGATCACCCGGTAGCTCGACCCGGCGAGCAGCCGCACGGTGTGCGGGACGATGATCCCGACGAAGCCGATCAGCCCGGACGCGGAGACGGCCGCGGCGGTGCCGAGCGAGGCGGCGGCGATCAGCAGGTACCGGGAGCGCTGCGGGTGCAGGCCGAGACTGATCGCCTCGTCGTCGCCGACGGAGAGGACGTCCAACTCGCGGCGGTGCAGCAGCACCACGATGGTGGTGAGCAGGAAGTACGGCAGGATCAGCCGGACGTCGTGCCAGCCGGCGGTGGCCAGCCGCCCGAGCAGCCAGGAGTAGACCTGCTGGATGGTGTCGGAGTTGCGCTGGAGCAGGTACGTCTGGCCGGCGGAGAGGAATGCGGAGACGGCCACCCCGGCCAGGATCAGCGTCGCCGTCGAGCCCCCCCGCCCACCGGCCGCCCCGAGCAGGTACGTCATGGCGACCGCGCCGAGCGAGCCGACGAACGCGGCCAGCGGGATGGTGATCGGCAGCCCGGTCAGCGCGCCGCCCGCCCCGGCGCCGAGGGCGATCACTGCGGTGACGCCCAGCCCGGCCCCGGCCGCCACCCCGAGCAGGTACGGGTCGGCCAGCGGGTTGCGGAACACCCCTTGGTAGCAGCCGCCGGCCAGGGCGAGCAGCCCGCCGACGAGCAGCCCGAGCACCACCCGGGGCAGCCGCAGCTCGGTGATGATGGCGATCTCGCGTTCGGTCAGCCCGCTGTCGAGGCGCACCCCGGGCAGCAGGTTGAGCAGTTCCGCGGCGACGCTGCCAGGGGGCAGGCTGACCGGGCCGAGGGAGACCCCGGCGACGAGCGCGACAAGCACGGCGAACACCCCCGCGGCCAGCCAGCCGGGCCGCAGCCCGGCCGGCTGGCCTGCGAAGGAAGGGCTCCTTGTTAACGCTTTATGCATAGGAAGGTGCCCTTCCTAACGTCCCTCGCCGCGGGACAGTCTCACGCCGGCACCTTGGCGACGGCGTCGACGACGGCCCGGAGCAGGTCGACGACGCGGGGGCCCCAGCGCGAGGCGATGTCGTCGTCGAGCGGGACGACCTGGTTGTTCTTGACCGCGGTGATGCTGGCCCAGCCGCTGCGCGCCTTCACCGTCTCGGCGGTCTGCTTGCAGCACTTGACGTCGGCCAGGAAGACGAAGTCGGGGTTTGCCTTGACGATGATCTCCTGGGCGAGCTGCGGATAGCCCCCGAGCTTGCCGTCGGCGTCCGCCGGGTCGGCGATGTTCTCCAGGCCGGCGAGGGCGTAGATCGAGCCGACGAACGTCTTGCTGGTCGCGCTGTACAGCTCCGGGTCCAGCTCGTGGTAGTAGGTCAGCTTCGTCGGCCGCTGCGGCAGGTCCTTGGTGAGCTTGGCGATGTCGTCCTTCATCCGCCGGACGACGTCGGCCGCCTCGGTGGGGTGGCCGGTCAGCGTGCCGAGGTCGGTGAGCTCCCGGTAGGTGTCCTCCAGCGTGACGGCCGCCGGGGTGAGCAGCACCGGGATCTTCAGCGCGGTGAGCTGTTCGACGATCTTGTTCCGGTTGTCGGAGACCACCACCAGGTCGGGGGCCTTGCCGGCGATCGCCTCGGCGTTCGGCTGGAAGCCGGACAGCTCGCTCTTCGGTGCCTCCGGCGGGTAGTTCGACTGGTCGTCGGCGGCGACGACCTGCTTGCCTGCGCCGATGGCGAAGAGCATCTCGGTCGCGGTCGGCGCGAGCGAGACGATCTTCTCGGGGCGGCTGTCGAGCGTGAGCTTGCCGACGGTGGCCGGGAAGGCTACGGCGGCCGAACTGCCGGCGACGGGGACGTCGTCGGAGCTCTTCTCGGCGCAGGCGCCGAGCGCGAGCGCGGCCACCGCGAGGGTCGCGGCGAAGAGCCTGGGGGTACGTCGGAACACTTGTCCTCCTGTCGGTCGAGGAGCGTGGTGCTTCGCCGACAGGGGCCGTGGTGCGGACGCCCGTCCGCGAGGCGCCCTTCCTCGAAGGCGCGTGTCGCGACCGCTCCGCAGTCGACCTGGCTCAGCCACACACGTCGGCGTCGGCCGGCTGGCCGACGCCTGGGTCGACGCCGGCCCGGGAGGGGCCGGACGCCACGGGTGGGGCATCACAGTTGCGGGACAGCGCCGGGTTCGCACCGGCTTCGCTGCGGAATGGTCAGGTGCCACGGTAGCGCACGCCCGACGCGCACCTCGCTGATCCTGGGCCGATCGCCTTGCGTGCTCGCCCGGACACGGGGCGGGGGCCGGTGTGGACCCCGCCCCGCAGGGACGGTCAGGCGCAGTACTGCGTCTGCTTGTTGATCACCCGGTACGGGCAGTCGGCGTACTCGGAGAGCAGCAGGACCGCCTCCTTGTTCCGCGAGGTCTGGGCGGGAATGATCTCGTCGGGCGGGTAGAAGCCGCCGCCGGAGCCGGACGAGCCGGGGTACATCTCGAAGGTGTACGCCCAGATCTTGTGCGTCGCCCACATCCAGTCAAGGCTGTCGCCGTCGGTGATGTAGAGGTCGCTGGACTGCTCCGGGGTGTACCCGTTGGTGGCCGCCATCTGCTGGCCGAGCGTGGCGAAGGTGCTGTACTGGTCGGCGGTCATCCCGGTGGTCGTGTTCGCCGTGGTGTAGCCGAACGGCCAGAGCACCAACTGCGAGTACGTATGGAAGTCGATGTTGGCCTTGATCTGCTGCACCCCGCCGACGACCCGGCCGTTGACGAAGTCGCGCAGTGCCTTCGTCTCCGGCGCGGAGAAGGCGGACGGCCCACGGTAGGTCAGCGACGACGTGCTGCCGGACGAGCCGCCGCAGCAGCCCCACTTGTAGCCCCAGTTGCGGTTCAGGTCGGTGCCGACCGCCGTCGAACCACTGTTGGGCTGCCGGTTCTTCCGCCAGGACCGGTACGCGCCGGTGGCGATGTCGTACTCGCTGCCGTCGGGGTTGACCGTCGGGACGATCCAGATCTCCCGGGAGTTGACGATGCTGGTGACCCGGGAGTCGGTGCCGTAGCTGTCGGTGAACATGTTCAGCAGGTAGATCGCCATCTCGACGGTCAGGTGCTCGCGGGCGTGCTGCTGGGAGTTGAACAGGATCTCCGGCTCGGCCTCGTCGGTGTTGACGTTGTCGGAGATCTTCACCGCCATGAGGTCGCGGCCCTCGTACGACTTGCCGATGCTGATCTTGCGCGCGATGGTCGGGTGGTCGGCGACCACCTTGTTGACCGCGGCGGTCAGCTCGGCGTAGTCGTGGTAGTTCGAGTCGGCGGACGGGAAGCCGTTGATGCCAATGTCCCCGGGGGCGGCCGGGGCGACGTCCTGTTCCAGCCGGAAGCCGAGCTGCCGGATCGCCGCCGCCTCGTCCGTGGTGGCCGAGACGTGCAGGATGCCGTGCTCGCTGGAGTCGATGGCGGCACCGGTGCGGGCCACCGCGTTGCGGTCGGCCAGGGTGCGCGGGCCGAGCACCCGGTACTCGGCGGCGGCCGGCTCGGCGGTGCTCTCCGGGGCCGGTCGTGCAGAGACCGGGCCGGTGGCGACGGTGAGGCCCAGGCCTGCGGCGGTGGCGAGCACCAACGCGCGACGCAGGCGGACGGGGGTGCGGAAGGCCATGGATAAACCTCCTGAAATACAGGGAGACCCACTGTGTAGTCCACACTTCACCATCCGTCACATGGTCATATCAATATCTTTCACTATGTGATCCATCCCGACCTGATCGTCCCATCGGCAATGGTTTTCCATCCGTCAACATCTGGCGAAACTTCCCTCCAAGCGGGATAGTGACCGGCAAACACCCCCCGACCCGCCTCACCTCGCGGAGATCCCATGGTCAGCAGAGCCCTGCGCGCGGTCGCCCTCGTCGGCGTCGCCGCGCTCGCCCTCGTCGGCACGACCGTCCCCGCCCACGCCGGCAACAAGTTCCCCGCCGTCGCGCACGACGAGCAGATCACCTTCCAGGAGTGGTCCAGCCACCCCGACTGGCGCTCCGGCGACCACCGGGGCACCCGGGCCGTCCCCGGTCACCGCACCGGCCTCACCATCGACCGGCCCGCCGGCACCACCGAGTTCACCGACGAGCACAGCGGCACCACCGCCAGCTGGGAGTACGCCACCTGGACGTCGCCCACCACCAAGATCGGCTTCGACGCCACCGAACTGGTCGCCTCGTGGAACGCCGAGACCCCGGCGGGCACCTGGATCCAGATCGAGCTCCAGGGCACGTACAACACCGGTAACCAGACCCCCTGGTTCGTCATGGGCCGCTGGGCCTCCGGCGACCAGGACATCAAGCGGGCCACCCTGGACGGTCAGGGCGACCCGTTCTCCAGCGTCTGGACCGACACGTTCGCCATCGACGACGCCGAGGCCGGGGTGCTGCTGCGGTCGTACCAGCTGCGGCTCAACCTGTACCGCAAGCCCGGCCAGACGGCGTCGCCGCAGGTCCGGATGCTCGGCGCGATGAGCTCGAACGTTCCGGACCGGTTCACCGTGACGCCCAGCAAGGGCGGAATCGCCTGGGGCACCGAGCTGGCCGTCCCGGCCCGCTCCCAGATGATCCACAAGGGCAACTACCCCGAGTGGGGCGGCGGCGGCCAGGTCTGGTGCAGCCCGACGTCGACCACGATGGTGCTCGAGTACTACCGCAAGCTGCCGTCGGCGCAGGACATGTCCTGGATCACCCCCGGCTACGTCGACCCGCAGGTGGCCCACGCCGCCCGGATGACCTGGGACTACGAGTACGAGGGCTCGGGCAACTGGCCGTTCAACACCGCGTACGCGGGTAGCTTCTCCGGCATCGACGCCCGGGTGACCCGGCTGCACTCCCTCGACGAGGTGGAGCGGTTCATCAAGGCCGGCATCCCGGTGATCACCTCGCAGTCCTTCCTCGGCACCGAGCTGGATGGCTCGAACTATGGCACCGCCGGCCACCTCTTCGTGGTCGTCGGCTTCACCGCCGACGGTGACGTCATCGTCAACGACCCGGCGTCCTCGTCGAACGCCGAGGTGCGCAACGTCTACAAGCGGGAGCAGTTCGAGCAGATCTGGCAGCGCACCAAGCGCTACCGGGCCAACGGCACGGTAGCCGGCGGTTCGGGCGGCATCGCGTACCTGGTCAAGCCGGCGAACCGGCCCTGGCCCAAGGTTCCCGGCTCGACGAACTGGTAGTCAGCACGGCCGATCGGGGAGCCGTCGACGCCGACGGCTCCCCGATCACCACCACCGCACCGCCACCACCGCCGCCGCACCACCGCCGCCACCGCCGCACCACCGCTGCACCACCGGTCGGGTCAGCGCCCGTCTTCGGACCGCTCGTCGTCACCGGCCAGCGCGGAGCGTAGCCGCTCCTTCTCGGCCCGGCGGCGCTCGGCCGCCCCGGCCATCTCCTCGGCCATCTCGTCCCGCCAGCCTCGGAGCAGGAAGAACGAGAGCGCGGCGGAGAACGCGAGCGCCAGCATCAGCTGCAGAAAGATGTTCATTCCGGCCGGCCAGAGCCCCGCGAAGACCACCACGAACAGCCCGATCCGGCCCAGCGTGTACTTGACCGACGCGCTCACGTTCGCACTCCGTTCTCCGCCGCCTCGCCGGGCGGAAGGTTCAGCCGCCGGTTTACCGGGCGGGAGGGTTCAGCCCGTCCGGCGGGCCAGCCAGCGGACGCCAGGAAACCACACCACCGCGTACAGCACGGTGAACGCCGCAGCCGCGAGCCCGCCGGCGACCAGCGACGGCAGGCCGTCGGTCAGACCGGCCACCAGCAGGCCGCTGACCACGGCGAGCGCGACCGCCACCAGCGCGGCCACCACCCGGGCCGCGCCGAACTCCCAGGCCCGGAAGTCATCCCAGTACAGCCAGGCCGGCAGGATGATCGCCAGCCAGCCGTTGGCACTGCCGAAGTCGCCCGCGCCGACCGTGGAGAGGCCCCAGTCGAACAGCAGCAACGCGAGCAGGCCGATCACCAGGCCGGCGAGGCTCACCCCCAGCAGATCGCCAAGGGTGGCGACTCGTCCCTGGGCATCGCGCCGGGGAAACCCGCCCTGGTCCGACTGACTCGACTCGCTCATGACCTGTCAGGGTACGGGCCGGTCAGGCCCAGACCTGCTGCGGCTCCGACCGACGCTCGGCCAGCGACCCGGGGGCGTCGTACTCGCGGACGACCTCGTAGCGGGTGTTCCGCTCGACCGGGCGGAAGCCGGCGTCCCAGATCAGGTGCAGCAGGTCATCCCGGTGCATGGTGTTCGGGGTGCCGTACGAGTCGGCATCGTGGGTGATCTTGTATTCCACGACCGAGCCGTCCAGGTCGTCCACCCCGAAGTTCAGCGAGAGCTGAGCCACCGAGAGGCCGTGCATCACCCAGAAGTTCTTCACGTGCGGGATGTTGTCGAAGAGCAGCCGGGAGACCGCGAACGTCTTCAGCGACTCGGCCGGCGAGGCCATCGTGGTGCGGGCCTGGATCCGGTTGCGGACCTTGCCGTCCGCCGAGTCGACGAAGTCGTGCTGGTAGCGCAGCGGGATGAAGACCGCGAAGCCACCGGTCTCGTCCTGCAACTCACGCAACCGCAGCACGTGATCCACCCGGTGCCGGGGCTCCTCGATGTGGCCGTAGAGCATCGTCGCCGGGGTCTTCATGCCCTTCGAGTGGGCCAGCGCGTGGATCCGCGACCAGTCCTCCCAGTGGCAGGCGTGGTCGACGATGTGCTGCCGGACCTCCCAGTCGAAGATCTCCGCACCGCCACCGGTCAGCGACTCCAGGCCGGCGTCCATCAGCTCGTCGAGGATCTCGTCGGCGCTCAGGCCGCTGATCTTCTCGAACCACTGCACCTCGGTCGCGGTGAAGCACTTGAGCTTGACGTTCGGCAGCGCAGCCTTCAGCTCGCGCAGCACCTTCGGGTAGTAGCGCCAGGGCAGCGTCGGGTGCAGGCCGTTGACGATGTGCAGCTCGGTGAGCTGCTCGTCCTCCATCTCCTTGGCCTTGCGGACCGCCTCGTCGATCCGCATCGTGTACGCGTCCTTCTCGCCGGGCTTGCGCTGGAAGGAGCAGTACGCGCACGACGCCGAGCAGACGTTGGTGAGGTTCAGGTGCCGGTTGACGTTGAACATCACCCGGTCGCCGTTGAGCTCGGTGCGCCGGTGGTGGGCCAGCCGGCCCAGCCAGGTCAGATCGTCGCTGTCGTAGAGGGCGATCCCGTCTTCACGGGTCAGCCGCTCCCCCGCGTACACCTTCGCTTCGAGCTCGCGCTTGAGTCCGGCGTCCATCGATAGCCACGTCCCTTCCACCTGCGGTCCGGTCGAGCCTACGTCGGATCGCCGACCGGCCTTCCCCCGGTCGACCCGCAGCGACGTACCTCACCGAACTCTCAGCCGCTTGTTACCCCGTACCGCATCGACATCTTTGCCTCTGTGCGGTAAGACAGGGTGGGACGGTCCACACTCGGGCCCGTCACCGCCGCCGCGCCACCCGAGCGCGGCACACTGACGCCAGACGGGGAGCGGAATGGTGCAGAACCAGCAGAGCCGACGCCAACGACGGAGGCCCCCGCTGTTCTCCCCGGTGCTCCGGCCGATGCTCTGGTCCGCCCTGCTCAGCGCGGTGGCCACGGCCGCGCTCGCCACCCCCGCGTCCGCCGATCCGCTGCTGCCCAACGTCGTCCCCGACACCGGCTCCCGCCCGGTTCCGGCCGGCGGGCTCCAGTTGCCCGGCGTGAACGGCCCCGGCGCGGGCGGGCTTCCCGGCGCGGGCGGGTTCCCCGGCGCGGGCAACCCCGGCCTGCCGACGACGCCACTGGGCAACGGCCCGCTCGCCGCCGCGATCGGCGCCGCCGAGGCCCAGGTGGGACTCCTCGGCGACCAACTGCTCGGGCTGCGCCAGACCCGCACCGAGGCGGAGGCCCAGCTCACCATCGCCACCCAGGGCCTCAAGACCGCCCGCGACGCACTGGCCCGCGCCCAGGAGGGTGCCGACACCGCCGCCGCGGGCGCCTTCAAGGCCGCTGCCGCGCTGCCGCCCGGCAGGTTCGCCCGGGACCTGCACGGCCTCGACATGCTCACCCGGATCAACCGGGGTGAGCAGGCCGACGGGGCGACCACCGGCGCCGCCGGCGAGCTCTCCCGATCCCGCGCCGCGGAGCAGGTCGCCTACCAGGCGTGGACGGCCGCCGACGCCAGGGTGCGCACCGTCCGGCAGCAGTACTCCGCCGTGGAGAGTGTGCTCCGCACGCAGGAGGTGAGTCTGCTCAAGCTGCGCAAGGACAACGCCGCGCAGCTCATTCTGCTGGAGCGCCAGCAGGAGGCGATCGAGCAGCAACTCGGCGCCTCCTACGTCCAGGGGCAGAGCGCCAGCGGCCTCACCGCGAGCCCGGTCGCGCTGGCCGCGGTGCGCTACGCCCTGGCCCAGCTCGGCGACCCGTATGTCTGGTCCGAGGAGGGCCCGAACGCCTTCGACTGCTCCGGCCTGATGTGGGCCGCATACCGGTCTGCGGGCTACTTCCAACTGCCCCGGGTCTCCCGCGACCAGTACTACGCGACCCGCGGCCGGACGGTGGGCCAGGAGGCCCTGCTCCCCGGCGACCTGCTCTTCTTCGCCTCCGGCAGCAGCTGGACGACCATCCACCACGTCGGGATGTACATCGGCGGCGGCAAGATGGTCCAAGCACCGACCACCGGCCAGACGGTGAAGATCTCCACGGTCGGCTGGTCCCGGCTCTACGCCGCGACCCGGGTCGTCGGGGCGGTGCCCGGCTCGCCCGCGCCCACACCGACCACGCCGTCCACCCCGAGCACCCCGAAGCCGACGAAGACCCCGCGGCCGACGCTCCCCCCCAAGCCGCCGACCACACCCAAGCCGACGAAGCCCGCGACGCCGAGCCCCTCCGCGTCTCCGTCTCCGTCTCCGTCGCCGTCGCCGTCGCCGTCCGACCCGTCGCCGAGCCCATCGCACTCGCCGTCGGCGGAACCGTCGGAAACCCCGTCCCCGCTGCCGGAGCCGACCACCCAGTCCAGCAGCCGGCCGCCGAGCGACAGCGCCTCGCCGAAGGCGTCGACGAGCGAGGCCGACTGAGCCCAACCGTCCGCTCCGGCTGTGCGGCTGGGCGGGAATGTGGCACCGTGACACCCAGACACTTCCCGCCCGACGCCACGGGTTCGGAGGCGAACGTGGGCACGGAGGACGACCATGGGCGAGCAAGAGGTTCCGGCGGGGACGGCCGACCCCGGTTCCATGCCCGGCCCCACCGGCCGTACGGCCGATCCGGCGGGCGCACCGATCGACGTCAGGTCGGATGATGGCCCACCGGTGGCGGTTGGCCCGGCCGGGTCGGCCGGACGGGCGGCGGTGCCGTCCGTGGCCGTCCGGGCCCGAGTGAGCGTCGCCAGCGCCGCCCCGCCCGAGGGGGTGCCGCTGCCGGCCACCGGGAGCGGCGGGACCACGTACCGCGCGGGCGTGCCGTCGACCGGTTCCGTCCCCGCCCCGGCTCCCGAGCAGCCGTCGGCGACGCCGCTGGATCAGCGCCGCCCCGTCAGGCCGGCGACGCCGTCGACCTGGTCGGGTTTCGCCACCGGCGAACGTCACCTGACCGCACCCGGAGCGGGGGACGGGACACCGGCCCCGGCGACCGCCGACGGGTCATCCCCGATTCTGGCCGGCGATGCCGTCGCAGACCGCGACGATCGCCCCGGCGCCGGGGCGACCACCCCGGCGAACACCCGTCCGGCGCCCACCGTGCCAAGGCAGCGCAAAGGCGAGGATCACCCCGTCGACCGCGCTGACGCCTCGTCCCCCGCCGGGTCCGCGACCGCCCGCGCCAGCGTCTCGGTGCCCGGCCTGAACCGGATCTCCGTCGACGAGGCGCGCAGGGCAGCCGGGATGGCGAGCCTCGGGGGTGCCGGGTCCGCAGCTTCCACCGGGGCCGGCGGGACGGCGTACGGTGCCGCCACGGTGTATCGGTCGGCCCCAGTGAATCCCGAGCCGCCCGAGCCGGCGCAGCCCCCGGAGCCGGCCGAGCCGCCGGCGCCGCCCACCCCGGCGCCCGAGCCCGCCCCAGCGCCCGTGCCGCCCCTCCCGGAGCCGAACCCGCCGACGCCACCTGCGCCGGGCCCCACCCCGCCGTCGCCGAACCCGCCGGTCCCCGAGCCCACGCCACCCGTGCCCGGGCCGTACCCACCCGTGCCCGGGCCGTACCCACCGGGCCCAGGGCCTCTGCCGCCCGTGCCGGGACCGGTTCCGCCCGTGCCCAGCCCGGTACCACCCATGCCCAGGCCGCCGGCCCCGCCCTCCGGGCCGCCGATACCGCCGCCGCCCGGCCCGATGCCGGCGCCGCCCTTCCCACCGCCACCGCTGACCTCGGCCTCCGCTCCGGCGTCGCCTCCCACTTCGGCGTCGGCCTCCGCTCCGGCGTCATTCCGCCCCGCACCGCCGGCCTCCGCACCGCCAGCCCCGGCCTCCGGCGCGGGCTGGCCGGCTCCCGCGACGGGCACCCCGGGTCCCGGCGTGGGTGGTCCGCCCCCCGCGACCCGGCCCATGTACACGCCACCCGTATCCGGACCGCCCGCGAACCGGCCGGTGTCCGGCTCACCCTCGGGATGGGCGGCCGGTCCCGCCGCTCCACCGGTCCCGACCGAGCCCTCGCCGTCGGCCGCCACCACACCGCCGCCGGTCGTCCCGGCTCCCGCCCTACCCAGTTGGCCACCACCGACCGATCCCGTCCCGCGCCGGGACAGCCCGGCGGCCCGCCCAGGCGGGTCGACGCCAGGGGCACCGGTTTCCGGCATGCCGGCCTCCCCGAGCGCACCGACTGCCGGTCTGTACGGCGCGGCTCCGACCACCGCCTGGCCGGCGGCGTCGACGAGCGGGACCCCGGGGGTCAGTACCCCGGCCGGGGTCTCCGGCCGGCCTGATCCGCGGACCTCCGACCTGGCCAGCACGTACGGGACCGACGGGCCGGGGTTCGCCACGGTCGCCCTGCCGACGGGGAACACGATCGACAACTCCGGTTCCCTGACCGGGCACATCCTCGCCCAGGGCTGGACGGACGCCCCGCCCCCCCGGTCGAGCACCGCCAAGGTGGTCGTCGTCCTGACCGCGTCCCTCGGGCTGCTCATCGCGATCGGTGTGCTGCTCGTCCTGGTCGCCGGCGACGCCATGGACGGGCTGGTGGGTGGCCTCCTCAAGTAGTGACCCCGGCCAGGGATGGTGAGCCCGCCCACTACCGAGTGGCAGTGGGGGTGGCGGGTTTGCCGTGTCGCCGTACACTTGTCGTGATCACTGACCTGGCGCGCACAAGACGCGCCCATGGGCGATCTTGCGGGCGATCCGGCGGCGTTCAGCTGCGGCAGGCCATCGCGAAGATGCGCCCCGCCCGAAAGGTATTTCTTGACCACCTTTGCTGACCCCGGCACGTTCCTGTCCGCCTCCGACTCCGCGGCCGAGAAGAGCCTTCCGACCGCCCCCGGTGACGTCACCCTCGCCGCCCCCGAGCCCACCGCCGACGCGATCGAGGCCGTCGACGCCGCGCCGGAGGCCGACGCCGACATCGACTTCGGCACGCTCGGGCTGCCCCAGGCGCTGGTCCAGGCGCTCACCCGGCAGGGCATCACCACGCCGTTCCCGATCCAGCAGGCCACCGTCCCGGACGCCCTCGCCGGCCGGGACGTCCTCGGCCGGGGACAGACCGGCTCCGGCAAGACCCTCGCCTTCGGCCTCCCGCTGATCGCCCGGCTCGCCACGCGCAACCGGGCCCGCCCGCTGCACCCGCGGGCCCTGGTGCTGGTGCCCACCCGGGAACTGGCCATGCAGGTCAACGACGCGCTCGTGCCGCTCGGCAAGGCCGTCGGCATCTTCCTCAAGACCGCGGTCGGCGGCGTGCCGTACGACCGGCAGATCGACGCCCTGCGCCGGGGCGTGGAGATCATCGTGGCCACCCCGGGGCGGTTGGGCGACCTGATCAACCGCGGCGTCTGCAACCTGGACGACGTCGAGGTGACCGTGCTCGACGAGGCCGACCAGATGGCCGACATGGGCTTCCTGCCGGAGGTCACCGACCTGCTGACGAAGACTCCTGCCGACGCCCAGCGGCTGCTCTTCTCGGCCACCCTGGACGGTGACGTCGACTCGCTGGTCAGGCGGTTCATGACCGACCCGGTCACCCACTCGACCGCTCCGGCCACCGCCGCCGTCTCCACCATGGCTCACCACATGCTGCTGATCCCGCCGCACGACAAGTTCGCCGTGACGGCCTCGATCGCGGCCCGGTCCGGCCGGACCATGTTCTTCGCTCGGACTCAGCTCGGCGTGGACCGGCTGGTCGAGCAGCTCGCCGCCGTCGGCGTACGGGCCGGTGGGCTGCACGGCGGGAAGACCCAGCGGGTGCGCACCAAGACCCTGGCCGATTTCCGCGAAGGCCGGATGAACGTGCTGGTCGCCACCGATGTGGCCGCCCGGGGCATCCACGTCGACGGGGTCTCCCTGGTGCTTCACGTGGACCCGCCGAAGGACCCGAAGGACTACCTGCACCGCGCGGGGCGTACCGCCCGGGCCGGTGAGTCCGGTGCGGTGGCCACCCTGGTGCTGCCGAAGCAGCGTCGCACCACCCTGGCCATGATGGAGAAGGCCGGCGTCGCGCCGGCGGAGACCCGGGTCCGGCCCGGTGACGCGGCGCTGGCCGAGCTCACCGGCGCCCGCGAGCCCAGCGGCGTGCCGGTGCGCGAGGAGCCGTCGGCAACGCGCCGGTACGGCGACCGGCCCTCCGGCCCGCGCCGGTTCGAGGGCCGGGGCGAGCGTCGCTTCGGCGACCGCGACGGTCGGGGCGAGCGCAGCTCCGGCGACCGGCAGGACCGGTTCGGCGGGGACCGCCGGTTCGGCGACCGGCCCACGGGCGACCGACCCACCGGTGAACGCCGCTACGGCGACCGGCCCACGGGCGACCGACCCACCGGCGAGCGCCGCTACGGCGACCGGCCCACCGGCGACCGACCCACCGGCGAGCGCCGCTACGGCGACCGGCCCACCGGCGACCGACCCACCGGTGAACGCCGCTACGGCGACCGGGACGCGCGGCCCGAACGCCGTTACGAGGACCGGCCCACCGGCGAGCGCCGCTTCGGCGACCGGCCCACCGGCGAGCGTCCGTTCGCCGACCGGGATGACCGGGGCGAGCGCCGGTTCGGGGACCGGCCGCAGGGCGAACGCCGCTTCCCGGAGCGTGGTGAGCGTGGCGGGGACCCCCGCACCGGTGCCGCACGGGGCGGTTTCCGGTCCGAGGGGCGCGGAGGGGACGACCGGCCGCGCGAGGAGCAGCGCGGATACGGTGGACGGCCGCCGGCCCGTACCCACTGATCTTGACGACGACCGGAACGCCGCCGCGGAGCCCACGCTCCGCGGCGGCGTTTCCGCATGCGCTGCCGACGCCTGCGTCGTGGCGTAACGTCCGGTTCATGCCGACCATGCCGAAGTCGCTGTTCTGGGCCCGGACGGACACCGCCGGCGCGGAGCACGCCCTGTTCGACGAGGGGCACGGGCTCAGCGTGCGGGGCGTCGCGGTTGCCGTCGACCCGATCTCCTACACCTGCCGCTATCAGCTGACCACCGGGCCGGACCGGGTGACCCACCGGGTCGAGATCGAGGTGGAGGGGGCTGGCTGGCAGCGGGGCATACGGCTGGAACCGGCCGGCGACCGGTGGCGGGTGACCACCTCCGAGCAGGGCAACCTGGATGCCGCGCTGCGGGCGGCCGGGCACCCCCCGGCCGGGCTGCCGGGAACTGACGACCCGGATGGGCTGGCCGACGCGGTTGACGTCGACCTCGGCGGGTCACCGCTGTTCAACACCCTTGCGGTACGCCGGTTGGGGTTGGCCGCCGCGGCGCCGGAGACGACACACCGGATCACGGTGGCGTGGGTGCTGGTGCCCAGCCTGACGGTGGTCCCCGCCGAGCAGGTCTACACGGCGCTCGGCTCGGGCCGGGTCCGCTTCGCCAGCGGCACCTTCACCACCGAGTTGGAAGTCGACCCCGACGGCTGGGTGCTCCGTTATCCGGGCCTGGCCGAACGGGTCGCCCCCCGCTGACGCCACCGCCCACCCGAGGCGGGCGCGTACCGGCGTCGCTCTCCCGGAGCCGATCCTTCCGCTCAGGCTCAGGCCGGCCAGGCGCCGGTGGCAAGGAAGCGGTCGATGGTGGCCAGGTGCGGGGCGAGGTCGAGGCCCTGCCCGGCGACCCAGTCGTCGGCGTAGTACGTGTCGGCGTACCGGTCCCCGGGGTCACAGATGAGGGTGACCACCGAGCCGGTGCGGCCCTCGGCGAGCATCCCGGCGATCAGCCCGAACGCGCCCCACAGGTTGGTGCCGGTGGAGCCGCCCACCCGCCGACCCAGCAGCGCCGAGCCGGCCCGCATGGCGGCCAGGGAGGCCGCGTCGGGCACCTGGACCATCCGGTCCACCACGGCGGGCAGGAAGGACGCCTCCACGCTGGGCCGGCCGATGCCCTCGATCCGGGAACCCCGGCCGGTGTGCACCGACCAGTCGGCGGCCAGCCAGGCCGGGTAGAACGCCGAGTTCTCCGGGTCGACGACACAGAGCTTGGTGGGCAGCCGGCGGTACCGGGTGTAGCGGCCGATGGTGGCGCTGGTGCCGCCGGTGCCGGCACCGACGACGATCCAGGCCGGCACGGGGTGCCGTTCCAGCGCAAGCTGCGCGTAGATCGACTCGGCGATGTTGTTGTTGCCCCGCCAGTCGGTGGCCCGCTCGGCGTACGTGAACTGGTCCATGTAGTGCCCGCCGGAGGTCTCGGCGAGCCGACGGGCCTCCAAGACCACCTTCGCCGGGTCGTCGACCAGGTGGCAGCGCCCGCCGTGGAACTCGATCTGGGCGATCTTCTCGGGTGAGGTGGACGCCGGCATCACCGCGATGAACGGCAGCCTCAGCATCCGGGCGAAGTATGCCTCGGAGACCGCCGTCGAACCGGAGGACGCCTCGACGACGGTCGTCGCGGGGCCGATCCAGCCGTTGCAGAGCCCGTACAGGAACAGCGAACGGGCGAGCCGATGCTTGAGCGAGCCGGTGGGGTGCACCGACTCGTCCTTGAGGTAGAGGCCGATTCCCCACTCCCTGGGCAGCGGAAACGGCAGCAGGTGGGTGTCGGCGGACCGGTTGGCGTCCGCCTCGACCGAGGCGATCGCCTCCGTCACCCACATCCGGCTGGTCTCGTCGCACCGGTCGAGATGAGTCATGCCCGGAAACCTAGCAAGCGGGTCAGCCCCTGCTCGCCGTCGGTTCACCGCTGGTGGCGGCGCTCGCACCACCCCGGTCAGACGGTGGACGGCCCGATCGGCTGGGGGCGGTTCTCCCACTTGGTCGACAGGGCGATCCCGGTGCGGGTGGAGGCCACCCCGGGGGTCCGGTTCAGTCGGACGATCAGTTGCTCCAACTCCGCGATGGTGCCGACCCTGGCCTTGAGCAGGAACGACTCGCGCCCGGCCATGAAGTAGCAGGACTCGATCTCGGGCATCCGGCGGAACGTCTCCAGCACGTCGTCGCTGTCTCCGCCGGAGTCCTCGACGATCCCGATCAACGCGGTCACCCCGAGGCCGATGGATTCGGGCTCCACCTCCGCCCGGTACGCCCGGATCACCCCGCTGCTCTCCAGCTTGCCCACCCGTTCGTGCACGGCCGGGGCGGAGAGGCCGACCTGGCGGGCCAGCTCCGCGTACGAGAGTCGGGCGTTGCCCTGCAACAGCTCGACGAGGCTCCGGTCGATGGCGTCCACGGATTGTGACCCTAGTCGTTCGGGCGTAACGTCCGGCGCGCGGCATGCGTTGCACATGACAGTAGGTGATCGCTCACAGACCCTCAGTCAAGGGAGAGCTGCGCCGGTAACATTTACTAACTCCCCACTCAGTGCTTTTTTCGCGTTTGGCGGACAGGCCAGGTCGCTGGTGCTGTAATTGCCATACGTCCCTCATGACGGCTCTGGGCTCGCACCGGCCGGGGGCAGTGTGTTCAGCCGAGGGCTTCGTCGACGCGAGGAGGGGGCTGTGGACACTGGAGATCGCCTGCTGACACCGGGTGAGGTCGCCGCGCTGTTTCGGGTGGACCCGAAGACTGTCACGCGGTGGGCAGCGGCCGGCCGGATCGGCAGCATCCGAACTCCAGGCGGGCATCGCCGGTTTCGGGAATCCGAGGTGCGGGCTCTGCTGGAAGGGGAGGGCATGCTGGACGAGGCGGACGACATGGGGAAGACCCGTAACGTCGGCCCCCCGGCACCCACCGGCCCCGGCCCGGCCAACGCCGGGATGTATTGACCAGGTGCACTGACGGGGCACGCGGACCGGCCCGCCCGGTCCGCGTCCCAACACCAACGTGCGCTCGAAAATGCGACCGACCGCCGACCTGCGCTCAAGAAGGCAGCCGACCGCCGACCTGCGCTCAGGAGCGGCCGGCGCCCAGTTCGCCGGACCAGCGGCGGAACAGGGTGTGCGGGACACCGAGGGCGTCGAGCACCTTACCCGCCACGAAATCGACGAGCTGCTCGGCGGAGGCGGACGCCCCGGCGCCGTAGAAGCCCGGGCTCGCCGGCAGCACCACCGCACCCGCGTCGTGCAGGGCGATCAGGTGTTCCAGGTGGCTGCGGGTCACCGGCGTCTCGCGGGGCACCACCACCACCGGCCGGCGCTCCTTGAGGTTGACCTCCGCGGCCCGCTGCAACAGGTCCTTCGAAAGCCCGATCGCGATGCCGGCGCAGGCCGCCGTGCTGGCCGGCACGACCGCCATCCCGCGTACCCGGTAGGAACCGCTGCTGGGGCCGGCGGCGAGGTCACCTGCGGGCCAGTGCAGCAGGTCGGCGCCGCCCAGGTCGCGGCCGAGCCAGGCCGCCAGGTCCGCGCCCCAGTGTGCGTCGCGGAAGGCCCGTCCGGTCTCGTCGAGGATGGTCAGCCGGGCGGCTCGGGAGACCACCAGGTCCACCGGCTCGCCGGCGTCGAGCAGCCCACGGATGACCGCCGCCGCGTACGGCGTGCCCGACGCTCCGGAGATCCCGACCACCCATGGTTTCCGCATGCCGTCCAGACTGCCTGGTCATGCCCGGCTGTCGTCGGCCGCCCTCGGACCCCGGCCTCCCACGGGCGGTTTCGACCTGCCATGCTGCCCGGTGGGCGAATTACGCCGCCTGGGAGGAAGCGGTGATGACCGACGCAGTCCTCTGGTCGCTACGGTCCGACTGCCCGATCCCGGCCCGGCTGTCCCCGCACACCGAGCGGGTGCAGCGGTGGCTCGACGAGCAGCTGCCCGGCCTCGGACTGCCGCTGGACGGCCCGGCCCTGGATCGGCTCTCCCGCGCGGGTTTCGCCCGGTACGCCGGGCGGCTCTACCCGTCGGCCGATGAGCTGGACCTGCGTGCGGTGGCCACCCTGTTCACCTGGTTCTTCATCGTCGACGACGCCTGCGACGGGCCGGGTCGGCTGCCCTCCGACCAGATCCGCGCGCTGCGCGAAGGGACGCTGTGGCTGCTGCGGGAGGGCACCCGGGCCCGGCATCCGGGGCTCACCGGCCCGCTGCGCCGGCTGCTGGTCCGCGCCTGGCGGGAGCCGCGCCGCAGGATGCCGGCCCGCTGGCGGCTGCGCTTCACCGACGCGGTCGGCCACCACCTGCACGGGACCTGGCGGGAGTCGGTGGAGAAGACCGCCGGCCGCCCGCCGGACGTGGCCCGCTACCTGGAGCTGCGCCGGGCCACGTCCGCGGCGTACGTGTCGTACCCGTTGATCGAGTTCGTCACCGGCCGGCCGCTGCCCGACGCGGTGTACTTCCACCCGCTGCTGCGTCAGGTCGCCGATCTCGGCAACGACCTGCTCTCCTGGTACAACGACCTCGCCTCACTGGAGCGCGACCGGGCCGGCTCGGGCGGGCACAACCTGGTGCTGGCGCTGGCCGCCGAGCGGGGGCTGCCGGTGGACGCGGCGGTTGACGCGGCGGCGGAACTCTGGCGGGCGGGGATGCGCCGCTTCGTCGCGCTCCGCGCGAGCGTGCCGTCGTTCGGCCCAGCACTGGACGTGGCCGTCACCGATCACCTCGACGGGATCGCCGATGCCGTCCGGGGCACCATCGAATGGACCCTGGAGAGCGCCCGCTACCCCGTCCCCGCGCCGCCGGACTGATGGTCAGGAACGCAGGCCGAGCCGGACCACCAGGTCGAGCAGGGCGAAGACGAACAGCGCGATGCCGACGAACCCGTTCGCGGTGAAGAACGCCCGGTTGACCTTGCTCAGGTCGGTCGGGCTGATCACCAGGTGCTGGTACCCGAACGCGACCGCCGTCAGGGCCAGGCCGATCCACCAGAGCCAACCGAACCCGACCAGCGCCCCGAACCAGATGAACGCCGCGAACGTCACCACGTGCGCGACGGTGGAGGCGTGCAGGGCGAACCGCAGCCCGTACCGGGCGGGCACGCTGTGCACGCCGATCTTCCGGTCGACGTCGGCGTCCTGGCACGCGTAGATCAGGTCGAAGCCGCCGATCCACAGTCCGACGGCCGCACCGAGCAGCCAGGCCGGCCAGGAGCCGGCGAGGGTCCCGGTGACGGCGAGCCACGCACCGACCGGGCCGACCGCCTGGGCGACGGCCAGGATCGCGTGCGGCCAGTTGGTGAACCGCTTGCCGTACGGGTAGACGACCAGCGGGACCACGGCGAGCGGCGCGAGCGCCAGGCAGAGCGGGTTGAGCAGGGCGGCGGCGGCGAGGAAGACCACCAGGGCGACGGCCGCGCCGGTCCAGGCCGTCCGCACGCTCACCGCACCGGTGACCAGTTCCCGGTTCTCGGTACGCGGGTTCCGCGCGTCGATCCGGCGGTCGAGGATGCGGTTGGCGGCCATGGCGAACGTCCGCGCCCCGACCATCGCCACGGTGATCAGCAGCAGGTCTGCCCAGCGCACCCGGCCGCCGTTGACCTGCATCGCGGTCAGCGCCGACAGGTACGCGAACGGCAGCGCGAAGACGGAGTGCTCGATCGCGACAAGCTTGAGGAAGGACTTGACCCGGTTGGGGCGCTCGGCGGGCTCCGTGACGGCGGCGGTCATCAGATCCCGTACTCCTTCCAGCGCTTGTCGACCAGCGAGACCACCTCGGGTGCCATGGTCATTCCCTCCGGCCAGTCCCGGTTGTATCCCTCGGTGGGCAGCTTCCGGGTGGCGTCGACGCCGGCCTTGCCGCCCCAGAACTGCTGGTACGACGCGTGGTCGAGGTGGTCGACGGGCCCCTCGGTGAGCAGCAGGTCGCGGGCGTAGTCGACGTTGCCGAAGGCGCGGAACGCGACCTCGTTGTAGTCGTGCACGTCGCAGTCCTCGTCGACGATCACGATCAGCTTGGTCAGCGACATCATGTGCGCCCCCCAGATCGCGTTCATCACCTTCTGGGCATGCTTGGGGTAGCGCTTGCGGATCGACACGATCGCGCAGTTGTGGAAGACCCCGGCCGCCGGCAGGTCGTAGTCGACGATGTCCGGGATGAGGAACCGCAGCAACGGCGCGAAGATCCGCTCGGTGGCCTTGCCAAGGCCGTGGTCCTCCTGCGGCGGCTGGGAGGTGACGATCGAGTGGTAGACCGGGTCGCGCTGCATGGTCATCGCCTCGATGTGCAGCACCGGGAACGGCTCGACCGGGGTGTAGAAACCGGTGTGGTCGCCGAAGGGCCCCTCGGGCAGCCGCTCGCCGGGCTCCAGGTAACCCTCCAGCACCACCTGGGCGTGCGCCGGCACCTGGAGCGGCACGGTCAGGCAGTCGACCATCTCCACCCGTTCGCCGCGCAGGAACCCGGCGAACAGGTATTCGTCGATCTCGGCGGGGAGCGGGGCGCTCGACGCGTAGCCGACCACCGGGTCGCAGCCGATCGCCACCGCCACCGGCAGCCGCTGCCCGAGCCGCTCGGCGACGGCGTGGTGTGCGGTGGAGTTCTTGTGGATCTGCCAGTGCATGCCGAGGGTGTTGCGGCTGTGCTGCTGGAGCCGGTACAGCCCGAGGTTGCGCTTGCCCGTCTCCGGGTGCTTGGTGTGGGTCAGCCCGAAGTTGTGGAAGATCCCACCGTCGCCGGGCCAGACCTGTAGGCCCGGCAGCCGGTTCAGGTCGACGTCGTCGCCCCGGTACACCACCTGCTGGCAGGGGGCGGTCCTGACCTTCTTGGGTGGCATCGACTTGAGCTGCATCACCTTGCCGAGGCCGCCCATCATGCCGGAGAAGCCCATCGGCAGCTCCGGCTTGAGCATCTCGCCGATCCGGTTGCCGATCTCGTCCAGCGACTCGACGCCGAACGCCATCGCGGTCCGCTTCTCGGTGCCGAAGAGGTTGATCGCCACCGGCATCTCGCCCCGGGTGGGCCGCTCGAAGAGCAGCGCCGGCCCGCCCTCCCGCACCGTCCGGGTGACGATCTCGCTGATCTCCAGCGTCGGATCGACCGGGACGCTGACCCGGCGCAGCTCCCCCGCCCGCTCCAGGGCCGCGAGGAACTCCTTCAGATCGCCGTACGGAAAGCCACGAGCCGCCATGCCTGCCAGTCTCCCGCACCACGGGAGACGCCGCCCACGCCGGGTGGGGGCCGGGCGGTGTGCGTCTCCCCACCCGGCCGCCGCTCGTTGGTGTGGATGGCGGCGGGACGGGTGGTCAGGTCGCCGACATCGAGACGGGGGCAGCCATGGGCGGCGGACGGGTTCCGGCGGGCTTCACCGAGCAGCGGGTCCAGGTCGGTGCAGTGGGGATCAACTACGTCCGGGGTGGCCGGGGGCCGACTGTCGTGCTGTTGCACGGGTACCCGCAGTGCTGGCGGATGTGGCGCGGGCTGCTGCCGGAGCTGGCCGCCTCGTACCAGGTGGTCGCCCCCGACCTGCGCGGCTTCGGCGACAGCGACGCGCCGCCCGGCGGATACGACAAGAAGACCCTCGCCGCCGACCTGCACGGGCTGCTGACCGGCCTGGGCCTGACCGGTGACATCCGGCTGGTCGGCCACGACGTGGGCACCATGGTCGCGTACGCCTACGCGGCTGCCCACCCCGACGAGGTGTCGCGGCTGGTGCTGACCGAGGCGCCGATCCCAGACGAGAGCATCTATGCGTTCCCGGCGCTCAGCACCGCCGGGCCGGGGGTGTGGAACTTCGGCTTCTTCAACATCGCCAACGGCCTGCCGGAGGAGCTGGTCGCCGGCCGGGAGGCCCTCTGGGTGGACCGCTTCACCGACGCGCTGATGGTGCAGAAGGGCAGCATCAGCGCGGACGACATCGAGGAGTACGCCCGGCACCTGAGCGACCCGGCGCACCTGCGCGCCAGCTTCGCCTACTTCCGGGCCTTCGGGCAGGACGTCGCGGACAACGCGGCGTACCGGGAGAGCCCGTTGCCGATGCCGGTGCTGGCCGTCGGTGCCGGGGCCAGCCTCGGCGGGCAGGTAGCCGAGCAGGTGCGCCGGTACGCCCGCACGGTCGACGGCCATGTGGTCGAGGAGAGCGGCCACTGGCTCTTCGAGGAGCGGCCGACCGAGCTGGCCAACCTGCTGCTGCCCTTCCTGCGCGGCTGACCCCGCACCCCCGCCAGTCGGCCAAGAGCGCGGTGTGAGGGTCAGCGGGCTCGGGTCAGGGTCACGAAGGCTCGCCAGGCGGCCGGGCCGAAGGTCAGCACGGCGCCGTCGCGGTCCTTGCTGTCGCGGACGGCGACCACGCCGGGAAGGTTGTCAGCCACCTCGACGCAGTTGCCGCCGTTGGTGCTGCTGCGGGTGCTGGTGCGCCACCGCGCGCCGGTCAGCTCCATGACTGTGCCACCTCCGCCAAGAGATCAATAGACTGCCGGGGCGGGAGCGCCTCACCCTGGATCGAATCCCAGGCCGACCGGACCGCCAACACGTCCTCGGTCTGGTCGATCACTTGGCCCTTGAGCTGATCGTCCAGATAGACGACGTCCTCCCCGGTGGGCAGCGTAGCCAGGACGAAGGCCCCGGCGACACCCGGATACGCGCCGACCTCGGCGGGGACGACGTGCAGCCGCACCCGGGGGTGCTCGGTGGCCACCTTCACCAGGCGCAGCAGTTGCTCGCGCATCACCAGCGGGCCGCCGACCGGGCGGCGCAGCACATGCTCGTCGAGGACCGCGACGAGCTGCGGCGGGCGCTCCCCGGCGAGCACCGCCTGCCGCTCCAGTCGCGCCTCCACCCGCTGCTCCACCTCCGGCTCGTCGAAGAGGCCGACGCTGCGGAAGAGCGCGCGAGCGTAGGCCGCCGTCTGGAGCAACCCCGGCACCACCGTGTTCTCGTACGACCGGAGCACGGTGGCCTGCCGCTCGTTGGCCTCCCACTCGCGCATCCACTGCGGCGACCCGAACCGGGCCAGCATCCGGCCGAACGCGCCGCCGGTGTCGAGCGCCACGTCGACCAGCGCCCAGAAGTCCGGCGGCGGCTTACGCGCCCCGGTCTCGACCATCGCCACCGTCGACGGCGAATAGCTGATCGCCTTCGCCAGGTCCTCCTGGGTCATCTTCCGGGCGGCCCGCATGTGCCGCAGCTCCTCGATCAGCACCCGTAAGCGCTCGTCCATCCGCACGTCTCCTCACCAGCACGTTCCGCGTTCCTCACCGCCCTCACCGACAACCCCTCCCGGCACACAGGGCGACCGTTTGCGTTCCCACCGTAACGGAGTCCTGGTCAGACTGTGCACAACGGAACCGCCCGGATCCGCCCGGAAAGGACGGGCGCAACCGTGGAGGGGCCGTCCGGCACGTCGGCGACGGACGGCCCCTCCTCCAGGCCACCTGCCGAGCAGAGGAAGGCGCGATGACCGGTTCCGCGCAGCCCATCCGACCCCACGTCCCGCTTCGCCCGCTCTGGATCTGCCGGGCCTGCGGTGCGCCGTGGCCCTGCGGCACGGCCCGGCTGACCCTGCTGGCCGACTACCGCAACAGCCGCATCGCCCTGGCGATTCACCTCGCCGGGATGATGTACGACGCCGTCGAGGACCTGCGCCTGCTCGACTCACGCGACGTGCCGAGACCCGAAGGGCTGCATGCGCGCTTCCTCGGCTGGGCGACGCTGCGCACACCCCGGCACCCGCAACCCCCGGCCGCCTGACGACCGTCTCGGCCCTCCGCAGCGGTGCGAGCGGGGCGTGCCGCCATCCCGTCTGCGGCGGCAAACTCAAGTAGAACTTGAGTTTCAGACCGAACTCGGCCAGCCTCGATGTGACGTTTGGCAGGTCTACGGTGGGGCGATGTCCGAACAATGGTCGTTGACCGTCGACTGCGCCCGCCCGCGCGAACTGGCTGCGTTCTGGTGCCTCGCGCTGGGGTACGTCCCGGCCGCTCCTCCGGAAGGGTTCGCCACCTGGGCGGCATGGCAGATCCACTGCAAGGTCCCCGAGGACGAGTGGGACGACGGTGCCTTCATCGAGGATCCGGACGGCGTCCGACCCGGCATCTCGTTCCTGAAGGTGCCGGAGCCGAAGATGGTCAAGAACCGCATGCACTTCGACATCCACGTCGGCGGCGGCCGGCAAGAGCCGTTCGAGGTTCGCTGGCCGCGAGTCCAGACGGTGGTCGACAAACTGGTGGCGGCGGGCGGTACCGTGCTCCGGATAGACGAACCGGACGGTACGCCTGATCACGTGACAATCGCCGACCCAGAGGGCAACGAGTTCGACGTCCTATAGGGCGTGTCGACGTACAGCCGGGCGGCGTCAACCAGGGCGGCGTCCGTCGGTACGCCGTCCTCCACTAGCAACACCAGGTCAACGAGATCCCTGTCTTGCCCTGGCGACGACGCCCGCTCACGACGCCGAGGGTCGCTCCCTCCCGCTGGTCGGAGGCGAAACGGGTCAGCTCGGCCCACTCCGCGTCCCGGTCGAAGATGCCCACCGGCTTCGGCAGCGCCATCACGATCACCGCATTTCTTATAACTACAGTTCTTAGAAGTGTAGTTATACATCCTGCGCCGCGCGGCACCGACGAGGCGGGAAGTGTCACCCCCGGTGCCTAGGATCAGGGCACCGAGCCGGCCGGCGGGCACGACCGCCGATTTCCGGCCCGGTTTCCCTGACGAAGGAGATCGATGGGATCTGTGCGCGTTCCACGCGGCTGGGCAGCCCGCCTCACAGCGGCAGGGTTGGTCGCGACGACCGCCGTGGCCGGCATCGCCGCCCCGGCGGCAGCCGAGGACGACCCGGGCTGGGTCAGCGCCTGGCTCGGTGACACCACGATCGGGGCGGCCGGCGCACCCGGCCGGACCGCCGAGCTGAGCCTGAGCAGCACCGGGGCGACCGACCCCCGGGTCAGCTTCGACCTGACCGGCCTGGCCGGCGTCGCCACCGCCGCCTTCCCGAGCTGGTGCACCACCTCGGCCAGCACGGTGACCTGCCCGATGCCTGCGACGGCGACGACCGACGAGTGGGGCACCGTCAACGGCACGGTGCCGGTGGTGCTCCGGGCCACGGCGGGAGCCGCCGATGGTGCGTCCGGGACGCTGAGCTACACCGTCGCCGCCGACCAGATCGAGCCGACCACGCAGCAGGCCACCGTCACCGTGGCCGCCGGCCCCGCCATGGTCGACCTCATCGACGCATACGTGCCGGGGCCGGCGGTGGGCGACACCGTCCACGTGCCGGTGGCGGTCACCAACGGCGGCAACCAGCCCGTCGAGGACCTGCGGCTGACCCTGCGCTTCTCGGTCGGGCTCAGCCCGGCGGCCTACAAGAACTGCCGCTACGGGACCGACCCCTTGCTACTCACCACGGTGATGGTCTGCACCGTGCGCGGCAGTTTCGCCCCGGGCCAGCGCTACGAGTTGCGCGGGGGCATCGCGACCACGGTCACCCCGGCCGCCCTCGGCGACAAGCGGGCCCTCCAGTTCGTCGAGCCGCTGGCCACCGCCGGTCCACTGCCCGCCGGGGTGAAGCTCACCCGCCGGGAGGCGGACCGGCGGCTGCGGCTGCGGGCGGCCGGCGAGCCGGTGGACGTCCTGGAGTCCGGGCAGGACAACGCCTGGGGGCAGTACTACCTACGCAACATCCGCGGCGCGTTCGACGTGGTCGCGCTCGGGGCCACGGCCGCCGGAGCGATCGGCGACACCGTCCGGGTCCAGGTCGGCATCCGCAACGACGGCCCCGGCGTGCCCGACGACAGCGCCTCCGGCGGTGGCGCGGCCAGCTTCCGGTTCGTCCCGCCGGCGGGGACGACCGTGACGGGCCACTCGGCCTGCTGGCCGAGCGGCGAGGAGGAGGACACGCCCATCTACTGGTACTGCGGGAAGCCGGGGCTGATCTTCCGCGCCGGAGAGACCTTCACCGTGACGTTCGACCTGCGGATCGACGGCCCGATCGGCGCGGCGGGCGAGGTGCAAGTCAACAACCCGTACCCGCGTACCGACGACACTCCGGCCAACGATGTGGCCGCGGTGACGCTGAGCTGACCGCCGGCAAGGGCTGCTGAAGGGGGCCCTGGTTACCGGCCAGGGCCCCCTTCAACGTTCCGTTCCGGCTGGACGTCCGTTCAGAATGTGCCGGCCGTGTTGCACTTGGCCTTCTGGACGATGCAGTCCTTGACCCGGTGGCCGAGTGCCGCGTTGTCCCAGGCGAAGAACGAGTCGCCGTGCATCGACGAGGCCATCCCCGAGGCCAGCGTGAAGCCGTCGGCGCTGCCGCTGGTGGGGTAGGCGAAGACGAAGGAGATGTTCGGGATGGCGACCGGGAACGCGCCGCTGCACGTGCCGTTGGTGGAGTAGGCGACGTGCGACTTGTGGTCCGGGCTGTCCAGGTGGACGCCGTCCCAGCAGTCCTGGAACACGAGCTGGTAGTTCAGGTTGGCGGTCGGCGCACAGCGCGGCCAGTTGCCGTCGGCGCTGCGACCGATCTCGCCACCGGCGCCGGCGCACCAGAACTGGTTGGCCGCTCCCGCGGGGGTCGGCACCTGCTTCTTGGCGTCACCGGCGATCATCCGGAACCCCTGCGGGAACGGGACGGTCTTGGTCGGGTCGGCAAGGCGCGAACCGTAGTACACGACGAAGGTGCCACTCGGTTCGAGGGCGACGCCGTGCTCGTACAGGGTGGGCACCCAGTAGGCGGACTTGTCCTGGGTGGGCCCACAGCTCGTCGCGGTGTTGGCGAACAGGGACTCGGTGGTGGTGTTCGCGTCGGTGCTGCGGTTGCCGAAGAAGCTGTGCATGTGCGACGCGCCCGGTAGGCCCGGGAAGACGATCGGGTCGTCCTTCTTCGAGTGGCTGTAGGTGCACGTGGCGTTGAACTCTGGGACCCGCACGATGCCGGCGGGCACCGGGTTGATGGTCATGGCGTTGAACTCGGCGAGTTGGGTGTTCCACTTCGCCTGGTCCATCTTGAGCCAGCCCGCGCCGGCCGGGCCGGTGGGGCTGGGGGAGGCTGGGCCGCCCCCGGTGCCGAAGACCTGGAACTCCCACAGTGACGTGCCGT
The DNA here is from genome assembly GCF_033804645.1 of Micromonospora sp. RTGN7. NCBI lineage: Bacteria > Bacillati > Actinomycetota > Actinomycetes > Micromonosporales > Micromonosporaceae > Micromonospora > Micromonospora sp. RTGN7. Next base: position 237,454 of record NZ_JAPZLF010000009.1, on the reverse strand, counting down.
ACTGGGTGGCGCGCTTGGTGGTGTTCAACCGCACGTACCGCCCGGAGCCGCTGACGGTGAGCGTCTGGACGTTGCCGGTGCCGTTGGCGGTGGTGTTGATCGTCGTCCACGTCGAGCCGTTGGCGGACGTCTGGACGTTGAAGTTGGTCGCGTAGGCGCTCTCCCAGTTGATGACCACGCGGGTGATGGTGGCCGTGGCACCCAGGTCGACCTGGAGCCACTGCGGGTCGCTGAACGCGCTCGACCAGCGGGTGCCCAGGTCACCGTCGACGGCTGCGGAGGCGGGCGTGCCACCGTTCTCGGTCGACGACGCCGTCGCCGGCCGCCCCTGTGACAGCGGGATCTCAGCAGCGTCGGCGCTGCTCAGCGCCTGAGTGGTGAGGACCGTGCCGGCCAGTGCGGTAAGAGCGACGCCGACCATCACGGTTCTCAGTCGCAATCGATGGCCGGGGCGGGGGGCCAACCGCTGCATGGGTTCCTCCTTGATGTCGTTTACGTTACGACCTCGCGAAAGAGCGCTCTCTCAGAGCCCCACTGTGGGCCGAATGTCGAAACATGTCAATGGATTGAGGGATCTGGGCGAGCCGACCGGCCGCTCACAAGGGCCGGGTCACTCCACCCCGGCGTACGAGTGCAGGCCGGTGAAGAAGAAGTTCACGCCGAAGAGGTTCATCAGCATGGTGAGGCAGCCGAGGATGGCGAGCCAGGTGGCCACGTTCCGCCGGACGCTCGGGGTGGCCCGGGCGTGCAGGTAGCCCGCGTACACCACCCAGGAGATGAACGCCCAGGTCTCCTTCGGGTCCCAGCCCCACGGCCGCCCCCACGCCGCCTCCGCCCAGATCGCGCCGGCGATCACCGCGAAGGTGAAGACCGGGAACGCGAAGGCGTGCAGGGTGAAGGTCAGCCGTTCCAGGCCGGCCGCCACCGGCAGCCGCTTCGCCAGGGTGTACGGGAAGCTGCGTCGGCCCCGCTCGTACCCGTTGCGCAGGAGGAACGCGATCGCCGGCACCGCGCTGAGCAGGAAGATGCCGGACGAGAAGCTGATCGTCGACACGTGCACGATGAACCAGTACGACCTGAGCGCCGGCATCAGCGGCACCACCTCGACGTACAGCTTCAGCTCGGCGAACGCCAGCAGCAGCACCATGACCAGGGTGAGGAAGAGCCCGAGACCGCGCAGCGACGGGCGCTTCCAGAGCACGCCGAGCCAGGCCGCCGTCCCGATGAACGAGATCGTCAGCACGAACTCGTACATGTTGCCCCAGGGCATCCGGTCGGCGGCGATGCCGCGGGTGACCGTGGCCGCGAGGTGCAGCGCGGCGGCGAGCACGGTGAGCACGACCGCGAGGCGGCCGGCCAGCCGGGCACCGCCCGTGGAGCGGTCGACCTGGGCCGGCGCGGCGGCCGGGGCGTCGGACTCCCCGGTCGTACCGCCGGCTGCGCCGACCCCCGCGCCGACCAGCTCGCGCGCGGGCGCGGCCGGTGCGACGGCCCGGGCGTTGCCCAGGGCGTACTCGACGGCGTGGCAGATCATCGCGACCAGGTACGCCAGGATCGCGAACGTGACCAACTGGTCGGAGAGTGCGGACATCACTCGGCTCCTTCTCGCGTCCCGGCCGGGCCGCCTTCGTCGCGCCCCGCACCGGCCGGACCGCCCGGCCTCCCGCCGCCGCTGACCGCGGCGACGAGCTGCGCGAACTCGTCGGCGAACCCTGGATAGTCGGTGCGCGGCAGGCCACCGGCCTCCACCAAGCTACTACCGCCCGTCGGAGATCCACTGGCCGGGTCGCCGGGCGGCGTCGCGGCACCCGGCGCCGGGGTCCCGGCGCCCGGCGTCACCCGGAACCAGACCCGGCGGCGCCGCCCGAACAGCGAGCCCATCAGGCCGACCAGCAGCACCGCCGAGCTGCCGAGCAGCACCGCCGAGCCGGGGTCGTACCGCACCGAGATGGTGATGTACGGCTTCGTGCCGACGAACTCCAGCACGCTGCCGTCGTCAAGCGTCCACTTCTCGCCGACCGCGAGCTTCTTGTCGCCGATCTGCTTGAGCTTGCCGTTGGTGACCTGGCGCTGGTCGAGCTGGTACACCGAGCCGGGGATGCCGGCGTCCATACCCAGGTTCCCCCGGTACGCCACGAGCACCACCGCCGGGTTGCCCTCGGTCGGGAACTCCGACCGGTTGAACGGGCCCTGCTGCGGGGCGGTGGGCAGGTAGAGCCCCTCGAAGGCGACCTGAAGGTTCGAGTCCCTCTTGCCGGTCTTCGGGTCGACGTTGACGTCCGGGAACGCGGCCAGGCCCTCACTGGTGAGGGTGGCGTCCCCCGAGGTCAGGAACGGGAGGTCGCTGGTCTGGGTCTTGCCGTACCGGTCGGTGTAACGCAGGATCGGCGCGTACCCGTGGCTGAGCAGGTAGACGTTGGCGTCGCCGAGGCGCAGCGGCGAGTTGACCGAGAAGGACTCGCTGCGGGTGGCCCCGCCGGACTCCTCCACGTCGACCGTGGCGCGGTAGAACTCCGGCTGCCCCGACTCCAGGAACCGCGCGTCGAAGTCGGTCAGGGTCAGGCAGAACGGCGGCAGGTCGGCGCTGTCCACCCGGGGGCCGAGTTCGGCCTCGGCGTACTGCTGGCGGGTGTTGCAGAACTGGTTCTCCGCGCCGGCCACCAGCAGCTTGTTGCCGTGCCAGCCGTACCAGGAGCCGAGGGCGACCCCGAGCAGCACGACGATCAGGGAGGTGTGGAACAGCAGATTGCCGGTCTCCTTGAGGTATCCCTTCTCGGCGGAGACCTCGGTGCCGCGTACCACCACCCGCCAGCGGCGGCGGCGCAGCTCGGCGGCGACGGCCTCGACGTCGGTGGCGACGCCCGGCAGCGCGACGTGCTGGGGCAGCCGGTCCAGGCGCTTCGGCGCGGCCGGCGGCTTCATCCGCAACGCGCGGAGGTGGTCGCGCAGCCGGGGGATGATGCAGCCGATCAGCGAGGTGAAGAGCAGCAGGTAGATCGCGGAGAACCAGACCGACCCGAACACCTCGAACGCGCCGAGCCGGTCGAGCTGTGGGGCCAGCTCCGGATGCTCGACGAAGTACTCGTTGACCTTCTCGATGTTCACCCCGCGCTGCGGCAGCACCGAGCCGGGAATCGCCGCGACGGCGAGCAGGAAGAGCAGGATCAGCGCCGTACGCATGCTGGTGAGCTGCCGCCACGAGTTGCGCAGCAGCGCCAGGAGCCGGTTGGACCGGCGGCGGGGTGCCTTGGCCGGGGGTGCCGGCCGGTCCTCGACAACCGTCATCAGATGCTCACCTCGCCCACGCCGACCGTCGTCTGCAACCAGATCACGAAGTTCGTCCACCCGCCGGTGACCAGCGCGAGGCCGATCAGCACCAGCAGCGCGCCGCCGACCCGGGTCACCCAGCGGCTGTTGCGCCGCACGGCGCGGAACACCCCGAGCAGGCGGTGGAAGCTCAGCCCGAAGACGACGAACGGTATCCCCAGCCCGAGGCAGTACGCCACGGCGAGCACCACGGCCCGGTCGGTCTGCCCGCCGGGGGCGGCCATCCCGAGCACTGCCGCGAGCGTGGGGCCGGTGCAGGGCATCCAGCTCAGCGCGAAGACCGCGCCGAAGACCGGGGCCCCGAGCAGGCCGGCGGCGGGCAGCCGGTTGATCCGGAACTCCCGTTGCAAGCCGGGGATCACCCCGACGAAGGCGAGCCCGAGCACGATGATCAGCGCGCCGGCGCCGATCTCCAGCGCCCGCTCGTACTGGATGAGGACCCGGCCCACGCCGGCGAAGAGGATCGCGGTCGCGGTGAAGACAGCGGTGAAGCCGGCGATGAAGAGCAACGTCCCGGCGAGCACCCGCCCCTTGACCGCCGCCGCCGTCCGGCTCCGTTCCCCGGCCGCCTGTCGTACGGCGACGCCGCCGCCTGCGGTCGCGCCCGCTTCGGCAGTGGCCTCCCCCGGGCCTGGGGCGTTAACCCGGGGCCCCTCCGCTACCGGAGGCGTTAACGGGGTGCCCTTCCTTTCGGAGTGGCCCTCCAGGTCGGCGCCGGCCAGGCCGGTGACGTACGACAGGTAGCCGGGGACCAGCGGCAGGACGCACGGGGAGAGGAAGCTGACCAGGCCGGCGAGCGCCGCCGCGCCGATGGCCAGCAGCAGTGGGCCGCTCTGGGCCAGGTCGTGGAAGGTCTCGCCCATCAGCGGGAGCCCTCGGGGGCGGGCTGCTCGGCCGCGATCCGCTCGACGACGGGCCGCAGGCGTTCCTGCGTGACCGCGGAGCGGATCACCACCGCGACCTTCCCGTCACGGTCCAGCACGACGGTGGCCGGGATGGTGGTGGGCGAGATGTCGAAACCGAGCGCGAGCCGGCTCGGCGGGTCGAAGATGCTCGGGTAGGTTACCCGGCCCTCCTCGAACGCGATCGCTTTGTCCCGGTTGTCCTGCACGTTGATGCCGAGGAAGGTCACCCCGGACGCCTTGGTGGCCTGGTAGGTGGCCTCCAGGTCGTCCGCCTCGGCCCGGCAGGGGGCGCACCAGGATCCCCAGAAGTTGACCACGACCACTTGGCCGCGGTCGTTCGTCACGTCGTAGCTGCCGCCGGTGAGCAGCTCGCCGGCCAGCTTCGGGGCGGCGGACCGCTGGTCGGGGGCGCACTCGATGACGCCGTCGGTGTTCGCGCAGCGCTCCTCCTGGCTGCCGGAGGAACAGCCGGCCAGCGCCGCCGTCGTCGTCACGGCCGCGAGGAGCCCCACGATCCACCTCCGGGCTGGCATCAGGCCCCCTTGGCCGTCCGGGCGGTCGGCGAGGTGGCGATCAGGTGGGCGGCCGGCTCGTTGTAGCCGATCCCGACCACCTTGGCGCCGTCGAAGTGGAACGAGGTCAGGCTGGCCAGGCCGCACTGCCGCTTGCGCGGGTCGTGCCAGAGCCGCTTGCGCTCGACGTGCCGGCGCAGCGTCCAGATGGGGAGCTGGTGGGAGACCAGCACGGCCTCGCGCCCCTCGGCCGCGACCCGGGCGGCGTTCAGGGCGGCGAACATCCGCTCGGCGATGGCCTGGTACGCCTCACCCCAGGACGGGGTGACCGGGTCACGCAGCACCCACCAGTTGCGCGGGTCGCGGAACGACCCGTCGCCTGGGGAGACCTTCTTGCCCTCGAACCAGTTGGCGCTCTCGATCAGCCGTTCGTCCGCCCCGATCGGAAGGCCGAACTGCTCGGCGATCGGCTCGGCGGTCTGCTGGGCTCGTTCGAGCGGGCTGGCCACCACGTGCACCACGTCGCGGTCGGCGAGCCCCTGGGCCGCCGCCTTGGCCATCTGCACGCCCAACTCCGACAGGCGGAAGCCGGGCAGCCGGCCGTAGAGGATCTGGGCCGGGTTGTGCACCTCCCCGTGCCGCAGCACGTGAACCACTGTCTTGCTCACCGCTGTTACCTCCCGTGACCCGCCGCTGCCGCCGCGTTCGCCGCCGTCGGCAGGGCGGCGGCGATCTGCTCCAAGGCGGCGTCGTCGATCGCCGCCGAGACGAACCACGACTCGAACGCGCTCGGCGGCAGGTAGACCCCGTCGGCCAGCATCGAGTGGAAGAACGCCTTGAACCCCGTGACCTGCTGGGTGCGCGCGCTGTCGTAGTCGACCACGTCGGCGTCGGTGAAGAAGACGGAGAACATGCTGCCCGCGTACGACAGCCGGTGCGGAACCCCGGCGGCGGCCAGCGCGTCGGAGGCGAGCTTGCCCACGACGGCGGCGGTGGAGTCGAGCCGGCGGTATACCTCGTCGTCGGCCAGCCGCAGCGTGGTCAGGCCGGCGGCGCACGCGAGGGGGTTACCGGAGAGGGTGCCGGCCTGGTAGACCGGGCCGGCCGGGGCGAGCCGCGCCATGATGTCCGCGCGCCCGCCGAACGCCGCGGCCGGCAGCCCACCCCCCATGACCTTCCCGTACGTCCACAGGTCGGCGTCGGAGGGGTCGAGGCCGTGCCACCCGGAGCGGGAGACCCGGAACCCGGTCATCACCTCGTCGACGATCAGCAGGGCACCGTGCGCGTGGGCGATCCGGGCGAGCTGGGAGTTGAACCCGTCGCGGGGGGCAACCACGCCCATGTTGCCGGCCGCCGCCTCGGTGATGATCGCAGCGATGTGCGGCCCCTCGGCGGCGAACGCCTCCTCCACGGCGGCGACGTCGTTGTATGGCAGCACGATGGTCTCGCCGGCCGCCGCTCCCGTGACGCCGGGCGAGTCGGGCAGGCCGAGGGTGGCCACGCCGGAGCCGGCGGCGGCAAGCAGGGCGTCGACGTGCCCGTGGTAGCAGCCGGCGAACTTGATGATCTTCGAGCGGCCGGTGAAGCCCCGGGCCAGCCGGATCGCCGACATGGTGGCCTCGGTGCCCGAGTTGACCAGCCGGACCTGCTCGACCGGGGTGCGGTCGACGATCTCGGCGGCCAACTCCACCTCGCCGGGCGTCGGGGTGCCGAAGCTGGTGCCCCGGGCGGCGGCGGCCTGGACGGCGGCGACCACCTCCGGGTGGGCGTGCCCGAGGAGCAGCGGGCCCCAGGAACAGACCAGGTCGACGTAGCGCCGGTCGTCCGCGTCGTAGAGCCAGGGCCCCTCCCCCCGGACCATGAAGCGCGGGGTGCCGCCGACGGCGTGGAACGCGCGCACGGGGGAGTTCACCCCGCCCGGCACGATGGCGCGGGCACGGGCGAACAGGGCTTCGGAGGCCGGCGCGTCGGCAGGGTAGCGGCCGAATCCGGCGGAAGAATTGTCGGTCACGATGGGGCCATTGTGTCAGCGCCCGACGGCGAATCGGCAGCCACCCCTGGCCAGGGTTACCGGGCTCACCCGGAGCGAACCGGCCGGACGGCGCGGCGGCCGCCTCAACGGGCCGTGGGGCCCGGTTCACGCTAGGCTGACCGGGTGGATCGTGCCGAACTGTCCATCACGGTACACCGGACGGGTGATGAAGTCGTACTTCGCCTCGCCGGTGAGATCGACATGCTCACGGCCACCCAACTCTCGACAGTCGTCAACGAGGTGCTCACCGATCCGCCCTCGCGGATCGTCCTCGACCTGGGCGGCGTCACCTTCTGCGACTCGCAGGGGCTGGGCACCCTGGTCGTGCTCAGCCGCAAGGCCAGCCGCGCGCAGAGCCTGCTCGTCCTGACGAACGTCGGCGACTTCCTGCTCCGCGTCCTGGACATCACCGGCCTCCGCTCGGCCCTGATGATCCGCAACGGCGCCCCCACCGACTGACCCACCCCCACCCCGCCCGCCCCACCCCACCCGGCCCCGCCCGGCCCCACCCGGCCCCGCTCGGCCCGGTGATCATGAAGTTATTGTCGATTCGTGCCCGAAATGTCGGCAATAACTTCATGATCAACGCAGCCGAGACCGGCGGGGCACGGGCCGGTGGGGGTGGGGGTGGGGATCGGTGGGAGTGGGAGTGGGGTGGGGTCGGGAGGGTGGGGGTGGGGTTAGGTGGGGAGGTCGCGGTGGCGGAAGGCGAGTAGACCGAGAGTGGCCAGGGCGGCGGCCGTGGCGGTCAGTGCCAGCAGCCCGGTGACGGGGACCGGACCGCCCAGCACCTGCGGGGTGTGGGTGAACGGGGACAGGTCGAGCAGCCACTGGCTCAGCTCCAGCACCGCGCCGAGTTGGCCGAGCAGCAGGCAGGCGGCGAGCGCCGACCACGCCGCCCCCGCGTTGATCCGGGGCGCCAGGCCGAACAACAGCACCGCCAGGCCGACCAGCACCCAGACCGCCGGCACGTGGGCCAGCGCCGCCCCGGTCAGCCGCGGCGTCGCGCCGGCGATGTCGGAGATGCTGAGGCCGTAGGCGAGCCCGGTCACCAGGCCGGTCACGCCCAGCATCACCGCCGGGCCGAGCAGGGCGAAGGACAGGTGGCTGAGGAGCCAGCGGGACCGGCTCACCCCGGTGGCGAGCACCGGCTCGGCCCGCTGGGCCGTCTCCTCGGCCCGCATCCGCAGCGCGGCCTGGATGCCGTAGCCGGCGGCGGCGAGCGCGACGATGCTCAGGGTCGTCCCGAGGTACGCCTCGGCGATCCCCGTCGAGCCGCCGAGCCGTTCCATCATCCGAGCCACCGTCTCGTTGCCGTCCACCGCGTCCCCGGCCGCCTCGGCGGCACCGCCGAGCACCGCGCCGAGGGCTGCCGCGCCAACCGTCCAGCCGAGCAGCGCTACCCGGTTCAGCCGCCAGGCCAGCCCCCACGGGCCGCCCAGGGCGGGGCCGGCGCCGGCCGGTCCGAGCTGCGGCGGCAGTACGCCGGCCCCGAGGTCCCGCCGCGCCGAGAGCCGGAACGCCAACGCGCCGACCAACGCGCTCCCCCCGGCGAGCAGCAGCAGCGGCCACCAGCGCTCGCCGGCGTACGGGTGGGTGCGCTGGGCCCAACCCAGCGGGGAGAGCCAGCTCAGCCACTCCGTCCCGCCCGCGTCCCCGGCGAGCCGGATCAGGTACGCCACCGCGAGCGCACCGATGCCCAGCCCTCGGGCGCCGCCCGCGCTCTCGGTGAGCTGGGCGGCGAGGGCTCCCACGGTGGCGAAGACCCCCCCGGCGAGGGCGACCGAGAGCCCGAACGCCAGGGACCCGGCCGCCGGCAGGCCGGCGGCGACCAGCCCGCCGGCCACGAGCAGCCCGAGCAGCAGATCGGCGGCGTACGTGACGAGCAGCGCGGCGGCGAGTCCGGCGTACCGGCCGAGGACGGTGGCGCCGAGCAGTTCCCGCCGGCCCGCCTCCTCCTCGGCGCGGGTGTGCCGGACGACGACGAGCAGACTGATCAGGCCGACGATCAGGTGCAGCAGCCCGGACCGCTGGGCGGCGAGCGCGCCGACGCTGTCGCCGTATGCGGGGCCGAGCAGCGCCACGATCGACGGGTTGCCGGCGGTGCCGGCCGCGTACTCGGCGCGCTGGGCGGCGGTCGGGTACAGCTCGGCGTACGTGGTGGCGTAGCTGGCGGGCAGGATCGCGATCAGCAGCACCCAGAGCGGCAGCAGCACCCGGTCCCGGCGCAGGATCAGCCGGACCAGGTGCCGGGTGCCGGTCACCGGGTCACCTCGGCGGGAGAGCCGGTGGAGGCCGCCGAGCCGTAGTGCCGCAGGAACAGCTCCTCCAGCGTGGGCGGCCGACTGACCAGGCTCCGTACGCCGAGCTCGGTGAGCCGGCGCAGCGCGGCGTCGAGCGCCGGGGCTTCCACGTCGAAGCGGACCCGGTCGCCGTCGGACCGCAGGTTGTGCACGCCGGCCAGCTCGGCCAGCCCGTGCGGCGGCCCGGACAACTCGGCGTCGACGGCCGTGCGCTGGAGGTGGCGCAGCTCGGCCAGCGTGCCGGTCTCCACGGCGCGGCCGTTGCGGATGATCGTCACCCGGTCGCAGAGCGCCTCGACCTCGCCGAGGATGTGGCTGGAGAGCAGGACGGTGCGGCCGTCGGCGCGGGCCCGGACCACCCAGTGCTGGAAGACCTCCTCCATCAGCGGGTCGAGGCCGGAGGTGGGCTCGTCGAGGATCAGCAGCTCGGCGTCGGAGGCGAGGGCCGCGACCAGGCCGACCTTCTGCCGGTTGCCCTTCGAGTAGGCCCGGCCCTTCTTGCGCGGGTCCAGCTCGAAGGCGGCCAGCAGCTCGTCGCGGCGGGCACGGTCGATGCCGCCGCGCATCCGGCCGAGCAGGTCGATCACCTCGCCTCCGGTGAGGTTGGGCCAGAGGGTCACGTCGCCCGGGACGTACGCCAGGCGGCGGTGCAGGGCGACAGCGTCCCGCCAGGGGTCGCCGCCGAGCAGGCGGACGGACCCCGCGTCCGCCCGCAGTAGGCCGAGCAGCACCCGGATGGCGGTGGACTTGCCCGCGCCGTTGGGTCCCAGGAAGCCGTGTACCTCACCAGCGCGGACGGTCAGCTCCAGCCCGTCGAGCGCCCGGGTCCGGCCGAAGGTCTTCACCAGGCCGGTCACCGTAATCGGAGTTTCCATACTTCAGAAGCTACAGTCGTTTCACAAAGTTGTGAAGACTGTGGAAGCTGAGGCACGATCAGATGCCCGACGACGCCGAGGAGAGCCGGATGATCACCGCCGACCCGCCCCGCCGCAACGACGAGGCGGTCCACCTCTTCGTCGAGCGGATGGCCATGGCCTTCGCCGAGGTCGGCTTCCCCCGGATGGCCGCCCGGGTGCTGTTCACGGTGATGAGCGCGGACGATGCGCTGACCGCCGCCGAGATCGGCGAGCGGCTCGAGGTCAGCGCGGCGGCGGTCTCCGGCGCGGTCCGCTACCTGACCCAGTTCGGGATGCTGGTCCGCGAGCCGGTGAAGGGCTCCCGCCGGGACCGCTACGGGCTGCCGGACAACCCCTGGTACGAGGGGACGATCACGAAGACCGGCCTCTACAAGAACTTCATCGACATCGCGGACGGAGGGGTCGACGCCCTCGCCGGTGGGAGCACCCCGGCCGGCGAGCGGGTCGCGGAGATGCGCGAGTTCTTCGTCTTCGTCCAGGAAGAGATCGACTCGCTCGGCGAACGCTGGCGGGCCCGCCGTGCCGCCACGGGCCACGGCGGGTAGGGCCGGCCGTTGAACATCCAGGGCGCGTTCGCGTACGCCGAGTCGTTCATGGACCTCTAGGCCCCGGCGGGCCGGCCGCCCCGGCTCAGCGGGTGCTGCCCCAGCGGGCCTGCTCCAGCAGGTCAACGGCTCGGCTTCGGGCCTCCGGGCCGTCGGCCCGGAGCAGGGTGGTGGCCTCGTCAACGGCGTCGGTGAGCGTGCGCCACTGCGTCTCGCGCTCCCGGACCAGGTCCGACTGGGCGGCGAGCTGCCGGGTCTTGACCCACAGCTCGACGAAGACCGACACCTTGGCCCGCAACACCCACGGATCGAAGGGCTTGGTCAGATAGTCGACCGCACCGACCGCGTAACCGCGCAGGGCGAGCTGGGCGTCCTTGTCGGCGGCAGTGAGGAAGATGATCGGCACGTGCCGGGTCCGTTCCCGCCGCTTGATGTGGCTGGCGGTCTCGAAGCCGTCCATGTCCGGCATCTGCGCGTCCAGCAGGATCACCGCGAAGTCGTCCACCAACAACTGCTTCAGGGCCGCCTCGCCGCTCTCCACGGCAACCGACTGCACCGGCAGACCCTGGAGGATGGCCTCCAGGGCCATCAGATTTTCCCGCCGGTCGTCAACCAACAGCGCCTTGGCCGTCTGAGTCACGCTCTCTCCTCGCCTTGGCTGCCGCTCACCCAGGATGCCATCAACTCGATGAGCTGGTCCAGGTCAACTGGCTTGGTGATGTAGTCGCTACCCCCCGCCGCGAGCGCGGACTCGCGGTCCCCCGGCATCGCCTTCGCGGTCAGGAAGACGATCGGAAGGTCGGCGAAGCGGTGGTTGCGGCGAATCTGCCGGGTGGTCTCGTAGCCGTCCTGGTCGGGCATCATCGCGTCCATCAGCACGAGGTCCACCTCCGGATGCTCGGCCAGCCGGCGGACACCGTCCGCACCGTTGTCCGAGTACAACACGGTCATACCGTGCAACTCCAATGCGCTGGTCAGGGCGAAGACGTTCCGCACGTCGTCGTCGATGATCAGCACGGTGACACCCGCCAGCTGGCGGGTGGCCGGCGTCTCTACCGACTGCGGCAGCTGCGGCGCAGGCAACAGCAGCGACGAGGGCAGGCCGGCCCGGGCCGGCGACGGCGGCGCCGGCGCGACCACCGAGTCCGGGGCCAGCACGTCCGGTACGTACAAGGTGAAGGCCGAGCCCTCCCCGGGCACCGAGCTGACGATGATGGAGCCGCCGAGCAGGCGGGCCAGGTCCCGGCTGATCGACAGCCCCAGCCCGGTGCCGCCGTACCGGCGGCTGGTCGTCCCGTCCGCCTGCTGGAACGCCTCGAAGATCAGCGACAGCTTGTCGTCCGAGATGCCGATGCCGGTGTCGACGACCGTGAAGGCGATCACCTGCCGGGCGTTGATCAGCGCCGGCACGTCGAAGACGACGTGCTCGGACGCCGGGGCGATCCGCAGCGTCACCGTCCCGCTGTCGGTGAACTTCACCGCGTTGGACAACAGGTTGCGCAGGATCTGCTGCAACCGCTGGGCATCGGTGACCAGCGCCGGGGGCAACTCCTCGGCCACCCGGACCTGGAAGTCGAGGCCCTTCTCCTCGGCCTGCGGGGCGAACGCCTGCTCGACGTACCCGCGGATCTCGACGAACCCGACCTCGGTCGGCTCGACGTCCATCCGGCCAGCCTCGATCTTGGACAGGTCGAGGATTTCGTCGATCAGGCGCAGCAGGTCCGAACCGGAGTCGTGGATGGTCCGGGCGAACTCGATCTGCTTCGGACTGAGGTTGCGCTCCGAATTCTCCGCGAGCAGCCGGGCCAGCAGCAGCAGCGAGTTCAGCGGCGTACGCAGCTCGTGGCTCATGTTGGCCAGGAACTCCGACTTGTACGCCGAGGCCCGGGTGAGCTGCTGCGCCTTGTCCTCCAGGCCGAGCCGGGCCAGCTCGATCTCCCGGTTCTGGGTCTCGATGTTCGCCTTCTGGTCGGAGAGCAGCTGGGCCTTGTCCTCCAGCTCGGCGTTGGTGCGCTGCAACTCGGCCGACTGTTCCTGGAGCTCGTGGGCGAGCCGCTGCGACTGGGCCAGCAGTTCCTCGGTGCGCCGGTTGGCCTGGATCGTGTTGACCGCGACGCCGATGGTGAGCACCAGCCGATCCAGGAACGACAGGTGCAACCCCGAGAAGGCGGCCACGCTGGCGAACTCGATCACGCCGAGCAGTTCGCCCTCGAAGAGCACGGGGAGCACCACCAGGTCGGCGGGTGGAGTGTCGGCCAGCCCGGAGCGCAGGGTGATCCGGCTGTCCGGGGAGGCGCTCACCCGGATCGTCCGGCGGGAGAGCGCGGCCTGCCCGACCAGCCCCTCACCGGGGCCGAACGTGACGTCGTGCCCCCGGGCCACATAGCCGTACGAGGCGGTCAGGCGCAGCCGCATGCTGCCGTCGGAGGTGTCCGCCAGGAAGAACGCGCCGAGCTGCGCGTCGACGAGCGGGGTCACCTCCATCATGATCATCCGGCAGACCTCACCCAGGTCCCGCTGCCCCTGGAGCAGGCCACCGATCCGGGCCAGGTTGGAGTCCAACCAGCCCTGCTCGGCGTTCTTCTTCGTCGTCTCCCGGAGGGTGACGATCATCTGGTTGATGTTGTCCTTCAGCTCGGCGACCTCGCCCTGGGCCTCGACCGCGATCCGCTGGGTCAGGTCGCCCCGGGTCACCGAGGTCGACACCTGGGCGATGGCCCGCAACTGGGTGGTGAGGGTGGAGGCGAGCTGGTTGACGTTCTCGGTGAGGTCCCGCCAGGTCCCGGAGACGCCCTTGACCTGCGCCTGCCCGCCCAGCTTGCCCTCGATGCCCACCTCCCGGGCCACCCGGGTCACCTCGTCGGCGAACGAACTGAGCTGGTCCACCATCGTGTTGACCGTCGACTTCAACTCCAGGATCTCGCCCTGCGCGTCCACGGTGATCTTCTGCGACAGGTCGCCCTTCGCCACCGCCGTGGTCACCGACGCGATGTTGCGCACCTGCGACGTCAGGTTCGACGCCATCGAGTTCACGTTGTCCGTCAGGTCCCGCCACGTACCGCTGACGCCCTTGACCTGCGCCTGGCCGCCCAGCTTGCCCTCCGTGCCCACCTCCCGGGCCACCCGCGTCACCTCGTCGGCAAACGAACTGAGCTGGTCCACCATCGTGTTCACCGTCGACTTCAACTCCAGGATCTCGCCCCGGGCATCCACGGTGATCTTCTGGCTCAGGTCGCCCTTCGCGACGGCGGTGGAGACCTGGGCGATGTTGCGGACCTGCGCGGTCAGGTTCGACGCCATCGAGTTCACGTTGTCCGTCAGGTCCCGCCAGGTGCCGGCGACCCCGCGCACCTGCGCCTGGCCGCCCAGCTTGCCCTCCGTGCCCACCTCCCGGGCCACCCGCGTCACCTCGTCGGCGAACGAACTGAGCTGGTCCACCATCGTGTTCACCGTCGACTTCAACTCCAGGATCTCGCCCCGGGCATCCACGGTGATCTTCTGCGACAGGTCGCCCTTCGCCACCGCCGTGGTCACCGACGCGATGTTGCGCACCTGCGACGTCAGGTTCGACGCCATCGAGTTCACGTTGTCCGTCAGGTCCCGCCACGTACCGCTGACGCCCTTGACCTGCGCCTGGCCGCCCAGCTTGCCCTCCGTGCCCACCTCCCGGGCCACCCGCGTCACCTCGTCGGCGAACGAACTGAGCTGGTCCACCATCGTGTTGACGGTGTTCTTCAGCTCCAGGATCTCGCCCTGGGCGTCCACGGTGATCTTCTGGCTCAGGTCGCCCTTGGCGACGGCGGTGGAGACCTGGGAGATGTTGCGGACCTGGCTGGTGAGGTTGCCGGCGAGCTGGTTGACGTTCTCCGTGAGGTCCCGCCAGGTGCCGGAGACCCCGCGCACCTGCGCCTGACCGCCCAACTTGCCCTCGATGCCCACCTCCCGGGCCACCCGGGTCACCTCGTCGGCGAACGAGCTGAGCTGGTCCACCATCGTGTTGACGGTGTCCTTCAACTCCAGGATCTCGCCCTGCGCGGCGACGGTGATCTTCTGCGACAGGTCGCCCCGGGCGACGGCCGTGGAGACCTGGGCGATGTTGCGGACCTGCGCGGTCAGGTTCGATGCCATCGAGTTGACGCTGTCGGTGAGGTCCTTCCAGGTGCCCGCGACATTCGGCACCTCCGCCTGGCCGCCGAGCTTGCCCTCGGTGCCCACCTCCCGGGCCACCCGGGTCACCTGCTCGGCGAAGAGCCGCAGCGTGTCGGTGAGCGAGTTCATGGTGTCGGCCAGCTCGGCGACCTCACCCTTCGCCGACACGGTGATCTTCTGCGACAGGTCACCCCGGGAGACCGCCGTGGCCACCTCGGAGATCGACCGCACCTGGTGCGTCAGGTTCGACGCCATGGTGTTCACCGAGTCGGTGAGGTCCTTCCAGGTGCCGGCGACCCCGCGCACATCGGCCTGGCCGCCGAGCTTGCCCTCGGTGCCCACCTCCCGGGCCACCCGGGTCACCTCGTTGGAGAAGGACGAGAGCTGGTCGACCATGGTGTTGACCGTGCGGCCGATGCGCAGGTACTCGCCGCGCAGCGGGCGGCCGTCGATCTCCAGCGCCATCTGCTGGGAGAGGTCGCCGTCCGCGACGGCCACAATCACCCGGGCGATCTCGGTCGTTGGGCGGCCGAGATCGTCGATCAACGAGTTGACGGCCCGCTGGCCCTCCGCCCAGGAGCCCTCCAACCCCTCCTCGTCGAGACGCTCGGTGAGCCGGCCGTCCCGGCCGACGACCCTGCTGATCCGGCGCAGGTCGAGGTGCTGGCGCTCCTGGACCGCCACCACGTCGTTGAACGCGTCCGCCACCTCGCCGGCCGCTCCCGCACGGCGGGGCAGCCGGACCTTCAGGTCACCGCCGCGCACCCGGCGCAGCGCCTCCACCAGCTCGCCGAGCAGGGCGGCCTGGTCCGGCGCGGACGGGTCCGCGGCTAGCGACTGTTTCGCCGTGGTCATCATTCCTCGCTCAGTTCGGGGCCGCCGGGACCTGCCCGGCACACCAGCCATCCCATCATTGTGCCCGGACCGGCGTCGATGCCGCGCCGCGCGCCCGCCCGCCACGCCAACCGGTCACCGTACGTAGACCCTGCTCACGGCCCTGGGAATCCGACGCCGGCCGGGCGGCCTGCGCCGACTCCGGCGGCGGCGGCACTCCCCCGGCCGGGGGACCATGGCGGACGCCGCACCTGGTCGGCTTGGCTTACGGCCTGCCGCAATGCAGGATACGGAGGTGTCAGCGGAGGCGGGGCCGGCGATCTTCGACGGTCCGGACGAACGCGTCCGGCGCGTACGGCTACCCGCCGACCAGCGGACGCCGGCCGCCGCGCGCGCCCTCGTCCGGTCCGTGCTGGCCGCCGCACGCCTCGACGACCTGCTGAACGAGGCCCTGCTGCTGACCACCGAGCTGAGCACGAACGCCGTGGAGCACGCCCGCACCGAACTGGACATCGAGGTCATCGCCGACGACGTCGGGCTCACCGTCACGGTCTCCGACTTCGCCGCCGGGTCGGTCGACGAGCTGACCGTCGGCGTCCGCAACGACAGCTCCGAGATCAACGAGGTCTCCGTCCGGGGCCGGGGCCTGCTGCTGGTGGATCACTTCTCCAGCCGGTGGGGCACCACGTACCTGCCCACCGGCAAGGGGGTGTGGTTCCGGCTGGACCGGCCCGACGCCACCGAACAGCCGGGAAACGCCGGGCCGCAGGCCGGCACCGCCTGGGGCACCACCGTGGCGCACGCCGGCGGGGGCACCGCCGCCGAGCACCCGGGGCCGAGCGCCGGGGCGATGAGCGAGCTGATCCAGACCACTCCCGACCAGTACGCCGAGGACCCGTTGCCGGACTTCGCCGGCGAACTGCTCACCCGGTTGGCCGAGATGGTCGGCGCCGCCGGTGGCCTGGTTCGGCTGGACCGGGGCGACGGGCAGGGCACCCAGGTGCTGGCCCGCTACGGCCGCGCACCGCGCGCCGGCAACGAGCTGCTCCGGGTGCCACTGGCGGTGCACCGGCCGTACGCCGGGGAGCTGGAGTTGGACGCAGCCCCCTCGACGTACGCCCGACCGCTCGCGGTGCTGACCGCCGAGCGGCTCTCGTTGCACCTGGAGAACGACCGGCTGCGCCGGGCCGACCGACGCCGGCAGTCCTGGCTGACCTTCCTGGCCGAGGCGAGCGAACTGCTGGCCCAGTCCCTGGACGTCGAGCTGACCATGGCGCTGATCCCGCAGCTGGTGGTCCCCCGCCTCGGCCAGTGGTGCGCCGTGCACACCGCCGACGAGTGGGGGCGGCTACGGCTCGCGGCGGCCACCCACGCCGACGAGTCGGTGCTGCCGCAGCTGGACAAGGTGCTCCGGGAGACGGGGCCGGACTCGGTGCAGGCGCGGCTGCGCGAGGCGTCGCGGACCGGTTCGCAGGTGCCGCTCGGCGGGCCGATGGAGGGCTTCGCCGTCCCGCTGGTCGCTCGCGGCCAGCGGCTCGGCACCCTGGCGGTCGGTCGCCACCAGCGCCACCGGCACGACGCGGACGAGATCGCCGTGCTGGAGGACGTGGCCCGCCGGGCCGCCCTGGCCATCGAGAACGCCCGCATCCACGCCGAGCGGCGTCGGGTGGCGCAGACCCTCCAGCGGTCGCTGCTGCCGCCGGTGCTGCCGGTGGTCGACGGCATCGGCTTCGCCGCCGAGTACGTGCCGACCGGCGACGAAGCGGAGGTCGGCGGCGACTTCTACGACGTGCTCCCGCTGCCCGACGGCCGCTGGCTGGTGGTGATCGGCGACGTCTCCGGCAAGGGGGTCGAGGCGGCGGCGGTCACCGGGCTGGTCCGGGACGTGATCCGGGTGCTGGTCAGCGACGGCAAGCCGCTGCCGGAGGTGCTGCGCCGGCTCAACGAGACGCTGGTCGAGCGGGGCGGTGGGCGCTACTGCACGCTGGCGCTGGCGGCAGTCGGGCTCGACGACGACAACTACCTCGACGTGGCCCTGCACCTGGCCGGCCACGACCAGCCCGTGCTGCTGCGGGCGGGCGACGGGGCCGCCTTCGTCGGCACGGGTGGCACCGCCCTCGGCCTGCTCGACTCGATCAGTTCACCGACGGCGCAGGTCCGGCTCGCCCCCGGCGACTCGCTGATCTTCTACACCGACGGGGTGACCGAGCGTCGCCGGGGCCGGGAACTGTTCGGCACCGAGCGGTTGCGGGAGTCCGCCGCGCCGCTGGCCGGGTATTCCGCCGACGTGGTGGCCGCCCGGTTGCGCTCCACCGCGATCGGCTTCTCGGTCGAGGCACCCCGCGACGACATCGCCATCCTGGTGCTCCGCAACGACGCCGGCTGACCCCGGCAGACCCTGTCCTCCGACCCCGTGCCGGCCGGCGGCTCCCGGTTCAGCGGCCGCCGGGGAGGCGGCCCGGGGCCAGTCGCTGGTGCGGGTCGAGATAGTCCTTCGCCGCCCGCAGTTGGGACAGCGAGGTCAGCTCGCCCCACAGGTCGACCGCCTGCCGCACCGACGGCGGCGCCGCGACCACCACGCACCGGCCGCGCCGGGCGAGCAGCGTGTTGCGTACCCCGGTGACGATCGACGCCACCCGCTCGGCGGGCAGCGAGCCCGGCAGGGCCGCGTACAGCACGCCGTGCCCGGCGGAGCCACGGATGGGGACCGGGCTGCCGGCCACGTCGCGCAGTGCGTAGGCGCCCGCGCGCAGGTCGGTGGCGGGCACCTCGATGCGTAGCGCGGTCTCGCCGGGACTGAACGGGTAGTGCCCCCACCACGCCGGGGCCGAACGGTCGGCCGTCGCCTCGTCGCCGAGCAGGCCGAGCAGGCCGTCCGCCCGCTCGGAGACGTCGGCGGGATCGCCCTCCAGCAGAATCGTCAGGGCGCCCACGCTGGCCGTCGGCAGCGGGCGCCGGAACATCGAGGGGTGTTGGGCACGGGCGACCGCCTCCGGATCGTCGGGGTGCCGCGGTGGGCGCGTCCGGTTCGCCCGGGCCTGCAGGTCCAGCTCGACGGCGGCCGGGTCGACCGGGGCGGCGAGCACCACCCGGACCAGGTCGTACGCCTCCGCCGGGCTGCCCACCGGGCGGGTGACCCAGACCCGGCTCACCGGCACGGGCTGGACCCGCAGGGTGGCCGAGACCAGCACCCCGAGCCCACCCTGGGACCCGCAGAGCAGCCGGGCCAGCTCCAGGCCGGGCGTGCCGCCACCGGCACTGGTCAGCTCACCGTCGGCGTTCAGGTAGCGCACCCCGACCAGTTGCTCGCCGGGACCGCCGTGCCGGTGCCGCAGCGGCCCGGACTCGTCGGCGGCCAGCACCCCGCCGAGGGTGGCCCCGAGCGACGGCGCGTCGAGGGCGAGCCGCTGCCCGGTGCGTGCCAGCACCGCCTGCGCCGCCCGCAGTGGAGTGCCCGCGCCGATCTCGACCACCGGGCCGCCCGCCGGCTGGTGGCCGATGCCGGCCAGCCGGCCGGTGTCGAGCATGATGTCGACCTGCTCCGGAGCGGCGCCCCAGTCGATCTTCGTGCCGGCGCCGCGGGGCACCACAGTCAGGTCGTTCGCGGCGGCCAGCCGGAGCACCTCGGCGGCGGCGGACGAATCGCCGGGCACCGCCACCCACCGCGCCAGCCGCCCGGCGACGTCGTCGGCCGCGCCCGCGGACCGGGCGAAGGACGGCCCGCAGATCTCGGTGAGTTGACGGATGATGCCTCTTGCCCCGGATCGGTCGGTCGACCGCGCTGCTGTCGCCATGGCAGATATAGTACAGGTGTTCGAACGATTCGACTGCCCGCCGTCGAGGTAGCGGCCCGACCTGGCTTTCCGCCCGCCGACGGCGGGGCCCGCCGCGCCGCAGCGGCACCGGTCAGCCGGTGACGCGTCCCCGGGGACGGCCCTCCGGCCGGTAACCTGGCCGGCGTGACCACCGAGATCCCGCCCGTCGCCAAGCAGGTCCCCGCCGAGCGCGTCCACCACGGCGACACCGTCGTCGACGAGTACGCCTGGCTGGCCGCCAAGGACGACCCGGAGACGATCGCCCACCTGACGGCGGAGAACGCGTACACCGAGGCGCGCACCGCGCACCTGGAGGAACTGCGCGGCACCCTGTTCGAGGAGACCCGCCGCCGCACCCAGGAGACCGACCTGTCGGTGCCGGCCCGCAAGGACGGCCACTGGTACTACACCCGCACGGTCGAGGGCCAGCAATACGGCGTGCAGTGCCGTCAGGCCGTCCGCGACGGCGAGACCGAGCCACCGGTCAGCATCGACGGCGCCCCCCTCGATGGCGAGGAGGTGCTGCTCGACGGGAACCTGCTCGCGGAGGGGCACGACTTCTTCTCCCTCGGCGCGTTCGACGTCAGCCCCGACGGGCGTTGGCTGGCGTACTCGACGGACTTCAGCGGCGACGAGCGGTTCACCCTGCGGGTCAAGGACCTCGGCACCGGCGAGGTGCTGGCCGACGAGGTGCCGGACACCTTCTACGGCACGGCCTGGTCGGCGGACGCCTCGGTGCTCTTCTACGTCACGGTGGACGACGCCTGGCGGCCCCACCAGGTCTGGCGGCACCGGATCGGCACCCCGTCCAGCGAGGACGTCGTGGTCTACCAGGAGGACGACGAGCGCTTCTGGGTCGGCGTGGAGCTCACCCGGTCGGAGAGGTTCATCCTCATCGACATCCACAGCAAGATCACCAGTGAGGTGCTGGTGATCCCGGCCGGCAACCCCACCGGCGAGCCGGCGATCATCGCCCCTCGCCGGCAGGGCGTGGAATACGCCGTCGAGCACCACGGGCACCGCTTCCTGATCCTGCACAACGACGACGCCGAGGACTTCGCGCTGGCGTACACCTCGGCGGACGCGCCGGGCGACTGGGTGCCGCTGATCCCGCACACCCCCGGCACCCGACTGGAGTCGGTGGACGCCTTCGCCGACCACCTGGTCGTCTCGCTGCGCAGCAACGGGCTGACCGGGCTGCGGGTGCTGCCGGTCGGCGGCGGCGACGGCCACGACATCGACTTCCCGGAGCCGATCTACAGCGTCGAGCTGGACAGCAACCCGGAGTACCACACCCGGCAGGTCCGGCTGAGCTACGCCTCGCTGGTCAGCCCCCGCTCGGTGTACGACTACGACCTGATCACCCGGGAGCTGACGCTGCGCCGGCGCAAGCCGGTCCGCCCCGGCCCGGACGGCCGGGAGTACGACCCCGCCGACTACGAGCAGCACCGGGACTGGGCGCTCGCCGACGACGGCACCCGGGTGCCGATCTCGCTGGTCTGTCGGGCCGGCACCCCCCGCGACGGCTCCGCCCCCTGCGTCATCTACGGGTACGGCTCGTACGAGGCGAGCATGGACCCGTGGTTCTCCATTCCCCGGCTCTCCCTGCTGGATCGGGGGGTCATCTTCGCGGTGGCGCACATCCGGGGCGGCGGCGAGCTGGGCCGGCGCTGGTACGACGAGGGCAAGCTGCTGGCCAAGAAGAACACCTTCACCGACTTCGTGTCCTGCGCCCGGCACCTGGCCACGTCCGGCTGGACCTCGGCGGACCGGCTGGTGGCCCGGGGCGCGTCGGCCGGCGGCCTGCTGATGGGCGCGGTGGCCAACCTGGCCCCCGACGCGTTCACCGGCGTCGTCGCGCAGGTGCCCTTCGTGGACGCGCTGACCTCGATCCTCGACCCGTCGCTGCCGCTGACCGTCACCGAGTGGGAGGAGTGGGGAAACCCCCTCGAAGACCCCGAGGTGTACGCGTACATGAAGTCGTACACCCCGTACGAGAACGTGGCCCCGGTGGACTACCCGGCCATCCTCGCGGTGACCAGCCTCAACGACACCCGGGTGCTCTACCACGAGCCGGCGAAGTGGATCGCCCGGCTGCGCGCGGTCGCCCCGCACGGCGACTACCTGCTCAAGACCGAGATGGGTGCCGGGCACGGCGGCCCCAGCGGCCGGTACGACTCCTGGCGCGAGGAGGCGTTCGTCAGCGCCTGGATCCTCGACCGCCTGAAGGCGTAAGGAAGGGCACCTTGTTAACGCATTCGGTATAGGAAGGGCACCCTCCTAACACCGGAGCCGTGGGTAGACGGAGGCTCAGGGGGCGGTGGTGATCAGGTCGGCAAGAATCGTCGGGTCGACGTTGCCGCCGGTCACCACCGCGACGGTACGCCCGGCCGGCAGCTCCCCGGCGCGGAACAGCCGGGCGGCCGTCGCCACCGCCCCGCTCGGCTCGACCACCAGCCGGGCGTCCCTGATCAGCCGGCCCGCCGCCGCCCGGATCTCCTCCTCGGTCACCGTGACGATGCCGTCGAGGCGGTCCCGCAGGTGGGCCAGGGTCAGCTCGGAGAGCCCGGTGCGCAGCCCGTCCGCGCAGGTGCGGTAGGTCAGCTCGACGCCCCAGGGCACCACCCGGCCGGCGGCGAGCGACTCCCGGGCGTCGGCGGCGAGTTCCGGCTCGACGCCGATCACGGCGGCCGACGGGCGCAGCGCCCGCAGCGCCGTGGCGACCCCGGAGGCGAGGCCGCCCCCGCCGACCGGCACCAGCACCACGTCCACGTCGGGCAGGTCGTCGACGATCTCCGTGCCGATGGTGCCCTGGCCGGCGATGACCCGCCGGTCGTCGAAGGGCGGGATCAGCGTCGCCCCGGTCTCGGCGACGATCCGTTGCGCCTCGGGCAACCGCTGCGCGGGCGGGACGAGCAGCACCGTCGCCCCGAACGCCCGCATCCGGGCGATCTTCACCGCCGGGGCGCCCGCCGGCACCACCACCGTGCACGGCACGCCGGCCGCCCGCGCCGCGTACGCGAGGGCCTGGCCGTGGTTGCCGGACGAGTGGGTGACCACGCCCCGGCTCCGCCCGGCCTCGTCGAGGCGGGCGACCGCGTGGGTGGCGCCCCGCAGCTTGAACGAGCCGACCGGTTGCAGGCTCTCCGGCTTCAGCCACAGCGCGTCGTCCCAGGGGGCCCGGAGCAACGGCGTGTGCAGGACAGTCGGGGCGATGTCGGCGGCGGCGGCCCGGATGTCGTCGAGCGTCACGAGGTCCATAGGGTCATCCTGCCGCCGACGACCCGCCCGTCCGGTCGCCGCAGTTACAACTTCGATCATCAGGCATGGGTAACCGCGATAACGCGTCGATGACCAGCACTCCCTTCACGCAACAAGCACAACGACCGCAAATGCCCCAAGGTGGGCTATTCGGGCATATCCAGTCGCGCAGAAATCCCTGCTCCGCCGCCATCCCCGCACGCGGGTGGACATCGGCACACCTGATTGATTTACTTGCATAGGCCACACGGGGATATTGTAATGTTTGGCATCTTGGGCACTCTTCGCCTTACGGATAAGGCGGAATGCGTTATAGTAATTTCTTCGAAAGGCGCGCGCGCTCGCTGTCACCCTAATGTTGGATAGTCGGCAGCAATTTCTCTCGACACAATGATAGAAATGCTCTGGGATGAACCGCTGCCGTCTGCCGCCGCGAATGTGCGGAGCTACGTCGCCATAATCCGACGGGCCCTGAAGAGTATCGATTCACGGCTCGGTGAGGCACTCCTGACCGTGCCAGGAAACGCCGCGGGGATGAAAGCATCCTATCGCTTGAATATCCAGGAGTTCATCGACGTGCACCGGTTCCGCAGGAGCTGCATATCGCCATCCTTCGGGGCGACGAAGTGACGATGCCACCGATGGGCATCGTGTGATGATGGAAGCGCCTACCGGCGCCCGCCGAGAGCTACCCGGCTGCTTCTCAGTTCGTCGAGAGCTCGCAGGACATGGCCGACGTCCGCCCTCACGTCTCCCGCTGTAGCAGCCAATAGTTCCGCCCGGCGACCCAACTCAGCGAAGAAGGAGGCGGTGACACCAGTGGTTGCGGCGACGATCCTGCCCACATCGGCGTCACTCAGCAGCAGTGATCTCCCGTAGAGGGCCAAGAGGCGGGCTCTGCCCGCCTCGTCCGGCGGCGGCACCTCGACCAGAAGGTCCACGCGTCCCGGGCGATGCACCAGTGCTTCCTCGACCGCTTCAAGCCGGTTCGTGGTGAGCAAAAAGGTAATGTCCGCATCGCCCCCTATCCCGTCCATCAGGTTCAGAACCTCAGCGAGGAAGGGGTTGGTCGAGGTAGTAGCTGATCGCTCGCGCCCTTGAGCGACCAGGTCCACGTCCTCGATTACGACGATGGCCGGCGCGAGGGTCCGGGCCAGCGCGCACGCTTCACGGATGAACTGCGCGGCGAACCCGGTAACAATCAGGATGGTTGCGGCCGGCGCCCTGCCGATCAGGTGTCGCAGCGTATGCGTCTTGCCGGTGCCCGGTGGACCATACAAGACAATGCCTCGCCTGAGCCGGTGCCCGGCGGCCTGAATGCGAGCCCGATGCTCAGTCGGCCCAATCACATGCCTGTGCAGGACTTCCAGCGCACCGGACGGCAGTATCACATCGGCCTCATCGACGTCCGGACGGTGGTGAAACCGAAGTGGACCCAGCCCGCCGGAGAAGTCATGTGGCTCGAACGAGAGGACCTGACCACGGAAGATGCTGCGCTCGACCGCCAGAGCACGGATGACATCCAAGAACTTCCTCGCCGCAGCCACGTCGGCGGTGAGCACCTCCAGTTGCACCTGCGACACACCGGTACGGCGCGCGCCGACACGCAGGAGGACGGCGAGGCGGTGACCCGACGAGGCGACTAACAGCAGTCCGAAACCTAGGCAGGTCATTTCGGTGTCGACCCCTGTCGGGACCGATACGTAGTCGACAGCGCCCACGTCGAACTGCTGATGACGGCCAGTGGCGTTCACGATGTCCGCCAAACCGTGGTGTTCGCGGTTGGCGCCGCTAATCCCCAGCAGGTCCGCTGTCGTTCCCGGCGCGTCGAGGTACGCGTCCAACGCCAACTGAATATTGGGGTGTTCAAACGCCGGGAATGATTCGGTCACCACCGGAAGGCCGTCTGGATTTCCCCCCAAGTGCGATTCGAGTCGTTGACGCAGCACCGAGGTCTCCTCAGGGGGGGCAAGCCGGGAGACCGCGGTCATGAATGCGCGGAACTGCCGACCAAAGTCGGCCGCATCAAAGTCGTCCGTCATCATGCGAGAGAGACTACCGCCTGACCGAACGGGGCACCGGACTGACCCCCCGGTCACATCGACTGCAAAGCGTGCGATTTCTGCGTTCAAACGAACATTGGCCCGGCGAGATTTCTAAATACGCGCCATATGCAGCCCTTATACACAGCCGTGACAGAGTTACCTCACTCGACCAAGGAATGGAGGCAGCATGAAGTTGCAATCAGCCATCGCGGGAGCGGCGTTGATCGCCGGCACGGTTCTCGCGGTAGCGGCGCCGGCGCAGGCGGCGATCAGTCAGACCCAGGACGGCACGACGTGTGTTCCCGACCACCGCGAATACCGCTGCTTGGACCAACTGCAGCGGAGGGAGCGGGACGTGGAAAATCTACGTCGAGTGTGACTGGCTGAACCCGCCCATGACTGTTGGCCGGGCCCAGAACAGCACGACCACCTACAGCGGCACCGACTGCTCGATCGGTGCCAGCAACGGTTGGATTACTTACGTGTAAGCGGCTGCTGTAACCTTCGATGAAGGAGTGTGGCTGCCAGCCACACTCCTTCACCTCTTGTTCATGAAATGAGAGAGTTTCGCATGAGTGTAGTGCTCGACGCGCTGTCCCAGGGCTATGGAACGTCGACTGTCATCGACAGTCTCAGCGTGGCACTGCGACCAGGGATCACCGCCCTGTTGGGCCCCAACGGGGCCGGCAAGACGACCCTGCTCCGCACCCTGGCGACGGTGATGCCACCGCGTAACGGTCGGATCCGTATCGATGATGTTGAGATCTCCGGGGAACGGTCCGCCCGGCGGGTTCGTGACCGGATCGGCTATCTGCCACAGGAGTTCGGCTTCGACCCGAAAATGACGGTCGCCGACTTCGTGACCTACGCGGCCTGGATGCGCGGGGTGCCGGCCACCCAGTGGCGGCGGTCGGTCGGCGAGGCATTGGAGATGGTCGACCTGACCGACCGGCGGCGGGCGAAGATGGGCAGCCTCTCCGGCGGCATGCGCAGACGCGCCGGTATCGCCTGGGCGGTCGTCGGGCGGCCTCGACTCGTACTCCTGGACGAACCCACGGTCGGCCTGGATCCTCGCCAACGGCTGCAGTTCCGGAAGATCATCTCAGGGCTTGGTGAGACGGTGGTGGTACTCAGCACGCACCTTATCGATGATGTCGCCGCAGTCTGTGACCGGGTGATCGTGATGCACGCTGGAGCCGCCCGCTTCGACGGTACGGTCGCGGAAATGGAAGCTCTGGGCCGCGACGGACTTCCTGGGCATTCCAGATTGGAACGGGCGTACATGCATCTACTGCCCGAGGGAGAGCAGCAGTTGTGAGCGGGCTGTGGCTGCACATCCGGAACTCGCCGATCCGCTGGGCCTTCCCCGTGCTCGTCGTCCTCGACGTGGCGGTGTTGTTCCTGCGTAACCGGTACTGGATCGGCGACTGGCCGGAGACCGGTGCTGCGGCACAGGTGCCGGCATACCTGCTCGGGACGGTCGGAGCCGGTGCGGCCGCTTGGGCGGCGAGCGCATCCACCCGACAGGGAGTCGAGGAGCAACTCAGGGCGGCGCGAGTCCACCCGGCACGTGTCGAGGCTTATCGGATCGCCGCCACCCTCTTTGTTCTGTTGGTTCCGTATCTGATCGGTCAGGCGGTGGCCTTCGCGGTGACCGCCCGCACGTTCCCGCCGGGCCTGCACCTATGGCTGGGCTATGTTGCGCTCGGCCTGTTCGCAATCCTGCTGGCCGTCGCCCTCGGCTGGGCGTGCGGTCGATTGCTCGGGCCAGTCTTCTCGGCCTTCACGGCGGCGTTGGGTTTCCTGTTCCTGACCGTGGGGCTGGGCCGCTTCGAATTCATCGTGGTGTCCGGCCGGCCGGAAGTTGCGGTCGATCCGATGCCGATGGCCCTTCGGCTGGGCCTGGTGGTGGCCCTGCTACTGATTATGCTGTGGCTGCCCGGCTCCGGGGCGCCGCGACAGCGTCGCCGCAGCGTCGCCGCGCTGCTCCCGGTAGCGCTGTCCCTCCTCCTGGTCATGGGCGCCACCGCGGCAGTGGCCGACCGCGAGCCGCCAGGTGACGACGCGATCTGCCTCGACGGCTCGATGAGGCTGTGCATCTGGCCCGAGCATGAGAAGTATCTTCCGCAGTTGCGGGAGATCAATGCACGCATCGATGAACTCCCGGATTCCTTCATTCGGCCACCACTCATAATTGAGGCCGGGCTTCACAAAAAGCAATTCATCGTCATTAACGGAAAAGAGTACCTCAATTATGCGGACGACCCGCCTTTTTTTTACGTCCTCGAGGGCAGCCCGTGGTCCTATGCCGGTGACATTGGCAGTGCAATCACCAGCAAGACTTTCGGGTTCCAGGACCTCCGGGCCTGCGATTGGATGAAGATCATCGAGCCTGACCAGGCTCGACTCGCGGCCATCAGCAAATGGATGGAGACCTATCTGGTGGGTGGGGGCCGCCCCGATTACCACACCAGTGCTTCCCAAGAGTCGCAACAGGCTTGGGCCAAGGGACGCGCCGTCGCCGCAGATCCCTCCCGCGCCAATCAGTTCCGGTGGGCCGAAGGAGAGGTGAGTGATCTCCGTGGACGTTACTGCCAGCCGAGAAACTGACCTCCCCGCGGCGACAAGCCCGCTCCGGCTGTTCCTCGCCGTCAGGCCGGCCCGAGCCGTCCTGGCCATCACGGTTCTGCTGGGCGCACTCGCCGCCTGGTTCGGCCTGATCCAGACACCGATCCCCACGTCCATCGAAGATGGTAAGGCGATTATTCCCCTGTGGCGCATGATCGCGATGGGAGCTGGCATACTGCCCGTCCTCGCGCTGACCAGCCCGCTCGCCGACCTGGAACTGGTGGCCACCCAACGGTTGCGGTCCATGCAACGGCGCTACCTCGCCGGCCTGAGTATCGGCTGCGCAGCGATCTACCTGGCCATCTGCGGGACCGTGCTGCACCCCGCAGTAGTCGCAATCATCGCCCGAGCGTGGATCGCCTGGTTCGGACTCGCCCTGCTCGCAGGAGCGATCCTGGGGTGGCGACTGGCCTGGACACTTCCGGCGGCGACCGCCGCCGTGCTCTGGTACTGGGGATACAGCGGAAGCCAGCATTACTACTGGTGGGAGTTCAGCGCACGGCCCCACAACGACCTGCCCAGCCTCTTCCTCAGCGCCGCGCTCCTAGCCGCCGGCCTCGTCGCCTACGCAGCGACCCCATGGCGTCGTCGACGCTGGACCTGGCGATTGCCAAGACCCAAACCCTCTCCCCCGACATCGACATCGACATCGACATCGACATAGGCCAACGTGAGACGGCGAGGGCAGCGGTCGCTGATGTCGGCGGAGTCGACCTCGCCCCGCCGCCTCCACCGGTCCGGCGGCGGAGGCGGCGGCTGGCCAGAGCTACCGGCGCTGCTGGCTCAGTGCGGGGACCAGGCGGGGTGCCGGCCCAGCCGGGCCAGGGCGCGGTCGAACGGGGAGGAGTTCGGCGGGGCGTCGACCGGTGCGGCGAAGGCACCCATCCGCTGGCCCGTGTCGCCCATCCGGTCCATGAACGCGTGCGCGACTGCGGTCGCGTCCGGGGCGGCCTCGAACGGCTGGCCGGTGGCCCGGGCCAGGTCCCAGGCGTGCACGGTGAGGTCGATCAGCCCCATCTCCCCGACGGTCTCCCGGGGCAGCCCCACCCTGGGCGAGACGCCCTCCAGCGCGGCCGGGTCCGCCCACGCCTCGATCAGCCGCTCGGTCTCGGCGGCGAACCGGTCCCGCCAGCCGTCGGTCAGCAGGTCGGTCTTGTCCCACTTCGCCGGGCGCTTGGCGGCCAACTCCTTGAAGTTGACCACCACCTGGTACAGGTGGTGCAGGAGGTCCCGCACGGAGTAGTCCGCGCACGGGGTCGGCAGGTCGAGCTGGTCGTCACGGATCGCCCGGACCACCGCGACGGCGCGCGGCGCGGCTTCCGCCAGGAGTTCACTAGTCTTCGTGGCCATAGGGGCAGCGTACGAAGGTGGTCTTGAAGAAATGCGACACCAGCCACGCGGGGACAGCCGGGGCATCCTCGACCCGCGCCGGCTGCTGCGCGACGTCCGCTTCCGCCGCAGGCTGCCCGCCGCCGCGCTGCGCTCGTACGTCGAGCTCTACTGGCTGATCGACTGGGAACTGGACGAGCCGTTCGAGCAGCGGGTACTCCCACAACCGGCGGTCAACGTGGTGTTCCAGCACAGCGGTGGCGACGGTCGGGAGACCGCCGAGGTGGCCGGCGTCGGCCGGGAGCTGTTCCGGATCACCCTGACCGACACCGGCGGGGTCAGCGGGGTGCAGTTCCGCCCGGGCGGCTTCCGGCCGTTCTGGCGGCGGCCGGTCGCCGAGCTGACCGGCGAGCGCCGCCCGCTCGCCGCCGGCCTCGTCGGTGGCAGGCGGCCCTGCGCCGGTACGGACGACGAGCGCTGCGCCGCCCTGGACGACCTCCTGCTCGCCTGGGACCCGCGCCCCGACCCGTCGACGGCGGAGGCGATGGCGCTGGCCGACGAGATCCGCGCCGACCGGGGCGTGCTGCGGGTCGACGACCTGGCTCGGCGGCACGGGACCAGCACCCGGCGGCTGCAACGGCTCTTCCTCGACCACGTGGGCGTCGGCCCGAAGTGGGTGATCCGGCGGTACCGGGTCCAGGAGGCGATCGAGCAGGCCGCTGGGGGGCCGGTGGACTGGGCGGCCCTCGCCGCCGACCTCGGCTACGCCGACCAGGCCCACCTGGTCCGCGAGTTCACCGCCGCCACCGGGATCTCCCCGACCGCGTATACCCGGTCGCTAAGCCGGCCGGCGTCAGCCCGGTGAGGAGCCTTCCTAACGCCTCCGGCGGCGGAGGGCGACCACGGCGACGTCGTCGTTGATCTCGGTGGGGGCCAGCTCGACCAGCAGCCGCTGGCAGAACGCGTCCAGGTCGTCGTCCACCACCTCGGCGCAGCGGGCCAGGGCCGCCAGGCCCTCGTCGATGTCGGTGTCCCGCCGCTCGATGAGCCCGTCGGTGTAGAGCACCAGCGTGGCCCCGGCCGGCAGCACGAACTCCAGGTCGTCGGGGCGGGGTGCGCGGACGCCGAGCAGCGGGGCCGAGTGCTGGACGTACTCCACCACACCGTCCAGGTTGATCAGCGCCGGCAGGTGGCCGGCGCTGGCCAGCCGGACCTGGCCGGAGTTCGGTTCCAGCAGCAGCAGGCAGAGGGTGGCCAGCTCGTTGGGGAGCAGCGTGCGCATCAGCTCGTTGACCCGGTGCAGGATCGCTCCCGGCTGGTGCCCCTCGACGGCGTACGCGCGTACCGCGTGCCGCAGCTCCGCCATCACCGTCGCGGCGTGCAGGGAGTGCCCGGCGACGTCACCGATCGCCATCAGCAGGTGGCCGTCGAGCATCACCAGCTCGTAGAAGTCGCCGCCAACCTCGGTCTGGGCGCTGGCCGGCTCGTACCGGACGGCGAGGTCGAGCCCCGCGATCTCCGGGATCCGCCGGGGCAGCAGGCTGCGCTGGAGGGTGACCGCGATGCGGTGCTCCTCGTCGAAGGAGCGTTGCGCCTCCACCGCCGCCGCCACCGCCTGGGCGACCTGCACCAGCACCGGCGTCCCGGCGGTCTGGCTGCCCGTCGGCACCACCACGTAGAGCGGAGCCCGGTCCTCACGCAGCTTCGCCGCGGCCACGGTCACCTGGTCGCCAACCGGCCAGTCGACCAGGTTCCAGTTGGCGGGATCGTCCACCCGCACCGTGGAACCGGTGGGCACCCCGGTGTCGTCGACCACCCACGGGACGATCCGGGGCTCGTCCCCCGGGCCCGCCGAGACCCCGGCGAGGCAGTCGCCCTCGAAGGTCTCGGCGATCACCGCTGCCGGGCCCTTGAAGATCCGCGCGGCACCGGCCGCCGCCGCCTCAAGCAGGCGGGTGAAGTTCGGCGCGGCGTGCACCGCGACGGTCGTCTCGGCCAGCCCGGTGAGCCGCTCGGCGAGCAGCTCGGCGCGCTGCCGGGCCCGGTAGTACCGCAGTACCGCATGGGCGGTGGCGCCCAGTTCCTCCGGCTCGATCGGCTCGGCCAGGTAGGCGTCCGCGCCCCGGGTCAGCCCCTGGGCCCGATCCGCCACGTCGACGGCGTGCGCCGACACGTGGACCACCGGCATCGCCGGGTACGCCTTCTTGATCCGTTCGCAGACCTCGAACCCAGTCATGTCAGGCAGCTTGACGTCGAGCACGACCAGGTCGATCGGGTCCACCCCGACCCGGGCCAACGCCTCCCCCCCGGTCTCCGCCTCCAACGTCGCGAAGCCGGCCCGGCTGAGCCAGCTCACCAGCAGGTAGCGCTTCGTGTGGCTGTCGTCGACCACCAGCACGGTCGCCGGACCGCCCTCCACGATCATGCTCCGCGCGCCGGTAGGGTGACGGTGAATGTGCTGCCCCGCCCCGGCTCGCTGGTCAGCTCCAGGGTGCCGCCGAGCAGTCGCACCACCCGCCGCGAATACGGCAGGCCGAGGCCGGTGCCGCCGATCCGGGTGCTCCCCGGCACCTGGTAGAACTCCTCGAAGATCCGCTCGTGCAGCTCCGGGGCGATGCCGGCGCCGGTGTCGGAGACCGACAGCCACCACCGCTCGTCGCGGATCTCCGCCCACAGCCGGATCTCGCCCCGATCGGTGAACTTCAACCCGTTGTGCAGCAGGTTACGCAGCACCTGGGCAAGCAGCACCTCGTCGCACCGCACCGTCCCCGGCGGCGGCGGGTCCTCCACCACCAGCTCCACGTCCGGCTTCGTGGACAGCGCCCGCATGGTGCCGCGGAGCTGGCCGAAGACCGCCCGCAGATCCACCTCGGTCCAGTTCGGCTCCAATCGCCCGGACTCCGCCTTGGCCAGGTCGAGCAGCTCGTTGACCAGGCCGAGCAGGTCGGTGGCCGAGGACCGGATCAGCCCGACCTGCTGGGCCTGCTCGTCGGTGAGCGGGTCGGACGCGGAGTCGGCGAGCAACCGGCTCAGCCCGATGATCGCGGTCACCGGGGCACGCAGCTCGTGGCTGACGTTGGCCAGGAACCGACTTTTCGACTCGCTGGCCGTGCCGAGCTGAGCGGACTTCTCGTCCAGCTCGGCGTAGAGCGCCACGACGCCCCGATTGGTCTCCTCCAGCTCCTCGGTGAGCTGGTTGTAGAGGGCCATCACGCCCCGGTTGGTCTCCTGGAGCTCCTCGTTGAGCACGGCCAGCTCGTCCCGCTGGCTGCGCACCTCGTCCAGGGCCGAGACCAGCTGCTCGTTCTGCAGGGCGAGCTCGTCCAGGGCACTGCCGGGGGCGCTGTTGCCGAGCTCGGTGCGCAGCTCCGCCAGCCGCTCCAGGGTCAGCGCCTGCGCGTTCGCCGGGACACGTCGGGACATCCTCACGACCGTATCGCCCTCCCGATGCACGACGCCCAACATGTCCACCAGACGCGCCACCGCGCCCGAGTGCGGCTCGTACCGTCCGTCGGGCAGCGGGCGCATCGGGGCCAGGTCCACCCGCACCTGAGACGGGCCGTACGCCTCAAGGTCGACGGCGAAGGTCACGTCCGCCCCGCCGACGACGCGCAGCAGGTCCCGGGCCACCTCGCTGAGTGCGGTGGCGAGCCGGACCTGGTCCTGGTGCTCCAGGCCGACCGCCGCGGCCACCTCCCGGCCCCGCTGTCGGACCACGAAGATGTCGTGCTCGACCCGCAACGCCATCTGGAACAACGGCAGGCTGCCTGCCGGCCTGGTCACTGCGGTGCCCGGGCAACCAGGACGCAGGCGTCGTCCCGACGCAGTCCGGCGTCGCGCAGCAGGGTCGCTGCCATCACCAGCGGCGTCCGCGACCCCAGCCCGGGGTAGTCGTCGAACTGCCAACGGTCCACCACCCCGTCACTATGCATCACCAGGGCCGCCCCGGAGGGGAAGGCGTAGTCGTACTCGCGGACGACGGGTCGTTGGTGGCCGGCGATCCCCGGCAGGGAGACTAGCCCCCGCCGCCGCTCGCCCTCGACCACCACGGCCGCGGAGATGTTGCCCAGCCCGGCGTACCGGAGCAGCCCGGCGTCCGCGACCACCTCGGCGACGGCCAGCGCCGCGCCCCGGGTGTGCGACATCGCCCGGTGCAGGTGCTGCACCACCACCGCGGGCGATGCGGCCGGGGCGGACCGGAACGCGGCCAGCGCCGCGTCGGTGGCCGCCGCTGCCAGCGGGCCGTGCCCGAGGCCGTCGGAGACCAGCACCTGGTGCCGCCCCTCGACGACGCGGACGGCGTACCCGTCGCCGCTGACCGACTCACCGGCGAGGGGCCGGGTCAGCGCCGCGGTCCAGGACTGCTCCGGGACGGGCCCCCGCGGCCAGACCTGCACGGCGAGGACGGTGCCCTTGCCGGGCAGCGAGTAGCCGTCGAACCAGTCTGCCTGCCGCATGATCGCGCCGAGTCCGATACCGAGCGTCCCCGCGGTGGAGTGCCCGTCCCGCGAGGAGACGGTCAGATCGGCCATCCCCGGCCCGGAGTCGATGGCGATCAGCTCGACGCCGGCCTGGTCGCCCCGGCGCACCGGGCGCAGCAGCAGCACCCCGTTGTCGGCGTGCTTGATCAGGTTGCTGGTCAGCTCGGCGGCGACGATGGCCAGGTCGGCGATGCGGGTCTCGCCGATGTCGAGCTGGTGGCCCAGCCGCTCGGCGGCCCGCCGGACCGCGCTGCCGCTTTCGAACCCGAACCACAGGCCGTGGTCGGACATGGCTTCGATGGTCATCGGGACCATTTGGTGATCGTGATGCGGGTGCCACGGCCCGGGCCGGTGTCGATGTCGAACTCGTCGACCAACCGTCGGGTGCCGCTGAGGCCGAGGCCGAGGCCACCGCCGGTGGTGTAGCCGTCGGTGAGGGCAAGGTCCAGGTCGGCGATGCCGGGGCCCTCATCGGCGAAGACGATCCGTACGCCGCGCCGCAGGCCGTTGTCCACGCTGGTCACCTCGGCGGTGCCGCCCCCGCCGTACACCAGGGTGTTGCGGGCCAGCTCGCTGGCGGCGGTGACCACCTTGGTCTGGTCGACCAGGGAGAGCCGGGCCGCCACCGCCACCGTCCGTACCAGTTGGCGGACCCGCACCACGTCCTCGTCGCTCCGGATCGCCTGCGCCTGCGGGTGGCTCAGGTCGAAGCCTGCGGTCATCTCCTGGCCGTCGTCTCGTCGTCCGGTTCCTCGGCGATGTCGTAGTCGTACTCGTCGGGCCGGGTCGACGCGATCAGTTCCATGCCCCGCTCGACGTTCAGCGCGGTGCGGATGCCGTTCAGCGACAGGCCCAGCTCGACCAGGGTGATGGCGACGGCGGGACGCATCCCGACCACCACGGTCTCGGCGTCGAGCACCCTGGAGATCGACGCGATGGTGGAGAGCATCCGGCCGACGAACGAGTCGACGATGTCCAGCGCCGTGATGTCGATGATCACACCGTGGCAACCGGTGGCGACGATCCGCTCGGCAAGGTCCTCCTGGAGCATGACCGCCGTCTGGTCGGACATGTCGAGCTGGATCGAGACGAGCAGGATGTCGCCGATCTTCAGGACCGGCACCCGCTCCATCAGGACTCCCGGCGGGGGTGCCGCCGGGAGGACTCCACCCCGGCCAGCCGCAGCACGTGGCGCAGCGCGTCGGCGAGGCTGGCCTTCGTGGCGATGTCGCCGAACTCGATGCCGAGTGCCACGATGGTTTGGGCGATCTGCGGGCGGATGCCGGAGATGATGCATTCGGCACCCATCAGCCGGGCCGCCACGACTGTCTTGAGGATGTGCTGGGCGACCTGGGTGTCCACCGCCAGCACGCCGGTGATGTCGATGATCGCGTACGGGGAGCCGGTGTCGACCAGGGTCTGGAGCAGCCGCTCCATCACCACTTGGGCCCGGGCCGAGTCGAGCGTGCCGACCAGCGGCACGGCCACCACGCCCTCCCAGATCTTGACCACGGGGGTGGAGAGCTCGAGAAGCTGCTCGGCCTGGTCGGCGATCAGGCTCTCCCGGGTCCGCACGAAGCTCTCGACGGTGAAGAGCCCCATCTGGTCGACCAGGGAGGTGAAGGCCACGTAGTCGCGGATGCTGTCGGTGCCGCCGGACTCCATCAGCTCCCACAGGACGTCCTTGAAGGCGTACACGCTGACCGCCGTCTCGCTGGCGGTGAAGCCCTGCCGGGCGCGCCCCCGGGAGATCTCGGCCAGCACGGCGCGCAACTCTCCGGCCGACTCGTTCTCCAGGTCCAGCGTGCCGCCCTGACCCGCGGCCACCATGCCACGGTGTAGATCCTGCACCTGACGGCGCAACTCCGCCTGGCTGAGTCGGCCACGCAGCGACGCGGCGGTGATCTCCGTCCAACGCTGTGTGATCCGCTCGGCGTGCTCGCTCAGCAGACCGGTGAGCCGACCGCTTTCTTCCGCGTTCAACGCCATTGAATCCTCCCTCTGACCTGGACCGGCCGGACTCTACCACCGGGTACCGAACAACTAGTTGTCACATGACAAAGAGATGCTGCTCACCTCGGGGTGGCACTCCCGTTCTGCGCCGGGCCCCGGTCGTGGGATACCGTTCCACCGATAAACAGGAGGTCCGAATGTCCTTGACGGTGCACACGGAACAGCGCGGCGACGTGGTCGTCGTGTCGGTCGCGGGCGAGCTCGACATGGCGACGGCACCGCAGCTCCAGGACCAGATCACGGATCAGCTCGACAAGGGTCGCAGCCGGCTCGTCTTCGACCTGGCCGACGTCTCGTTCTGCGACTCGACCGGGCTCTCCGTGTTCGTTCGCGCCAAGAACAGCTGCGACGAGGCCGGCGGCGTGGTCCGGTTGGCCGCCCCGCAGCGCGGGGTGCTGCGCATCCTGGAGGTCAGCGGGCTGGTCGAGGTGCTGCACACGTACCCGACGGTCGACCAGGCCGTCGCCGGCGAGCCCACGCCCGCCTCCTCCTGACCGGTCCGCTCAGCGCTCGTCCTCGATGAACCGGGGCCGGGCGATCACCAGGCCCGCGCCCGTCTGCACGACCAGGGCCGCCAGCAGGAACCCGATCGGCGCGGTCCACCCGCCGGTCGCCTCGTAGAGGATGCCGACCAGCAACGGGCCGAGCGCGGCGATCACGTACCCGGTGCTCTGCGCGAAGGCGGAGAGCGCGACGGTGCCCTCGGCCGTGCGGGCGCGCAGCCCGATGGTGGTCAGGATCAGCGGGAAGGCGCCCTGCCCGAGGGCGAGCAGGGCGATCCAGAGCAGCGCCGCGTCGTGCGGTGCGATCGCCAGCCCCAGGTAGGCCGTCGCCGAGAAGGCGGTCAGCCCGAGCACCAGCGGGCGCAGTGTCCGCATCCGCCCGGCGAGCGTCGGCATCAGCAGCGCCACCGGCACGCCGAGCGCGGTCACCCCGGCCAGCAGCAGCCCCGCCGTCTCCGGCGCGAAGTCGGCGTCCCGGAAGAGCTGGGCCAGCCAGCCCATGATCGCGTAGCCGCTCAGCGACTGCGCCCCGAAGTAGACCGCCATGGCCCAGCCGAGCCGGGTCCGCTCGGGCCGGATCCGGGCCGACCTGGGGGCAGCCACCGTCGGGCCTGCGCTGCGGCGGGCGGCGCGGGCCCGCAGTGCCAGCGGCACCCACGGGACTACGGCCACCGCGGCCAGCCCGGCCCACACCCCGAGCCCGGCCCGCCACGAGCCGAACGCGTGCGCCACCGGCACCGCCGATGCGGCGGCCACCGTCGTGCCCACCGTCAACGCCATCGTGTACGCCCCGGTGACCAGCCCGGTGCGGTGCGGAAAGTGCTGCTTCACCAGCATCGGCAGCAGAATGTTGGCCACCGCGATGCCGGCCAGCGCGAGCGCGCTGGTGGCCACGAAGACCACCGTCGAGTCGGTGACCACCCGGAGCACCTGGCCGACGGCCAGGGACAGCATGGCGACCACCAGCACCCGGGCGGGGGCGTACCGGCGGACCAGCCACGGGGTGAGCGCCCCCAGCGCGGCGAACGCGATCGTCGGCAGGGTGGTGACGACGCCGGCCATCGTCCCGGAGAGCCCGAGGCCGGTGCGGACCTCGTCGAGCAGGGCACCGAGGCTGGTCACGGCGGCGCGCAGGTTCAGCGCGACCAGCAGCATGCCGACCAGCACCAGCAGCCCACCGGTCGCCGGCCGCTGCGCCGGGACCGGCGCTGGTCCGACGCCGGAAGCCGGGGCGGGCTCGCCGGGGGCCCTGGTGGGTGCGGTGCCGGAGCCGGCGGTGGCGGTTGGTGGCGGCGTCATGACCTCGAACCTACAATCATGGGATGAATTACGGACCGGTGGTGTAACCAGTGACACCGCCCGCGCATTCCGCACCCGTGCCGCCCCGCGGTCACCGGGTCCGGCAGACGATCGAGCAGCTCCGGTCCCGCATCCTCGGCGGCGAGTGGCCGGTGGGCGCGCGCATCCCGACCGAGCCACAACTGGTCGCCGCACTTGGGGTGGGGCGCAACACCATCCGGGAGGCGGTCCGCGCCCTGGTACACGCCGGGGTGCTGGAGCCCCGGCAGGGCTCCGGCACGTACGTGGTGTCGACCGACGAGCTGGCCCCTGTGGTGGCCCGTCGGCTCACCGAGGACCGGATGACCGAGGTGATCGAGGTGCGCCGCGCCTTCGAGGTGGAGGCCGCCCGGCTCGCCGCGCTGCGGCGTACCCCCGGGGACCTGGCCGCCCTCGACGCCGCGCTCGCCGCCCGGGAGGCCGCCTGGCACGGCGGCCGGGTCGACGAGTTCGTCGAGGCCGACGCGGCGCTGCACACGGCGGTGGTGGCCGCCGCCCACAACGCCATGCTCGCCGAGCTGTACGCCTCGGTGGGCGCGGCACTGCGCAGCACGATCAACCAGGCGATGGGCGACGCGTTGGAGCCGGATCGGTACGTCGACCACACCCGACTGGTGGACGCGATCCGCGCCGGCGACCCGATCTCGGCAGCGCGCGAGGCCGGTGCTTTTCTGGAACCCTCCCCAGGGGAATAGGTTGCCCCGGACGGTAAACCGGATACCACGGGAGTACGAATGCTCAAGGGCTTCAAAGACTTCATCATGCGCGGAAACGTCGTCGACCTCGCGGTCGGCGTCGTCATCGGCGCCGCGTTCACGGGCGTGGTCACCAAGCTGACCGAGTCGTTCCTGGAACCCCTGGTCAGGGTGATGATCGTGCTGATCACCGGCAACAAGGACGGCGTCAGCGGCTCGACCCCGAAATTCAGGGAGATCCCGTTCGACTGGGTGGCCTTCGTCAACGCGGCGATCACCTTCGCGCTGACCGCGGCGGCGCTGTACTTCCTGGTCGTCTACCCGATGAACAGGCTCGCCGAGCGGCGCAGGCGCGGCGAGGAGCCGCCGCCGGCCGCCCCCAGCGAGGAGGTCAAGCTGCTCACCGAGATCCGTGACGCGCTGGTCGCCGCCGGCCACGCCACCCCGGGCCAGCAGCGGGGTGCCCTGGACGACGTGCTCGGCCGCCGCCCGGAGCCCCCGGCCCCGCGCTGAGCCCCCCGGGACACCGGCCCCCGCGCCGGCCCGCCCGGCAGCACATCGGCCCCCACGGGATTCCCGTGGGGGCCGTACCATCTTCGTACACATGTTCGATATGGTCCCGTCATGGAGCAGCGGAAGCACTGGTGGAACGGCAAGTGGGGGCGGCTGGCGCGGCGGGATGTCTTCCTCCGGGTGAACGGCGACCGGTGGCACGTCGAGCAGCGGGCCGGCGGCGCCGAGGGCGTCTCCCAGTTCTACGAGTACCCGAGCGTCGAGGAGGCGGAGGAGACCGTCCGCGCACTGCTCGCCGGGGCCGACGGCTGGCGCGAGCTGTCCCCCCGCCCGCCGGGCGCGTGGCAGCCGACACCCGACGCACGCCCCTGACCGGGGCGGTGTTTAGCCGGCGGGCGGCCCGGGAACCGCGCCAGGATGGAGCAGCAGGGCACCGATCAGCAGGCGACCATCTCCCGCATCACCACCGGGATGCCGGTGGTCGACGTGACCGGGGCGGAGGTCGGCACCGTGGACCTCGTCCAGCGGGGCGACCCGAATGCGGTGACCGTGCAGGCGCCCGCCGCGGACCCCGGCGGCAGCCTGGACGAGTTGATCGAGTCGGCGGCGGTCGAGGAGCCGGACGTGCCGGCCGACCTGGCCGCCCGCCTGCTGCGCAGCGGTTACCTCAAGGTCACCACCGATCTCGCCCCGACCGGCGCGGTCTACGTACCGGCCGACCAGATCGCCGCCGTCGCCGACGGACGGGTACGCCTCGACGTCCCCGCCACGAGCCTTCCTCCGCAGGAGTGAACCCCCGCCGTCAGCCGGTCCTCTTCACCGAGCCGGCTCGGAGGCCGGGGTCGGCTCGGAGGCCACAGCCGGCTCGGCAGCCGGGGTCGGCTCGGCAGCCGGGGTCGAGCGGCGGCGGAAGAGCAGCAGCATCAGCCAGCCTGCGAGCAGACCCCAGAACGCGCCGCCGATGCCCAGCAGGCTCACCCCGGAGGCGGTGACCACGAAGGTGACCACTGCCGCCTCACGGGCCTGCGGGTCGGCGACGGCCGCCGACACCGCGCCGGCCAGCGCGGCGAGGAGCGCGAGCCCGGCCACCGCCTCGATCAGCACGGGCGGGGAAAGCAGTACCAGCGTGGTGGCGAGGCCCGCGCCGAGGCCGAGCAGGGCCAGTCCCACCCCGGCGGTGACCGAAGCGACCCAGCGGCGCTCGGGGTCCGGATGGGCGTCCGGGCCGGCGGCCAGCGCGGCGGTGATCGCGGCCAGGTTGACCGCGTGCCCGCCGACCGGGGCACCCAGGGCGCTGGCCAGGCCGGTGACCCGCAGCGCCGAACCGAACGGCGGGTGGTAGCCGTAGCCCCGCAGCACCGCCATTCCGGGAACGTTCTGCGCGGCCATGGTGACCAGGAAGAGGGGAATCGCCAGCCCGACCACCGCCGGTACCGTCCACTCGGGCGCGGTGAGGGCGAACACCGGCCGGAAGCCGTCCGCGCCGATCCTGCCGGGCGTGGTCAGGGCGATGGCGACCGCGGCCACCACCAGCGCGGCCGGCACCGCCCAGCGGCGGGCGAACCGGTGCAGGACCAGCCAGGTGAGGACCACCGGCGCGGCCAGTCTCGGCACCTCGACCAGGGCGCGGACCGGCGCGGTGCACAGCGGCAGGAGGACCCCGGCCAGCATCGCGCTGGCGATCGGGCCGGGAATGGCGGCCACCGCCCGGCCAAGCGCCGGGAAGAGGCCGGCGGAGACGATCAGCGCCCCGCACACGACGAACGCGCCGACTGCGGCCGGCCAGCCGCCGGGGACGGGGCCGGTGGCCACCAGCAGCGCCGCGCCGGGGGTGGACCAGGCGACTGCCATCGGCAGCCGGTGCCGCAGCCCCAGCCACACCGCGCAGAGCCCGGAGAGGACGCTGACCGCGAGCAGCCCCGAGGCGGCCTGGTTCTCGTCGGCGCCGACCGCCCGCAGCCCGGCGAGCACCACGGTGAACGAGCTGGCGAAGCCGACGAGCGCGGTCACCACCCCGGCCAGCACGGGTTGCAACAGGCCCGCCACGCTTCCCCCCTCACCGTTCCGTCTACGGAACGAAAACGTGTAGGACGATAGCGGCATGGAGCCCCCTGCACCATCCCGGGCGCGGGCAGTCGACACCGACACCGTCGGCTGCCGGGTCCGCGCCCTGCGCAAGGAGCGGGAAATGTCGTTGTCCGCCCTGGCCCGGCTCGCCGGAGTGGGAAAGGCCACTCTCTCCGGCCTGGAGAACGGCACCCGCAACCCCACCCTGGAGACGCTCTATGCGATCACCGCGCAACTCGGGGTGCCACTGACCGCCGTGCTCGCCGGGCCGGCAACGACCCCGACGGTTCGCGGCGCGGCGGTCAGCGCCACCCTGCTGGAGGTCTTCACCGAGGCGGGCTCGACGTACGAGTTGTACCGGATGCGGGTGTCCCCCGGGGTCGCGCAGGTCTCGCCCGCGCACCAGCCCGGGGTCACTGAGCACGTCACGGTCTTCGCCGGGGTGCTCCGCGCCGGGCCGGTGGACGCCCCGCTGACCGCCGGGGTCGGCGGCCACCTGCGCTGGGCCTCCGATGTGCCACACGGCTACGCGGCCGTCGGCGACGAGGAGGTCTGGGCGAGTCTTCTGCTGCGCTACCCGCGCCGCTGAAGCCGGCCGCCGTCACGCGTCACATGATTCTTTTCGCTCCGACCCCGCAGTGCAT
The DNA here is from genome assembly GCF_033804645.1 of Micromonospora sp. RTGN7. Classification (NCBI taxonomy): domain Bacteria; kingdom Bacillati; phylum Actinomycetota; class Actinomycetes; order Micromonosporales; family Micromonosporaceae; genus Micromonospora; species Micromonospora sp. RTGN7. The sequence goes on along the minus strand of NZ_JAPZLF010000009.1, from coordinate 196,598 downwards.
AGCGACGAAGGCGGGTCTTCTTGGCAAGCTTGTCGTATGACGCTGATCTTCCGCTCGGCCATCCTCAACGACGTCGGCCTCGTGCGGACCAACAACGAGGATTCCGCCCTCGCCGGTAACCGTCTGGTCGCGGTCGCTGACGGGATGGGTGGCCTGCCGGCCGGTGAGGTGGCGAGTGAGATCGTCATCCGCATCCTCGACGAACTGGACCCGCCCGCAAGCACCGAGGGGGCCGCCGACGCGCTGCGGGCTGTGGTGAGCACCGCCAACCAGCGCATCCGGGCCGCCATCTCCGTCGATCCGGCCCGCGAGGGCATGGGTACGACGCTCACGGCCGGCCTGCTCGCCGGCGACGTCCTGGTCCTCGCCCAGGTCGGCGACTCCCGCTGCTATCTGCTGCGGGACAATGCGATGACCCAGCTCACCCGGGACGACACGTTCGTCCAGTCGCTGGTCGACCAGGGCACGCTCTCCCCGGGCCAGGCCCGGCACCACCCGCAGCGGTCGCTGGTGACCCGGGCCGTGCAGGGCGCGGACGCGCCCCCGGCGATCGGCACGCTCACCGTCGTCGCCGGCGACCGGTTGCTGTTGTGCAGCGACGGCCTCTCGGACTACGTCGACGACGGCGCGATCGCCGCCGTGCTGGGCCTGTACGGCGACCCCAAGCTCTGCGGCGAGCAGTTGGTGAAGCTCGCCCACCAGGCGGGGGCGCCGGACAACGTCACCGTCATCGTCTCTGACGTCACCGCGCTCTGACGTCACCGCGCTCCCCGGCGCGCCGCCACCAGCCTGCCCGGTCGGCGCGTCCGGGGTCGGCAATGGGGTTGCGGCGGGCCGGCGGGCCGGGTTGGGATGGGGAATGAACATCCGGCGGGTGACCAACGAGGAGCGGCTCTCCACCGCCTTCCCGCTCCAGGCGTACGCCTTCGAGGCGTCCCCCAAGCGACCCGAGCAGGCTGAGGATTTCCGCCGCGTCCTGCCGTACGCGGCGGCCAACCGCACCCTGGTCGTGACGGAGGGCGACGAGACCGTCGCGGTGGCCTCCGCCATCCCGATGCGGCAGAACCTGCGCGGGGTCGTGCTGCCGATGGCCGGCGTCGCCGGGGTGACCACCCACCCGCTGGCCCGCCGGCACGGGCACGTCCGCGCCCTGCTGCACCAGCTTCTCGACGAGATGCGCGACGAGGGGCACCCGGTGAGCGCGTTGTACCCGTTCCGCGCCTCGTTCTACGAGCGCTTCGGCTACGTCGGACTGCCCCGGGCGCGTACGGTCACCCTCTCGCCGGCCGGCCTGGCCCCGCTGCTGCGCGCAGACCTGCCCGGCGAGCTGACCTGGGAACGGACCGGCACCGGGTACGCGGCCCACCGGGCATTCACCGAGCGTTGCCTCGCCGAACGGCACGGCTTCGCGATCTTGCCCGAGACCCGGGCGGTGTGGCTGCGCGACGAGGACGACCGGTGGCTGGTCACCGCCCGCCGGGACGGGGCGACGGTCGGCGTGCTGACGTACCGGATCGACGACCACGACGGCGAGTTGGTCGGCGGCCCCCTGCTGGCCGCCGACCCGTACGCCCGGGCCCTGCTGTTGCAGTTCCTCGCCCGGCACGTCGACCAGGTCGCCCGGGTCTCCCTACAGGTGGCCGCCGACGAGCTGCCCGAGCTGTGGCTGACCGACCTGGACGTGCACGTCGAGGCCCGGATCGCGGGGCCCGGGTCGCCGGCGCCGATGGCCCGGCTGCTCTCGCTGGACGCGCTGGCCGGTCTTCCGGCCGGGCCGGCCCGGGTTCGGGTCGAGCTGACCGGGGACCGCTGGCTGGCCGGCACCCACCTGCTCGACGGCGCCACCGGCCACCTGGAGCTGGTCGAAGACGTCTCCTCCGCCGCCGCGCCGACCGCGACGCTCACCGCGGCCGGGCTCTCCGCCCTGGCATACGGGGTGCTCGACCCGGCGGAGGTGGACGTGCGCGGCCTCGGCCGGGTGCCGGCGGACGCCGCCGCCGAGCTGCGTCGCCTCTTCCCGCGCCGGCTCCCCTACCTGCACGCGGAGTTCTGACCCCGTTTCGCCCCCGGGGGTGCCCGGGTAGCGTCCTACGCATGCCGGAGTGGTTGCAGGCGGGTGGGTGGGGTCTGCTGGCCGGGTCGGCCCTGCTGCTCGGGGCCGCTCTGGGCTGGTTCGTGGCGGTCCCGCGCCGGGTCGTCGCGTCCGTGATGGCCTTCGGTGCGGGGGTGCTGCTCTCCGCAGTGTCCTTCGATCTGATCGCCGAGGCGCACGAGCAGGGCGGGCTGCTGCCCACCGCGATCGGGGCGGCGGGCGGCGCCCTGGCGTACACCGGGGCGAACGCCCTGCTGGCCCGGCGGGGCGCGCGGCACCGCAAGCGCTCCGGCGACCTACAGCCCTCGGAGAATGAGCAGCCCGGCTCCGGGTCGGCGATCGCCGTCGGCGCGCTGCTCGACGGCATCCCAGAGTCGGTGGTGATCGGCGCGAGCCTGCTCACCGGCGGCCCGGTCAGCGTGGTCACGGTGGCCGCGGTCTTCCTCAGCAACGTTCCGGAGGGGCTGTCCAGCGCGACGGGAATGCGTCAGGCCGGCCGAACCCGCCACTACGTCCTCGCCCTGTGGGCCGGGATCGCCCTGGTGAGCGGCCTCGCGGCGGTGGCCGGGTACACCCTGTTGGGCGACGCGCCACCGGAGGTACTCGCCTCGATCACCGCGCTGGCGGCCGGCGCGATCCTCGCCATGATCACCGACACCATGATCCCCGAGGCGTTCGAGGACGCCCACCTGCTGGTCGGCCTGATCACGGTGCTGGGCTTCCTGGTGGCGTTCGCCCTCTCCCACTCCTGACCCGGGCGGAGAACTGCCCAGCCGGCGTTGACCGGTTGCCGCCGGGCCCGCCAGCTCAGCGCCGCCGCGCAACAGCGGGGCGGCGGCCGGGGCTGTCGTTGGCCGGGGGCTGACAGGCTAGTTTGCTCGGATGAGTCTTCTCGATGACGTCGCGAGGCGTGACAGTTGGCGATGCTGGGTGTGCGACGAGCCGGTCGACGCCGACATGTCGGTGAACGACCCGCGTGGTCCCAGCGTCGACAGCCGCACCGCCGACAAGAAGGCCAAGGTCGTCGAGCGGCTGGCGCACCGCGCCTGTAACACCCGCAAGGGCGCGGTCAAGGTGGTCATCGCCTGGCCGGACCGTCTGCACGTGGTGGAGCCCGCGCCGCTGATCGCCGTCGCCGAACGACTCGAACGCAAGGGTGGCCGTGAGCTGGTCGCCCGCTGTGCGAGCAAGAAGGACGCCCAGGAGGCGGCCGACTGGCTGGTCGACCGGTTCTCCCGGCTGGTGCCCGGACTGCCGGTGACCGCAAGCGTCGACGCAGGCGGCGGACAGTACCTCGTCGCCCTGGCCACCGGCCGCCGCTGACCGGTGGCCCTGATCGGCGGGCCGCCGATCAGGGCAGCGAGCGGCTCGAACGTTCTCAGCGGCTGATCAGAAGGGGGGTGCGTCCTCGCCCATCAGCGCGAGCACGACGCCTCCCTTCCCGCTCTTGAGGCTCTGGACCACGACCTTGCCGGTGCTGCCGTCGGGCAACTCCAACGTAAAGGTCTTCCCGACCGCGTTCTTGGGGCCATTGCCGGCGCTGTTGGCGGGTCGGAAGTCACCTGCCCACGGCGGGGTCCCACCCTTACGGGCGGGCTCGGCGAAGAGTGCGGCGGTGCCAGGGGTCCTGGTGCCGTCCGAGGAAAGAAGCACTGAGGCGCTGCGATAGGTAGCCATATGCGCCAAGGATATCCCGAACTGGCGAACATGCGGGGATCGCCGAGGACCGACAGCCGAGCACGTACCAGGAGGAACGAGTGCTGATCATCGCCGGGACGCTCCACCTCGCCCCTGCTGACCGCGAGCAGTACCTGGCCGCCGTCGCCGACGTCGCCCGGCGGGCGCGATCCGCGCCGGGTTGCCTCGACTTCGTCCAGTCGGCGGACCCCCTCGACCCGCAGCGGATCAACGTCTACGAGCGGTGGGAGTCCGACGAGGATCTACACCGCTTCCGCGACGGCGGCGGACCGGATCCGCAGACCCCGGCGATCCGGTCCGCGGACGTCGGCAAGTACCGGATCGCCGGAGTCGAGTCGCCGTAGGGCCACTGGCCGAGGGTAGCTGCGAGTTATGGGCGGGCACCGTCGGTCTTGAGGCTGCCGGTGAAGGCGGTCCACGCAGCCGGGTCGAAGCTCAGCGTCCCGGCGGCGGGGGCCTTGGAGTCGCGTACGTCGACCCGAGCGCCTCGGTCGCGCACCTCGACGCACTGACCGTTGTTGCCCGAGCGGCTCGACTTGTGCCAGGTGTTGCGTTCCATGCTTGCTCAGCTCCTTGCTGAACTTGATCTACTCGACTGGTTAGGTCTAGGCGTCGTTGATCCGTTCATTTGCCGGGTGCAGTAATGGCTACCCGCACCCGGCAGACGAGTTAGGCGTCGAGCTTTCCAGCCCTGATGCCCTGGACGAAGCTGACCCACTGGTCAGCCGCGAAGGACAGCACTGGCGGCAACGGCCAGTGCGTCGAGGCTCGGTATGTGGACCACATTGCCCAGGTCCGCGACAGCAAGGACTGCGAGGGGCGGTGGACAAGGTCGAGCGCGGTCTGCGTACCCTCGATCGGCTCTCGGTCCTCGAAACGGTCGCCGCGGTCCTCGGCGTCGCCCCGGAGGTGCTGCTCGCCCGGGAGACCCGGCGAGGTGAGCTGGTCGCGGGCATCGCCGCGGCCGTCAAACAGCTACGGGCGGCGCTGGCCTGCTACCACACCCCCGGCCCCGGCGAGGCCGGCTGGCGACCGCCACTGCCCCTCGAAGAGCTAGACCGCAGGGTGACGTACGTGTGGATGGCGTACCGGCACGCCCACCACTCCCAGGTGTTGCGGATGCTGCCCGACCTGCTCGCCGACGCCCATCAGGCCCGCGACCACGGGGCACCGACCGGTTCGGCGCGCGCCGCCGACCTGCTGGTGCGCACGTATCGGCTCGCCGCCCAGATGCTGGTGAAACTCGGCGAGGCGCACCTGGCCTGGCTGGCCACCGACCGCGCGATGGCCACCGCCGCCGGTGACCCCCGACGCACGGCAATCGCGACGATCCCCCTGGTCCAGGCGCTACGTGCCCTGGAAGAGGGCCGGCTCGCGATGATCGCCGCCACCACCGCCGTACGCCGGCTCACCCCGTACCCGTCCCACGCTTTCCCGCCCGACCACCTCGCCCTGGCCGGAACCCTGCTGGTCGAGGCCGCCCTCGCCGCCGCCGGCACGGACTCGGCCGCCGCCCGCAACCTCATCGACCACGCCACCCACCTCGCCGAGGTCCACGGCAACCGTCCCGACCACGACAACAACGACATCGAGTACGGCCCGACCGTGGTCGCCCTCGCCCGCGCCCTCATCACCGCCGACCTCGGGGACCCCCACCAGGCCGCCATCATCCACAAGCACACCGCCAACGGGGACGCCTGGAACCGGCTCCCCGCCGAACACCGGGCGGCCCACCTGATCGACATAGCCCGCATCCACCTCGACTCCGGCAACCCACGAGCCGCCGGCCGCGCCCTGGTCACCGCCGACCGGATCGCCGCCGCCGAGACCCGCATCCGCCCCGCCGCCCGTGCGGTGCTGACCGCCCTGCTCCGCGACGGTCCCGCCGACGCCGATGTGACCCGCTTGGCCGCCATCATCGGCCTGACCCACCCCTGACCCCACCGTCCGGAGACGGCCTCGAGCCCGCAGGGAAGTTCCGCGCCCGGCGCAGCTGTAGCACAGACGCAGCGCCATCTCCCCCACCAGCGGATCTTTCCGCGCGAATGAGACGCTGGGCCAGCCCGGCCTGACTACTTGCGCGCGGCCCGAGCTAGACCGGTCGCCGAACCTGCAGCTTCGGCGGCCGGCAGCCCGCAGGCTCGGCCGATGTCTCGCCACCGTGTCCGCACTTGCCCGTACCAGGCCCAGACGCCTCGCGGGTTGTCGGCGCGCACGATCGGCGGCAGATCGATGCACCTGATGATGAGGATGCCGATTACGGCGAGTTCGGAGGCTTTGCCTTCTGCGGGTAGATCGTCTCGTGACGGGCCAGCATGGCAACGAACTCGCCGATCTTCCGCTCGCGGGTCTGCGCCCGTTTGACGGCATTGAGGCGATGGGTGAGAGCGAACCGGTTGGTTCTGGTGAGTACGTCGAACATGGCCTGGGCGACGGGGTCGGCGGCGATGGCGGCGAGGAGGTCGGCCGGCACCTCGGCTTCCGAGGACGGGGCGTAGGCGGCTGCCCATCGCCCGTCTGCCTTTGCGGCTTCTACCGCGGCGCGGCCTGGGGGCAGCATTCGCCCCTGAGCCTCCAGCCGGGCCACGTGGGCGACGTTGCGTTGTGACCAGGAACTGCGGGGCCTGCGCGGAGTGAACCGGATCCAGGAGGTCTCCTGATCCCGTTTACGGGCCTGCCCGTCGATCCAGCCGAAGCACAGGGCCACGTCGACCGTCTGCTGCCAGGTCAGCGTGGTGACTGTGCCGCCCTTTTTGGTCAGGGCGAGCCAGACGCCGGGCGACGTGGCGTAATTGGCCGACAACCACGCGCACAGCGCGTCGTCGTCCGCGACGATCAACTCATCCAGTTCGGCGCTCGCCATGACGGTGAGGTTAACCGCTGGCATTTTGACAGCCGAGCGACGTCAGGCGGTGGGTGGTGCCGGGCGGCGCGCGAGGAACCCTTCCACGGTGGCTGCGAACATGGTCGGGTCGTCCACCCAGGGAAAGTGCCCGACACGCGGCAGTTCCGCCACCTCGGCGTGAGGGATTTGGGCAGCCAGCTCGCGGACGGCCCTGCAGGTTGGCCAGATATCGTATTCACCAACGACCAGCAGCACCGGCACTTCGAGCGCCGCGAGCCGCTTCGGTATCGTCGGGTCCGGTTCGAAGCCAGCGTAGAAACCGTCCGTGGCCGGCTGGGCGAACTGAGCGGGCTCAGCGGCGGCCTGGGCCTGGGCCGCGGCGTCCCAGCGCCCGTACAGCAGTGGCGCCGACAGCCAACGGTACCGCTCCAGTTCCTGCGGTGACGCGGCCTCGGCATGCAGCGCGGCGACCGCTTCGGCGTGCCAAGGCTCGTGCACCCGCCGGGCCAGCACCTCGTCCGCCCCAAGGTCGGATTGAATGCCGACGACACGCAGCGACGGTGCTACCAGCACAAGGTGGTCGAGGCGGTGCGGATACTCGACCGTGTACGCCAAACAGATCCCGCCGCTGGCCGAATGTCCAAACAGATCAACTCGGTCCAGCTGAAGGTGGTCGCGCAGCGCCTCGACGTCCTGGACGAGCCGGTCGACCCGGTACGTCTCGGGATTCTCGGGAACCGACGAAGCGCCCGTGCCGCGGTTGTCCAGGAGGATCAACGTCCGATGATCGCTGAGACCACCCAACTCCCCGAAGTACTCGACGGCCTGACCCGGACCACCGGGGACACAAACCAAGGGCGGCCCGGACCCAACCAGCCGGTATGCCAATTCCGTACCGTCCCAGGATCGAAAGCGTCGCATGCGGCCCTAGTCTGCCCCGGATCACACTCGTGAGACGCCCGGCCGGCGGCTACGAGCCGAGACCTGGTCGGGATCGAGGTACGGGGACAACTCCAACAGGCTCAGCGCGCACTCCACCATCGAGGCCGTCGGCACCAAGGAGTCGATGATGCAGGCCGTCCACTCCACCCGCCCCGGCGGGCACGTCGGCTACGTCGGCGTCACCCACGTCGAGCTGCCCGGCCTGGAACTGTTCTTCTCCGGCGTGCACCTGCACGGAGGGCCCGCCCCGCCGACGGCGACGGAGGTGGAACCGCCGCTCAATCTGTGCCGTCTGAGCATTGGGACGACGGTGGAAGCGAAGAGGACGGGGGCTGGGATGGCGAATCGGGGCTACCTCGCGGCGATGATCGCGTGCGGTGTACTGCTCACCGGGTGCGCCGGGCAGAGCGGACCGGGGGCCACGGACCCAGGTCCGGGCCCGGGTGCCAGCGAGTCCTCGGGGCCGCCGGCACCGGAGGGGCTGATCGGTTCCTGGACGATCGCCGACCTCGCCGACCCCGGCGCGGCCACGATCCTGCGCCTCGCGCATCGCGAGCTGCACGTCGTGGGCAACCGCTGCGGCATCCTGCGCGGGTCCTGGCGGGCCGACACCGACGGGAACTTCCTCGCCGAGGTCAACTCCACATTCGGCCCCGCCGCCGAAGGGACTCCCGGCTGCGAGCGGGCAAGCCAGGACACCCCCGGTTGGCTGCGGCGCGTGACGGCGTACCGAATCGACGGCGCAGGGCAGCCGGTGCTCCTGGACAACCGGGCGCAGCCGGTCGCCCGACTGATCCCCGGTGCCACCCCGACCGCCGGGCCGGACATGGCGGGCTCGCTGCTGGAACCGCCGACGGTCACCGACGAGGCCCGACGCGCCCTCGCCCCGGCCGCCGCGCTACCGCCGGCGCTGAGCCCCGCCGACCAGCAGCGACTGGCCGGTCGCTGGACGCCCACCGTCGGGAACCCGGGGGCGTACGTGGAGTTCACGGCAGACGGCGAGTGGCGCGGGTCCGACGGCTGCAACCGCGGAGGCGGCCGGTGGATCACCGCGCCCGGGGGCACGCTGCTCGCCACCACCGGGCCCGTCACGAAGATGGGCTGCACCGACCAGGTCCCGGTCTGGAGCTGGCTCCAGACAACCCGGCGGGCAGGTCTCGACGGTGAGGTCCTGGTGCTGATCGACGCCCAGGGCGGGGAGGCTGGCCGGCTGCACCCGGCTACCTGAGAGCGACCGGCGACTCCGTGCGCGGGGCCGTTCCGCCCCGCGCACCGCCCTGGGGTTGGCCGCTTGCAGTTGGCCGGCCGGCCGGCGCGGCGGCGAGGGCATCAGGAAGTCCAACCTCCGTCGGAGGCAATAACCGCGCCGTTGAGGTTGATCGCCTCCTCGGAACCAACGAGATGCCCAGCCTCAGCACCTGCACGACGTCTGACCGCTGGCCACTTCCCGGCGTACCCGTGAACTCGCCCGGGCCATCCACCGTCCCTCGCCCGCCGGAGTTCAGGGACCACTCCGCCGCTGTCCGGCTGAACGTGGTGGGAGCCATCTGACGGCGCTGCGGAACTCGCTCGCCGAACCGCACGGAGCGCGGAGCCGGGCCCCAGCCTGGCGGTACGACCAGGGACCGGCCGTGGCCTGCAATTTCGCGGCTCTTGGACCCCTCCGTTTGGGTATCCGTTTCGGGTGGGCCGCCTGGGACTCGAACCCAGAACCTAAGGATTAAAAGTCCTCAGCTCTGCCAATTGAGCTAACGGCCCGCCGTGCCAGGTTACCGGAACCCTGCTCCCGGGCGCTCCCGGGAGCGGGCGGTCGCCGCGTCGGTCGCCGGGGGCTCGCGGCGGGCCGAGCCCAGCAGCCCGCCCGGTGGATCTCAGCCGGCCCGGAGCTCCTTGCGCGCGTACACCGCGGTGGCCGCCAGCGCCCCCGGCCCCCGGCCCTGAACTGGGCGACAACCCCTCACGTTCGCGCCGGACCGGGCGTCTCAGACTTCGCCGCCGGGGTCGAAGAGGGAATCCGGTGGGCCGGCGGTGACCGGCGCGGCGCGGTGCTCCGGCGGCGGCGGGAGCTGCCGCGCCGGCTGGCGGGAGTGCAGCCGTACGCCTGCCTCACCGCGCCGCGCGGTGACCGTGAGGGTGACCATCCGGATCGGTTCCGGTGGTGTGACGAAGCCACGGGCGCTCCACCGGACCCAGAGCGGCACCCGCCCGGCCTCGGCTTCGGCGAGGAGCTTCTCGACCGTGCGGCGCCGGTCGGTGTGGTCGACCTCGATCACCACGGGTGACGCGGCGGGCCGGGCGCAGGCGATGTCGATGACGGATTGCTGCCCGGACATCGGCGGTGGCAGCGGCACCACGCTGGCGGCTCGCCGGTAGACCCGCCAGCCCCGCGCCGCGCCCCAGTCGGCGATCGCGTCGATGAGCAGTTCGGTCAACCGCTCGGTGGTGAGGTCCACGAAGGTCAGGGAGCCGAGCCGGTCGGACAGCGACTCGGCCAGCCGTACTGCGTCGTCTGGATCGGTCATGCCCGCCGGTTCACTCCTGCCTGTCCGTGACCCGCAGCGGAGAAGAGATCGGCCTGCGGTAGCGCATCCCCCAGTCTGCCGGGTCGACGAGGTCGCGGGAGGGTCGGGGCACGGTGGAAGACCCTAGGCTGAATATCGATATACGACTATCATTTGCGCATCCAGACCGCTCGATCGAAAGGCCGCGAGTTGAAGAAGTTTGTGCGGAACGCCGTCCTGGCCACCCTCCTGACCGTTGCCGGCACGACGGCGGTGGTGGCCAGCCCGGCCATGGCCCTGCCGTACCCCAACGACAACGAGAGCATCACCTTCGTCTACTACTCCGACGCCAGCAAGACCGTTCAGGTCGGGATGCACGTGTACGGCAACTGCCTGGAGGACTTCCAGTGGGGTGTCCGCACCTCCTACTCCACCTGGAGCCGGACGACCTGCCCTCCCAACCTGCCGTAGCGATCGATCGGGTGGGGTCCGGCATCGGCCGGGCCCACCGGTGCCTCCAGGTCCACCGGCGCGCTGAAGATCCGCGCACCGGCACGAACGCCCACTGACCCGCCGTGTCGTTGATCCGGTTGTGTCCGTCGCCCGACCGGGGCGACGGTGGGGCTGCGGGCGTCGGCCCGGTCGGCGCCACCAGGTCGAGGAGGTACGCGATGACCCGTCAGCGGGAGACCGTCGAGGTGGATCCGGTCCTGTTCCGCGCCGTGTACGACTCACCGGCCTCGCTGCCCGGCCGGCACCGCTGGGTGACCCCGGAGCACGACGTCCGCCGGATCGAGAAGCTGCTCGGGATGCCGGCGCGCAGCATCGGGGCACCGCTGTGGGTCAGTGGTGACGAGCCGGACTGCCCCAAGTGCGCCCGGCGGATGACCTGGCTGGACATCGTCTCGTCGGCGCTGCACGGCGTGCACGACCCGGCGATGATCGCGCGGGTGATCCTCGGCGAGCGCAAGTACGTCAACACGGAGGTGCCGGACGCCGTCCCCGGGGTGCACTGCGTCGACTGCCGTACCCCGATCGAGGGGCTGCGCAGCTTCAAGTGCCACAACTGGGCGTACGCCTTCGAGGCGCTGGAGGCGATCGTCGAACGGATGGCCGGCGGGGTGCAGGAGCCTGCCAGTCCCCACCCCCGGACGGCGCTCCCGCCTCAGGAAGCGACGTGAGAGGGGAACCCTTCTCAACCGCAGGCGTAGCAAGGTGCCCTTCCTTACCGGCGGGCGGGACGTGAACCTTTGATAAGGTGAATCGTGATTGAGGGCGATTTGTCAGACGCACCGCAGTTCAGCGTTGATTTATACCGCGACATCGTTGAGTTCGCGGACGGCACACCGGACTCTGTGCAGTGGTTCGCCGCGCACTTCACCGAGTGGTCGATCATCCTGCTCGGGCTTCTCTTCGTGGCGGCAGCCCTGCCGAAGCTGGGTGCCGGGCCGCGCAACCTGGCGCTCGCCCTGGCCGCCCCGGTCACGGTCGTCCTCGCATACGGCGGCAGCGAGTTGATCAAGTCGGTGGTGGACCAGGATCGCCCCTGCCGCGTCCCGTCCGACCTCGTGATCCTCGCCGAGCAGTGCCCGCCCGTCGGCGACTGGTCCTTCCCGAGCAACCACTCGACGATCGCCGGCGCGCTGGCCGTGGCGATCCTGCTGCTCTCCCCCCGACTCGCCTGGTACGCGATCCCGGTTGCCGCGCTGGCCGCGTTCTCCCGCACCTTCGTCGGGGTGCACTACCCGCACGACGTGATCGCCGGCCTGCTTTTCGGCGCGCTGGTGGTGGCCGTCTTCGCCCCGCTGCTGGCCCGTCCGATCGCGAAACTGCTGCTTCGCCGCGAACGCCGGGCCGAGCGCCCGGTCGCCGACGCCACCACCCGGAGCCGCTGACCCGAAGCCGCTGACCCGGGCCGCTGCACGTGGGGCGGCGCGGGGGTCAGCGGATGAGAAGCAGAGTGGCGACCGTGCCGAGCACCAGGAACGGGCCGAACGGCAGGTGACTGGACCAGCGCACCCGACGGCCCAGCAGCAGCACCAGGCTGGTCAGCGCGGAGAGCGTGAACGTCACGAAGACCCCGAGCACGAGGACCGGCCAGCCGTACCAGCCGAGCAGCGCCCCCGCCCCGAGCGCCAGCTTGGCGTCGCCGAGGCCGAAGCCGCGCCGCCCGAGCAACAGGGTGGTGGCGGCGAAGCCGAGCGCCAGGCCGAGCCCGGCGGCGGCCGCCCGCAGCCAGGGTGACGGTCCCGCCGAGGTCAGCGCGGCCACCCCGAGCAGCATCTGAACCCCGGCGGCGGCCGGCCAGGTGAGCCGGTCGGGCAGCCGGTGCACGGCGGCGTCCACGAAGACCAGCGGCACTGCCCAGCCGAGCCACCACGCCAGGGCCACCCGCTCGGCCGGCGACCCGCCCACCGCCACCAGCACCGCGACCGCCGCGAGCACTGCGGCCTCGACCGCGCCGGCGGGAGCGCCGATCCGGGTGCGGCAGGCCGGACAGCGGGCCGCCGGGCCGAGCGCCGGCCAGGGCCGGTCGAGCGTGAGCGGCGTGCCGCACGTCGGGCAGGCCGTCCGGTCCGGTTCCCCCGCTGGTACGGCGTATCGGGCGACGGCGAGGCGGAGCACCGGGGTGACGGCCAGGACGGCCGACAGCCGCGACCACCACCGCCGACGGGGCCCGGCCTGCGGCTGATCGACGGCACCGGCGGGCACCGGCCCGGCGAGCGGCTGATCGACGGCAGCGGCGGCGGGCGGTGCCGGCGGGCTGGGTAGGGCGAGCGGCCGGCGGGGGCGGTCGACGGTCATGTCCGGCTTCCCCGGGCGGGGCGGCGGCCGGTCCCGAAAGGACACGGTGAGTCATCCTCGCTCGGTCTCGGTGTGGCGGATGGCGCGGAATCGGACCCCGTCGCGTCCCGCCTGGACCCCGCCGACGCACCCGGCCGCCGGGCCGGCCGGCCGCTCACGGCAACCGGCGCGTTCGAGGGGTATTTCGGACCGAACCCCCCGGACCGGGCCGGCGTACCGGCCGATCGGACGACGAACGCCGTGCCCGCGGCCGAGGCAACGGCCGGGGCAAGGGCCGACACGATACCTCTCGAGCGGGCTCCCCGCCCACACCACCCGGCTTCCGGCCATGCCATTCCCGATCACCGCCCCCATCACCGAGAGTATTCGGGTGAATTGCCTCTGTTGCATCGGCAGGCGTCAGCTTATGCTCGCCCCTTGAGTACGACGCAACCCCTGCAAAGGCGTCGGAGGCAGCACGAGGACATTGGTTCACGGCTTTTCGAAGATCAGCACAGGCAAATACCGCGGTGACGCGATGTGGGTCCGGATGACGCCATCCGGCCGCGTTGCCGCACGCCCGATGGCGGTCAGCACGCCGCCCACCCGGGTCGCCAGCAAGGAGGCGCGGCGTTGCGAACACGGCACCCCGGCCGATGGACGATCTTCCTGGTCGCGGTCCTGACGACCGGCCTGGTCGCCGCCTGCGGTCCGGAACCCGAGGCCACCACACGGCCCCTGCCGGCAACGCAGAAGGCGACCCCCACCCACTCGGCGGCCGAGGAACAGGCCGCCCGCAAAGCGGCACTCGCCGCATATTCCGGATATCTCGCGGTGTCCCGAACGGCGAGTCGGCGCGCAGATCCGTTCCACCCGGAACTAACCCGGTTCCTGGCAGATCCATTGCTGACCCGGGTTCGACTGGCAATTCGCGATGCGAAGGAGCACGGTGCCATGCGTACCGGAACGCTCGTCTCCGACCCCACCGTCACCTCCGTGAGCCTGGACGGCGTCCCGGCCACCGTGGAGATCCAGGACTGCGTGGACGCCACCGGCTACCGGCTGGTCTACACGAAGACGAAGAAGGTGGTCCCCGGCTCGGGCGGCGGTCGGCACCTGGCCACCGCGACGGCCACCCGGTACGCGGCCGACCGCTGGCTGATCAGCGCCGGCACCGCGCACGAGGACCAGCCGTGCTGACCCGGGGTGGACGGAGCCGGGGCGTACGACTGGTCGTTGGGGCCGGCCTGACCCTCGTGCTCGCGGTCGCCGTCGCCGCGCCCACCGCCACCGTCGCGGCGGCGGCCCGGGAGGGCGGGGTGGAGTGCCCCATCGGCCAGAACGACTGCGACATCTGGGACGACGACCCGGGCACCCCGGGCGGGGGCGGCGGACCCGGCGGAGGGGACAACGGCGGAGGTGGCGGCGGCAAGCCGGCCGGCAAGTGCCAGTGGGGCGGCAAGGTCATCGCCTGCTACGACGACGTGCTCGGCTGGTTCGACAACGGCAGCGGCTGCTACTACAAGCTTAAGGTCCCGCAGGATCCGGGCACCCCCGAGGGCAAACAGTGGTACGTGGTCACCTGCACCGGCGACGACGTGGGCAGCCTGCACCCGGTGCTGCTGGATGCCCCGCCCCCCGGCTTCGGCACCCCGCCCGACCCAGAGGAGCTGGCCCGCCGCGCGCTCGCCTCGATCTCGCTGCTCCCGCCCCGGGCCGCGGTGGCCCCGCGCAAGAGCAAGGGCCCCGGACTGGTCGGCCTGCCGGTCTGGATGTGGGCCAGCCCCGGTAACGCCTACTTCGGTCCGCTGACCGCCTCCGCCTCGGACCGGGGCCTGACGGTGCGCATCACCGCGACCGCGAACGAGATCGTCTGGAAGATGGGCAACCGCGCGGAAATCACCTGCAAGGGCCCCGGCACCCCGTACGAGGCGGACGGCCCAGGTGCTGGCCAGCCCTCCCCCGACTGCGGCTACGACGGCTACACCGAGGCCGACACGTACGAAGTCGAGGCCACCACCGTCTGGAACGTGCACTGGGTCGGCGGGGGCCAGAGCGGCGACATTGCCCAGACCCGAACCAGCGGCATCGTCCAGATCGAGATCGACGAACTTCAGGTGGTGACCCGATGAGTCTCGCGACGCGCAACGGAACGGGACCGGTGGACGCCCCCATCGCACCGCCCAGGGTGGTGCGGCAGCGCCGGGTCCGTCCCGGCCTGCTCGGCCTCGCGGTGCTGCTGATCGCCCTCGGCGGCCTCGGCGCGGCGTTCGCGGTCAGCTCCGTCCGGGCCACCGGCAGCTACCTGGCGGTCGCCCGGCCGGTGGAGGTGGGCCGGACGCTCAGCGCGGATGACCTGGTCACCGTGCAGGTGGCCGGCGGGCAGGGGCTTGCGCCGGTGCCGGTGGGGCAGCTCGACGAGATCATCGGCAAGCGGGCCGCCGTCTCGCTGGCGCCAGGCACCCTGCTCACCCCCGCCCAGCTCACCGACGACCCGATGCTCGGCCCCGGCCAGCAGCAGATGTCCCTCGACCTCTCCCCGGGCCAGGTGCCGGCGAAGCGGCTGCACCCCGGCGACCGGGTGCTGCTGGTCAGCACCCCGAACCGCAACGCCAACGGGCAGTCCAGCGGCAGCACCCGGTTCGAGGCCACCGTGATCGACACGTCCACCCCGAGCAGCAGCAGCGTCGTGCTCTATGTGGCGCTCACCGCCCGGGACGTGCCGGCTGTCGTGGCGCTGGCCGCCCAGGACCGGATCGCGGTCGTGCTGACCGGGGCGGCCTGAGCATGGCGATCATCGCGTTGGTCTCGGCCAAGGGCTCGCCTGGCGTGACCACATCCGCCCTGGCCTGCGCCCTGACCTGGCACCGCCGGCTGGTACTCGCCGAGTGCGACCCGTCCGGCGGGTCGATCCTCGCCGGCTACCTCGGCGGGGCGCTGGACGGCCCCCGGGGCATCGGCGAGCTCGCCGTCGGGGAGTTGCGCGACGGCAGCCTGGAGTCGGCGTTCTGGTCGCAGTTGGTCGACCTGGACGCACCCCGCCGGGAGCGGCTGCTGTTGCCCGGCGTCGTGGACCCGGCGCAGGCCGGCAGCGTCACCCCGCTCTGGCAACGGTTCGCCGACTTCTTCGTCGACCTGGAACGCGGCGAACCCCCGTACGACGTGCTCGTCGACTGCGGGCGGCTCCAGGTGGCCGGCCCGCCGTGGCCGATCCTGCGCGCCGCCGCGGTGGTCCTCCTGGTCACCCGCGCGAAGCTGCCCGACCTCTCGGCGGCCCGGTCCATGATCAGGGCGATCGAACGGGACCTCACCGAGCACCGGGTCCCGCCGGGCACCCTGCGGCTGCTGCCGATCGGCGACGGTCACGGGAACGGCGAGATCAGCAAGGCGCTGCGGCTGCCGGTGATCGCGCGGTTGCCGCAGGACCCGCGTACCGCGGCGGCGCTCACCCTCGGCGGGACCGTGCGGGCCGGACGGCCACTGATGCGCGCGGCCGGCGGCCTGGAGGTGCCCGTCCGGGCGCTGCTGGAGCGCCGCTGCGCCCGGCTGGCCTGGCCGACCACCCAGGGGGTGCCGGGTGCGGTTTGAGCCGGTCTCCCACGACCCCCGGATCCCCCAGCAGCCGGGTGCGACCTCCACCGCCCCGCCGCTGCCGCCGGCACCGAACGGGCGACACCACCAGCCCCCGCCGCAGCCCGTGAAGGTCGCCCCGCCGCCCGGGGGTGTCGCGCCGCCGCCCATCGCGGCGCCGGTGCCCGTCGCAGCGCCGCCGCCCCGGCCCCGGGTCGACTTCGCCGTGGTGCGGGAGCTGCGCCGGGAACTGAGCGAGCGGCTCACGCTCTGGCAGCGCGGCCGGGAGTTCGACGCCGACGCCGAGGACGTCGAGCGGGCCCGGCTCGCCGTCGCGGTGGTCTCCGAGTACGCCGACGCGGTCCGCCGGGCCGGCACCCCGATGCCCGCCGGTGAGGAGCGGATGCTGCTCGACCACGTGACCGCCGAGTTGGTCGGCCTGGGACGGCTCCAGACGCTGCTGGTCGACGACACCATCGAGGAGGTGCACATCCTCGGCTGCGACCAGGTGCGCATCACCCGGCACGGTGGCGGGGTCGACTGGGCGGACCCGATCGCCGACAGCGACGACGAGCTGGTGGAGATCCTCCAGGCGGCGGCCCGCCGGGCGGGGGCGACCGAGCGGTCACTCTCCACCTCGAAGCCCACCCTGGACCTGCAACTCCCCGACGGCAGCCGGCTGGCCGCCGTGTTCCTGGTCAGCCATCGCCCGTATGCGGTGATCCGTAAGCACAACACCCTCGAGGTGAGCCTCGACGACATCGCCGGCGGCCGGGGCGACCTGGACGAGATGATCGACCCGCTGCTGCGCGACTTCCTGCGGGCGTCCATGCGGGCCGGGCTGAACATCATGGTCGCCGGGCTGGCCGGGGCGGGGAAGACCACCGTCATCCGGGCGCTGATGGACGAGATACCGGCCGACGAGCCGTACGTGCTGCTGGAGGAGAGCCGGGAGCTGCTGCCCGCCCGCCGAGGACACAAGCACCGGGCGGTGATGAGCTTCGAGTCCCGGGAGGGGCACGGCGAACGCGGGCTGGACGGCCGCCCGGCCGGCGAGGTGAGCATCGCCGACCTGATCCCGGTGTCGCTGCGGATGGGTGTGCTGCGGATCATCGTCGGCGAGGTGCGGTCCCGGGAGATCGTGCCGATGCTCCAGGCGATGACGACCAGCCGCGGTTCGATGTGCACCATCCACGCCCGCAGCCCGGGCGGGGTGGGCGAACGGATCGTCGAGCTGGCGCTCTCCCACGGCCGGGAGATGACCGTCGACCAGGCCCGCCGGATGGCCGGCAACGCCCTCGACATGATCGTTTACGTCACCGTCGAGGACGAGACCGCGATCGGTGGCCGCAAGTACCGGTTCGTCTCCCATGTGGAGGAGGTGATCGGGGTCGGCGAGGGCGGCCGGATCGTCACCACCACCGTCTTCGGCCCGGGGCCGGACGGCCGGGCCATCCCCCTTCACCTGCCCGAACGCGTCCGCGACCAGTTACTCCGAGTGGGCTACGACGCCCGCCTGCTGGGCCGGTGGATCGAGGCCGGAGCCGGAGCCTGGCAACGTCCCCGGCACAGCCGGCTCGGCCGAAGGCCGGTGGCCCGGTGACCGTGAACATCGAGCTCGTGGCCATGGTCTCCGGCGCGGCGTGCGTCGCGGGCCTGGTGCTGGCCGTGGTGGCGCTGGTCGGCACCACCCGGCCACCCGGGCCGCCGCCCGGTGCCGGCACCGGTGGCGGGCTGCGCCGGCTCTGGCTCGGCTCCGGCACCAGCGCCCGGGAGCAGCGCAACTACCAACTGCTGCTCGGCTGCGCGGTGGTCGCCGGCGCGCTGGCGTTCCTGCTCACCGGGCTGCCGGTGGTCGGCCTGCTGGTCGCCGTGTCGGTGCCCGGAACGCCGTGGCTCTTCACGGTCGGCCGGGCCGAGCAACGGGCCATCGCCCGCATCGAGGCGGTCGGGGAGTGGACCCGCCGGCTCAAGGACGTCTCGTCCACCGGCCAGGGCCTCCAGCAGGCCATCCTGGGCACCATTTCCACCGCGCCCGAGCAGATCGCGGAGGAGGTGCGGCTGCTCGCCGCCCGGCTCCAGGCCGGCTGGCAGGCCAGATCCGCCCTGCTCGCGTTCGCCGACGAGATCGGCGACCCGGTCTGCGACCAGGTGGTTGCGGCGCTGATCCTGCACCTGAGCGACCGGGGCGAACGGCTCGGCGACGTGCTGGGCTCGATCGCGTCCGCCGCCGGAGCCGAGGTGGCCACCCGTCGGGAGATCGAGGCCAAGCGGACCCAGCCACGCTTCGCAGTCCGGTTCCTCACCGGGATGACCCTGCTGACCCTCGCGTACGGGCTGGTCAACGCCGAGTACATCCGCCCGTACGGCACTCCGACGGGGCAGCTCGTGATGACCGTGCTCGGCGGGGCGTTCGTCGGCCTGCTGGCCTGGGTGCGCGCGATGAGCCAGCCGCCCCGGCCCGCGCGGTTCCTACCCGCGCCCGACCGCACGGAGGCCATCCCTTGATCCTCAACTGGCAGCTCACGGTCGCCGTCTGCGGCGGCGCGGCGGTGGGGCTCGGGGTGTTCCTGGTGGTCCGGGAGGCGCTGCCGGCCGCCCCGGCGCTCGGGCCCGCGCTGCGCCGGCTGCACCAGCCGCCGGGCGCCGGCCGGGGCGTCGCCGGCGGGGGGCGGGGCCCGGACTGGATCGGCGGGTTCGCCCGCTGGTTGCGCCCGCCGCACCGGCAGCTCGCCCTGATCGACCGCACCCCCGAGCAGTACGCCCTGTCCCTGCTGCTCTCCGCGCTGATCGGCCTGGCCACCCCGGCCCTGACCGGTGCGGTGCTCTTCCTCGGCGGGGTGTCCGTGCCGGTGGTCGTGCCGCTGCTGGGCAGCCTGGGGATGGCGCTGCTCGCCGCCCTGGTGGCGCACCGCAGCGTGCTGACCCGCGCGGACAACGCCCGGGACGAGTTCCGCCAGGCGGTCTGCACCTATCTCGATCTGGTGGCGTTGCAGCTCTCCGCCGCGCACGGCCCGGTGCAGGCCCTGGAGCGGGCCGCAGCGGTCTGCGACGGCTGGGTCTTCGACCGGATCCGGGAGTCGCTGCGGATCGCCCAGATGCAGATGCACTCGCCCTGGGACGAGCTGCGCGAGCTGGCCGACAAGATCGGCATCCCGGAGCTGGGCGACGTCGGGGCGATCATGAGCGCCTCGGGCAGCGAGGGTGCGCAGGTGCACGAGACGCTGCGCAGCCGGGCGGACTCGCTGCGCGACCAGATCCGCACCGACAACCTGGGCCGCGCGGAGGCGGTCACCAGTCGGCTGGACATCCCCGGTTCGCTGCTGGTCTTCGTGCTGCTCGGCTTCGCCATCTACCCATTCCTCGCCCGGTTGTGAACCCCTCCCCAGTTCGAGAAGGAGCACGTCATGCACCTCATCGCCTATCTACATATCGCGTTGACGACGCGACTGGCCGAGCTACGCCGCGACGGCGAACGCGGCGACAGCCCGGTACCGACCGCGGTGATCATCTTCGGCCTGGTCTTCATCGCGATGGCGGTCACCGGTATCGCGCTGGCCAGGGCCAACAACTGGATGAACGCCATCCCGAACAACACCAACCCACAGGCGCCGGCGGGACCGTGACGGATCGTTCCACGCGCGTGGCCCGGAGCCGGCCGGCAACCGCCAACCGGCCCACCGGCCTGCGCGCACCGGGGCGGGCGCGCGACGGCGTACGGCAACCGACCGGCGGGACACCGCGGCGGCGGCGCGACGGCGCGCGACGGCCGAGTCGGCGGCACCTGGCCGGAGGACCGGGGCGGCTCCTCGACCGGGTCCGGCGGCGGCTCGCCGGCAGCGCGGCCGACCGGGGCGCCAACCCGGTGGAACTCGCCGTGGTGATGCCGGCGATCCTGGTGCTGCTCTTCGCCTCGATCCAGGCCGCCGTCTGGTTCGTGGCCCGGGCCACCGCGCTGAACGCCGCCCAGAGCGCGGTCAACGCGCAGCGCGTCCACCAGGCCCCGGCCGGGGCCGGGGAGGCGCGGGCGGTCGCCTTCCTCAACGCGGCGGGCGACTGGCTGGTCGGCTGGGACAGCCCGGGACCGGACTGCGTGATCGACATCGACACCACCGAGGTGGTCTGCACGGTGACCGGCACCTCCCTGTCGGTCATCCCCCTGGTCAGCTTCCCCGTGCGGCAGACCGCCCACGGCACGGTCGAACGCTGGACGACGGGGTGAACGGCGTGCGCGGCTACGATCCGCCGGACGGCGACCGGCACGCGTCGAGGGCCGCCCGGCTCCTGCGCGCCGCCCGGGACGCCGTACGCCGCCGGCGCCCCGGGGACAGCCCGACGACCGCCCGACGACCCGGGGACGGCCTGACGACCGCCCGGCGTTGGAGACCCGACGGCCGCCCGGTGGGAGTCCGTGTCCGGCGGCCCGAACGCGGGTCGGTGGCCATCGAGGTGGCCGTGCTCGCCCCGGCGTTCATCGGCCTGATCGTGTTGGCCGGGGTGGCCGGGCGCACCGCGATCGCCCAGGAGTCGGTCCAGTCGGCGGCGCACGACGCCGCCCGGGCGGCGTCCATCTCCCGGGACGCCGACACGGCCCGGAGGCAGGCCCTGTCCGCCGCGCGGAGCCAGCTCGACTGGCAGCAGGCGAACTGCGCCGGTCAGCCGGCGCTGACGTTCAGCGGCTCGGTCGACGGGGCGACGGCCAGCTTCGACGAGGCGTTCGCCAGCGACCCCGGCAAGGCCGCCGCCGTGACGGTGCGGGTGGACTGCACGGTTTCCTTCACCGACATCGACCTGTCGCTGCTGCCGGCGATGCCGGCCACCCGCACGATCTCGGCCACCTTCACCTCCCCGCTGGACCGCTACCGGAGCCGGTCGTGACCGCCCGCCCGCCGTCGGTATCCCCGGTGGCCGGTCCCGTCCCGGGGCTCCGGGCCACCCGTGACCGCAATGCGGCGCGGCGGGACGCGCCCATCGGCGGGGTCCGCTCCGCCGGCCGGCTGCGCGGCGACGACGGCCGGGTCAGCCTGTTCCTGGCGGCGGGCATGATCGGCGTCCTCGCGATCATCGGGCTGGCCTTCGACGGCGCCGGCCAGCTGCGGTCCATGCAGCGGGCCGACAACCTGGCCGCGGAGGCGGCCCGCACCGGGGGCCAGTCCATCGACCGGGCGAAGGCCATCGAGGGCGGCCCCAAGGTGATCGACCAGGTGGCGGCCACGGCCGCGGTGCGCAGCTACCTCGCCGTGGCCGGGGTGACGGCCTCCTCCGTCGAGTTCCCGGTCGTCGGCGGGGAGACCCTCATCCGGGTCCACGTCACGGTCACCTACGACCGGTACCTGCTCGGCTTCTTCGGTTTCGGCAACACCGTCACCGTCACCGGTGAGGCCACCGCGCGGGCCCTCACCGAAGGCCCGTAGGAAGGAAGGCACGCCATGGCTGCACCGGGTCGCTCCGCCGTACGGCGGACCGGACAGGTCCTCACCGGGTTCGGCGCGCTGGTCGTGCTGATCGCGGCGCTGGTCGGGGGGCCGGTGGCGCTGATCGCGTTCGCCGGCAACCCGCTCCCCGACCACATACCCACCCTCGCCGAGATCGGCACCACGTTGACCAGCCGGGACGACGGCCAACTCTTCCTGCGGGCGCTGGCCCTGGTCGGCTGGTTCGGCTGGGCCACCTTCGCCTTCTCGGTGCTCGTGGAGTTGGGCGCGCAGACGCTGCGCCGACCGGCACCCCGGCTGCCCGGGATGAGCCGGCAGCAACGAGCCGCAGCGGCGCTGGTCGGGTCGGTCGCCCTGATCATCGCGGCGAGCCCGGCCGCCGCCAGCGCGGCGACCGTGTTGGCCGGCCCGTACCCGAGCGCGACGCAGCCGGTCGTCGCCGCGGCGGCCCCGGCGGCACGTCCGGTCACCGCAACGCTCCCGGTCGGCGCGCGGCCGGCGACGCCGGTGGTCACCACGGCGGCCGACCTGCCCCGGGAGGCGGAGCCGACGGTGTACCGGGTGGCGAAGGGTGACTACCTCGGCGAGGTCGCCGAGCGCTACCTCGACGACTTCGACCGCTACCGGGACGTGGCGAAGCTGAACCGGTTGCACGACCCGAACCGGATCCGCCCGGGGCAGCTCATCCGGCTTCCCGAGGGCGTGGTCGACGACGGGGCCCGCACGCACGCCACCGGCCGGCTGATGGCCCGGCCCGCGGCGCCCACCCCCGGCGGCCCGGTCACTCCCCGGCCGCCGGCGACCCCGACCACCCCGCCGGCCGCCGAGGCACCTGCGTCCCCGGCGGCGACCCCGCCCTCGCCGCAGGTCACCCGACCCGCCCCCACGCCGTCGACCGCACAGCCGTCGACCGAGTCGTCCCGGGGCACCCAGCAGGTGGGCCAGCCGCCCACCGGACCGCAGCCGGCGATGGCCGCCGGGGCGTCCCGGGCCGGCGGGGACGACCAGGTGAACCGTCCACTCGCGGTCTCAGCGGTGCTCGCCGTGGCCAGCATCGTCGGGGCGCAGATCGGCGCGGTCCTCGGGCTGCGTCGCCGGCCCGCCGCAGCCCGGGCCGCCGTCGCCCGGTCCCTGATCTCCGGCCGCCACCGCCGGGACTGACGCCCGCCACGCGCCCCGAGCCGGTGCGGACCGGCTCAGGGCAGCCGGGTCTGCAACACCCCGTCGACCACCCGGGTCGGCAGGATCTGCTGGTCGTTCGCAGACGGGCCGTGCACGACCTCGCCGCCGTTGAGCCGGAACGCACTGCCGTGCCAGGGGCAGACCACGCAGGTGTGCCCGTCGATCTCGGTGACCTCGCCCTCGCCGAGCGGGCCGCTCTGGTGCGGACAGCGCTCCAGCATCACGGTGACCTCGTCACCGTGCCGGTAGAGAATCACCGAGACGTCGTCGTCGACCTCCCGGGTGATCAGCTTCCGCTGTGGCAGCGCGGCCAGGTCCGCCAACGAGTGCCAGCCGTCGCTCATCCGGTGCAGCTCGGAGACGCTCTGGTTGACCTGCGCGCCCTGCTTGTACGCCAGGTGCCCACCGAGGTACGCCCCCGCGCTCGCCGCGGTCAGGCCGAGGTACGCCAGCGCCCGCCCGGTCCCGTGCCGCCCGCGCAGTCGGGCCGCCAGCGAACCCGCGTACAGGGCCAGGCCGACGGTGTTGGAGGCGGCGTGCACCAGGCCGACCCGGCGCTGATCCCGGGAGAGCGCCGCCCAGTCGTTCAGCCCGGCGATCGCCGCCGGGAGGGCGCCGACCGTGCCCACCCCGATCAGTGTGGTGGCCGCCCGACGCTGGCCCGGCATCAGGTCCAGCACGGCGGCGCTGATCCAGGCACCCACCGGCACCTGCACCATCGCCGGGTGCAACGGGTGCCCGAGGAAGACGCCATGCAGCAGGTCACGGACCCGCTGCGGGCGCAGGGTGGCCAGGACGGCGCGCTGCAACCGGTCCCCGACCCGGTCCAGCGCCGATGCCTGTTCGAGTTTCGTCATGAGTTCCCGCACGCCGTACGACTTCCCGGCAGAAGCGGCCCCAAACCGGTCACCGCGCCGGATGAGCTATCGGACGTGCTGGGAAAGGAACGGGCCGAGCAGCTCCCGGACTCGCTCCTCGGTGGCGGTCGCGTCGGCACCCGCCTCGATCATGCGGCTGGCCGTGTATACCACCGAGCCGATCAGCCCCGCTGTGCTGGTGGGATCGGGCAGGCGCAGTTCGCTGAGGGCGGCCCGCAGCGGTGTGCTCATCTGCTCGTGCATCCGCTGGGTGCTGGCGTTGACCTCATCACCCGGCACCGACTCGATCAGGGTGGTGGCGAGGGCGTGTTCGCCTTCGGCGACCAGCCGCAGGTTGGTCGCCGCGTACGCCAGTACCCGGTCGCCGGGGCCGTCGGCCGCGGCCATCGCCTCGGTGACCCGGCGCGACCAGTTCGGCAACACCTCCTGCACCAGTTCCCGCAGCAGGTCCTCGCCGGAGCGGAAGTACTCGTACACCGACGATCGGGCCACCCCGGCCCGGGCAGCCACCGCGGCGAGCGTGGGCGGGTGCCGGGGATCCTCGGCGAGCAGGGCGCGGGCGGCGGCGAGGAGGGCCCGGCGCCGCTCGGCCCGGTGCAGTGCCACGGTCGGCGCGTTGATGCGTGGCATGGGCCCTCCCCTTCGTGTCGGTCAGCCGGCGGACAACCGCCCGTCGATCATCTCCATCACCCGGTCGCAGTGTTCCAGGACGTCCTGGTCGTGCGTCACCATGACGGTAGCGACTGCGGACTGTTTCGTCTCCTGGGCCAGCAGCTGCACCACTTCGTGGCTGCGCGCCCGGTCCAGGGCGGCCGTCGGTTCGTCCACCAGTAGCAGCGACGGGTGTCCCACCAGGGCGCGGGCGATGCCCACCCGCTGACGCTCACCGCCGCTGAGCTGGTGCGGCCGACGGTCGGCCCGGTGTGCCATCCCGACGTCGGCGAGCAGCTGCCTCGGGTCGCGGGTGTCGACCCGTCGGCGGCTCAGGTTGGTGACCAGCCGGAGCTGGTCGAGAACGGTGAGCGCCGGCAGCAGGTTGCCGCTCTGGAACACGAAGCCGATGTTGTCGCGGCGGTAGGCCGCACGGTCCTTGCTGCCCATGGCGGCGACGTCGCGCCCATCGATGGTGACCGTTCCCGCGTCTGGGCTGGTCAGCGCGCCAGCGACGGCCAGCAGGCTGGACTTGCCCGCGCCCGACGGACCGACGACGGCGACCAACTCGCCTGGCCGGACGGTGAGGTCGACGCAGTCCAGGGCGGTGACCGTGGTGTCGCCGTCGCCAAGGCGCAGGGTCACGTTGGACAGGACCAGTCCGGTGCGTTCCGTGGTGCTCATCGCTGTCCTCCCAGTGCGGCGAGCGGGTCGACGGTCGTGACGCGAACGATGGCTGCGGACGCGCCGAGGAGACCGAGCAAAACCAGCAGCACGGCGGCGAGGGCCACGGCGGGTGCTTCGAGGGCGAACGGCACGCCGCTACCACCCATCAGGCCACCCAGGGCGAGACCGACGCCCACCCCTACGGCGATCGAGGCCGTCAGGATGGCCAGCGCCTGCACCAGGCCATCGCGTAGCAAGTACGACTTGGCGGCACCCATCGCGCGCAGCACCGCAAGTTCGTGCCGGCGGTTGATCGTCCAGACGGTGAAGAACGCGCCAACCACCAGCGCCGAGATGGCGTACAGGAAGACCCGGATGAGGGTCAGCGTCGAGGTCTCGGCGGTGTAGCCGGGCGAGGCCCCGTACGAATCCTTCTTTTCGAAGCTCGACGTGCCGGCGGCGGCGTCGCCGGCAGCCAGGTCGACGTTGTCATCCGCTCGGATGGCGACGGCGGTGGCCTGGTCGGCGGCCTGCGGGGGCAGGGCCTGGCCGGGGCCGACCCCGGCGTGCAGGCGCTGCCAGGCGGCCAGCGGCAGGTACGCCACGTCGACGTGGCCGTAGGTGCGCTGGTCGGCAGTGACGCCCACCACCTTCAGCTCGGTGCCGATCCGGTCGACGGTCACCGTGTCTCCCAGGCGTAGGCCGGCATCGAGAGCGGTCCGCGAGACCACGATGCCGTCCGGAGCACCCAGCCCGCTGCCCTCGGCGGGCGTGGGAGCCAGGAAGGAGTTCGGTTCGACGCCGAAGACGGCGAGGTCCGCCGGTACGCCCCGGTCGCTGCGCGTATTGATCAGCATGGTGCCGAACGGCTCGGCCGCCTGCACGCCGGGCTGTTGACGCCACCGTTCGACCTGTTGGGTGTCCACCACGCTGCGGGAGAAGGCGGAATCGAGCTTGGTGCCCTCGTCGAAGGCGAACGCCGTCACCGGAAGGCGCTGCAATCCTGAAACACCGTCGTTGACCAGTCCGGACGACAGTCCGGACAGCAGGACCATCAGCACCGCGATCAGGGCCACCACGCTGCCCATCAACGCGAAACGCCAACGTGCGAAGCGGAGCTCACGCAACGCCAGGAACATAAATCCGTCCCTCCGAGAGAGTCCCCGGCAGTTTTCCGACGGGATGTCGGCAACTTTATCGACGCCGCGTCGGAAAGACGGTCGCTCGCCGCTGTGTCGTCGGTCACTCGCGGCAGGAGCCCACCGCGACCGCCCGCAGGTCGCGGGTGTAGGACACGATCGCGGTACGCCCCGTCAGCCGGCGGGCGGCAGGGCCGGGCCGGGGACGACGACCGGGGTGCCGGCCGGGGTGAGCAGCGCCCGCCCCGCCACGGCCATCCGCCGCCGCTGGGGCACCAGCGCCCGCCGGGTGAACACGTCGTAGCCCTGGGCGGCCACCTCGTCGAGGATGCCGCCGTAGAGCGCGTACGCGGTGCGCATGCAGGCCTGCGAGGCGGGCTTGAGGAGGGTGACGCCCGGGGCGGCGGCCTCGTAGTGGGCCTGGGCGCGGGTCACCTCGTACTCGATCAGCTCGCGGATTTTCGGGGTGGATCGGCGCCGCGCGGCGGCGGCGAAGAGGTCCTGGCGGGTGACGTCGAACTTTGCCAGGTCCTCGTCGGGCAGATACGTCCGGCCGCGCTCCAGGTCCTCGGCCACGTCCCGGATGAAGTTGGTGAGCTGGAAGGCGAGGCCGAGCTGGCGGGCCGGTTCCCGGGCGGCGGCCGGATCGCGGCTGCCGAGGATGGGCAGCATCATGGTGCCGATGACGGCCGCGGAGCCCTCCATGTAGTCGAGCAGGTCGTCGTAGGTGGGGTAGGCGGTGACGGTCAGGTCCATCGCCATGCTGCGCAGAAACGACGCAAAGTCCGCCCGGTCCAGGGCGAAGACGGCGATGGTGTGCAACACGGCGGGCAGCAGCGGATCGTCGACCGGAGCACCGTGCAGCCCGGCCAGGAAACGGGCCGACCAGTCGTCGAGCCGGGCGGCCCGCTCGGCGGGCCGCAGGTCCTCGGTGCGGTCCACGATCTCGTCGGCGTACCGCGTGAACCCGTACAGGGCATGCACATGCCGCCGTTTCCATGCGGGGAGCAGCCGGGTGGCGAGATAGTAGGTGCGGCCATGTCGTTTGTGCAGCTCACGGCAGCGTTCGTAGGCAGCGGTGAGGTCGACGTCCATCGGCCCCCTCCTCAGAATCGACGCGTCAATCGACGCAACTCGTAACCCTAGGGTACGCTCGCCCCCATGGCCAACGACGCAGTTGCGGACAACGCACTCCGCGTCGCACCGGCACAGCCGGAGGCGACGGACGACCCGGTCCGCGGCGTACTGGCCGCCTTCACCAAGGACCTGGTCAAAGGGGTGGACGACACCCTCGCGGGGTTCCTGGCCACCGAGGTCGCCGCGCTGGCCGAAATCGACCCGGCGATGGGTGGCTTCGCCGCGACGGCGCGTGACTGCGTGCTCTCCGGCGGCAAGCGGGCCCGCCCGACCTTCGCGTACTGGGGCTGGCGGGGCGGCGGCGGCGGCGAACCGCTGCCGGCCGTGCTTCCGGCGCTGGCGGCCCTGGAGCTCCTGCACACGTTCGCGCTCGTGCACGACGACGTGATGGATGCCTCCAACACCCGACGCGGCCGGCCGACCGCGCACCGGGCCGCCGCCGCCCGGCACGTCGCCGCCGGCCACACCGGCGACCCCGACCGGTTCGGCGAGGCGGTGGCCGTGCTCGTCGGCGACCTCTGCATGGTCTGGGCCGACCGGCTGATGGCCCACGCCACCGTGTCGCCGGCCCGGCTGCTCGACGTCCGGCACTGCTACGACCGGATGCGGATCGAGACGATCGCCGGGCAGTACCTCGACGTCCTGGGCGAGAACGACGCCACGAACTGGTCGGTGGACCGGGCGCTGCGGGTCGCCCGCTACAAGACCGCCAGCTACACCGTCCAACGGCCGCTGCTCTTCGGCGCCTGCCTGGCCGGCGCCGACGCCGACGCGCCGCTGACCGCCGCGTACACCCGCTACGGCCTGGCCATCGGCGAGGCCTTCCAGCTCCGCGACGACCTGCTCGGCGTCTACGGCGACTCGGCGACCACCGGCAAGCCGACCGGCGACGACCTGCGCACCGGCAAGCCGACCGTGCTGCTGATGCTGGCCCGACAGCTCGCCACCGGGACTCAACGCCGGGCCCTGGAGCGGGCCGGCGCGGTCACCGACGCCCGGGAGGTGGGCCGGCTGGCCGAGCTCGTCGCCGACACCGGGGCGGTAGCCCGGGTCGAGCGGATGATCTCCGACCGGGTCATCGAGGCGCTCGCGGCGCTCGACACCGCACCGATCGACGAGACCGCGCGCACCGCGCTGAGGGGTCTCGCTACCGCCGCCACCAACCGGCAGGCATGATGAGCGACATTTCGAAGGAGGTGGTCCCGTGCGGACCGTGACGGGACGTACGGACCAGGTGGTGATCGTCGGTGCCGGGCTCGGCGGGTTGGCCTGCGCGCTGCACCTGGCCGGCAGCGGCCGGCAGGTGACGGTGGTCGAGCGGGAGGCGGTGCCCGGCGGCCGGGCCGGCCGGCTCAGCGTCGACGGGTACGAGTTCGACACCGGCCCGACCGTGCTCACCATGCCCGACCTGATCGCCGAGGCGCTCGGCGCGGTGGGTGAGGAGCTGAGCGACTGGGTGGAGCTGATGCCGCTGGACCCGGCGTACCGGGCGTACTACCCGGACGGCTCGACGCTGGACGTCATCACCGACACCACCCGGATGGCGGCCGAGATCGCCTCGGTCTGCGGGCCCAGGGAGGCCGACGGCTACCTGCGCTTCGTCGACTACGCCCGCGAGCTGTGGCGGCTGGAGCGGACGGACTTCATCGAGCGCAATCTCGACGCACCGACCGACCTGCTCACCGGCAACCTGTTGAAGCTGTTGGCCAACGGCGCGTTCCGGCGACTCCAGACGAAGATCAACCAGTTCTTCCGGGACCCACGCACCCAGCGGATCTTCTCCTTCCAGGCGATGTACGCCGGGCTCTCCCCGCACGACGCGCTGGCCATCTACACGGTGATCGCGTACCTCGACTCGGTGGCCGGGGTCTACTTCCCGCGCGGCGGCATCCACGCGGTCTCCCGGGGGATGGCCGGCGCGGCGGAGAAGCACGGCGTGCAGTTCCGCTACGGCACCACCGTGGCCCGGGTGGAGACCGCCAACGGCCGCGCGACCGGGGTGGTCACCGCCGACGAGGAATTCATCCCGGCCGACGTGGTGGTGCTCAACCCCGACCTGCCGGTCGCCTACCGGGACCTGCTCCCGCCGGCCCGGCAGCGCCGGCTCACCTACTCACCGTCCTGCGTGGTGCTGCACGTCGGCTCCCGACAGGGCTATGAGAAAATCGCCCACCACAACATCCACTTCGGACGGTCCTGGAAGGGCACGTTCGACGAGGTGATCCGGCGAGGGGAGCTGATGACGGACCCGTCGCTGCTGGTCACCAACCCCAGCCGCACCGACCCGTCGGTCGCCCCGGCCGGCCGCCACACCTACTACGTGCTCGCCCCCGTGCCCAACCTCGACCGGGCCCCGTTCGAGTGGCGCGGCGACCTCACCCGCCGGTACACCGACCAGCTCGTCGGGACGCTGGAGGAACGCGGGTACGTCGGCTTCGGCGACGGCGTCGAGGTGCTGCGCGCGGTCACCCCCGCCGACTGGGCCGAGCAGGGCATGGCCGCCGGCACCCCGTTCGCGGCCGCGCACAGCCTCTTCCAGACCGGCCCGTTCCGCCCGTCGAACCTGCACCGGACCCTCGACAACGTGGTCTTCGTCGGCTCCGGCACCCAGCCCGGCGTCGGTGTACCGATGGTCCTGATCTCCGGCAAGCTGGCCGCCGCCCGAGTCACCGGGGGTGACCAATGAGCTCCCGGGAGGCCCACCTGGTCGAGCTGGTCGACGACGACGGCCGGGCGCACGGGGAGAGCACGGTGGCCATCGCCCACCAGCCGCCGGGCCGGCTGCACCGCGCCTTCTCGGTACTGCTGGTCGACCCGGACGGCCGGGTGCTGCTGCAACGCCGGGCCGCCGCCAAGACCCGCTTCCCGCTGCGCTGGGCCAACTCGTGCTGCGGCCACCCGGCACCGGGCGAATCGTTGGTCGAGGCCGCCAACCGGCGGCTGGGCGAGGAGTTGGGCGCCGGGCCCGTCGACCTCACCGAGGTCGGGGTGTACGTCTATTACGCCGAGGACCCCTTCACCGGCCGGGTCGAGCACGAGTACGACCACGTGCTGCGCGCGGATGTGTCGACCGACACTCCCCTGCGGCCCGATGCGGGCGAGGTTGCCGAGGTGCGCTGGGTCGACCCGGCCTCGCTGGAGGCCGACCTCACCGTCGACCCCCGCGCGTACGCGCCCTGGCTGGGCGGGGTGGTGAACCGCCTGCTGCACCCCTCGGGGCCGGCGGCGGACGTCCCCGATCCCAGCTCGGCCCCGTCCGGCTCCCCGGCGGATGACGCGTCGGAGCGGTCGGGTGGCCGATGAGGCGCTGAGCGCGGGGGCCGTTGCACGCCGACTGGGTGTCGCGGTCACCACGCTGCGCACCTGGCACCAGCGCTACGGACTCGGCCCCAGCGAGCACGTACCCGGCCACCACCGGCGGTATACGCCGGCCGACCTCGCGCGCCTGGAGATCATGCGCAGGCTGACCGCGGAGGGGATCACTCCGGCCGAGGCGGCCAGCTGGGCCCGGCAGGCACCCGCTCAGCCCCCGGCCGGGCAGCCGCTCACCGGCGGCCTCAGCAAGGTGCGCCCGGTCGCCACCCGCGACGGGGGTGGCCAGGCCATCCCGGTCGGCCGGGCCGGCCCGGCGGCCCGAGGGCTGGCCCGGGCCGCGATGCGGCTGGACTCCGTGGCGATCAGTGTGGCGATCGCCCGCGCCCTGGCCGCCGAGGGCGTCGTCGCCACCTGGGATGGGCTGCTGCGGCCGGTGCTCGTCGGCATCGGCGAGCGGCACGCCGCCACGGCCGGCCTGATCGAGGTGGAACACCTGGTGTCCCGGTGCGTCTCGGAAGCGTTCGCGGTGGTCACGCAGGCCCGCGTGACCACCGGTCCGGCTCGGATCCTGCTCTCCTGCGCCGATGAGGAGCAGCACACTCTGCCCCTGGAGGCGCTGGCCGCTGCACTGGCCGAGGCCGGCGTGGCGTACCGGATGCTCGGTGCCCGGGTGCCGACGGCGGCGCTGGTGGAGGCGATCAACCGTACCGGCCCGGCCGCCGTGGTGGTCTGGTCGCACACCCGGGCGACCGCCGACCCGGCACAGCTCACCGCGCTGCTGGCCGGCCCTCGTCGGCCGCTGCTCGTGCTGGGCGCCGGCCCCGGATGGCAGGCGGACTCGCTGCCGGCCGGCGTGGTCCGCCCGGTCGACCTGGCCGAGGCGGTCTCGCTCGCCCTGGCGATCCGCGACTCCCTGGAGCAGTCGACAGTGGACTGAGCGCCGCTGCCGTTTTCGCGCCTCGTCCACTAGCGTCGGGTGGCCACGTTCCCGGCCCTCGGAGTGACGATGAATGCACGCGCCGTCCTGGCGTTCGGCATCACCCTGATCCTGTTCCTCTCCGGCTGCGGCGAGCGGACGACCACCCGGTCACCGCAGGCCGCCGGCCCCTCCCCAGGGGCCTCGACACAGCCGAAGCCGACACCGAAGCCGACACCGAAGCCGACCACGCCCAAGCCGACCAAGGCCGCCCCGCTGCCGCTTCGGCCGCTTCCCACCATGCTCCCGGCGGGGCTGCGCCGGAGCACCGGCGGCCGGGCGGTGGCGTTGACCTTCGACGACGGGCCCGACCCGGTCTGGACGCCCAAGATCCTGGACCAGTTGCGCCAGGCCGGAGCGAAGGCCACTTTCTGCGTGATCGGCAGCCGGGCGAGGGCACACCCCCACCTGGTCGCGCGGATCGTCCGGGAGGGGCACCAGCTGTGCAACCACAGCTGGCGGCACGACCTGGACCTCGGCCGGCGGCCGGTCGCCGAGATCCGGGCGGATCTGGTACGGACCACCCGGGCCATCCAGGCGGCGGTGCCGGGCGTCCGGGTGCCGTTCTACCGGCAGCCGGGCGGGCGGTGGAGCCCGGAGGTCGTGGCGGTGGGCCGGCAGCTCGGCATGCAACCGCTGCACTGGCGCGTCGACCCGCAGGACTGGGCGAAGCCCACCGCATCGACGATCCGGCACCGGGTGAACGGCACGGTCCGGCCCGGCGCGATCGTGCTGCTGCACGACGGCGGCGGGGACCGGGCGGCCACCATCGCCGCCTGCGCCCACCTGATCGGCGACCTGAAGCGACGCTACGGCCTCGCCCGCCTCACTTAGCCCTGCCCTGAGCTGCGGCTTTGCGAGCCGGCCCGCCGCCGGCCATACCGATTTGTTCGGCGGGCCGACCGTCACGTATGCTTTCTAAGCCTTCGGCGGGGCCGGATGGGAGCAAGTCCGCAGAAGTTGCGAGTGTGCAATGATGGCGGGGCCGCCCTCATCGTCTAGTGGCCCAGGACGCCGCCCTTTCAAGGCGGTAGCACGGGTTCGAATCCCGTTGGGGGTACGACCGGCGCAAGCCGGAGCAACACCAGTAACATCAGCAACATCAGCTAGGTCCTGTGGAGCAGTTGGAGTGCTCGCCGCCCTGTCAAGGCGGAGGTCGCGGGTTCAAGTCCCGTCAGGACCGCAAGCGCTGACGCCGCGTGTAGTTTGCGCGGCGTTCTGCGTATCGGAGCAGGTCCCCTGCCGACGGCGAACCCGCCGCTTGGGTACCATGACCCGAGCAGCACGGCCAGGTAGCTCAGTTGGTACGAGCGTCCGACTGAAAATCGGAAGGTCGGCGGTTCGACCCCGCCCCTGGCCACATAGCCTTTCGCCGGGCTACACAGCGCCGACCAGCGGAAACGATGGTCGGCGCTGGCTTTTCCGGCCGTACGGTTGCCACCCTGAGCTACGGGTTGGCCTCGCAGTAACTCAGGCGTTCGACCACGCAACAGCGTTCGAGGATCTTGCGAGAGTGCCGAACTCGGCCAAGCCTGGCCCCGTGCTCTGCTCCGTAGAAGCCGGTTGCCGCGCCCCGATCCGCGGAGTCGGAGGCGGGAAGGCGCACGGTCACACGTCCAGGTCGGCGGCTCGTCGGTGCTTCCACGCTGTCGACGGACACGACCCTCGAAGGACGAAGGGCTACGGCGCGATTCGGACTCTGTGAAGGCCAAGGTCGGGCTCGACCATTGCCAGGTCCGGCGTTACGACGCCTGGTAGCGACACCTGACACCTTCCTCGGTCCGCAGCCGCTGCCTCAGGCCACCGCCGGTCAGCCCCGCACCGACGTCCGCCAGGGACCACCACCGCCCGGCGTGCGGACGTCCGTGTCCGGAATCCAGCGCTAGCGATGCTGCGACACCAAGGCATCAGCCGGTACTGTCCGGGCCTATGGGACAGGAAACGGCTGGTCCGACAGGAATCCGGCAGGACGTCGCGCGGTACGCGCTCCGCAGCAGTCTCCTCGTTCCCACCCCCGCCGACCGGGCCTTCGCGGTCTTCACCGGTTCGCTCACCGACTGGTGGGTTCCGGAATACACCTGGTCCGGGCCGGCGGCCCTGGCCGAGCTGGGCATCGAGCCGCACGCCGGCGGCATGCTCTACGAGATCGGCCCGTACGACTTCCGCATCGACTGGGGCCGGGTGCTCACCTGGGACCCGCCCCGACGCCTGGTGTTCGTCTGGCAGATCGGCCCGGACCGGGCGCCCGTCCCCGACCCCGCTCGGGCCAGCGAGGTGGAGGTGCTGTTTGTCCCCGAGAGCCCGGAACGGACCCGGGTGGAGGTCGAGCACCGGCACTTCGACCGGCACGGCGAGGCCGCCGAGGGGTACCGGCAGGCGCTCACGGCGGGTTGGCACGAGCTCCTCTCCCGCTACCTGGCCTCGGTCACCCGCCCCTGATCGCAGCCCCGCGTCGGGCGGGAGCCGCCGGGGCGGGTCAGTGGCCGATGGGCCGGGGACGCCCAGCGGCGGGATGCAGACCTCGGGCGCCCAGGTCGGCGCGGCGGCCCGCGGCGGCGCCCGAGCCGAAGCCGGTTCCGGCGAGTCGCCGGGGCGCGGCCGAGCGTAGCCGGGGATAGGCCTCGGCGACCCGGCGCTGGACCCGATCCGAGCGGTCGGCCAGCACCAGCGCGACCGAGGGCACGCCGGCCTCGGCGGCCTCGGCGACCGCGCCGGCCTCCGCCTCGGCCAACCGCCCGCCGACCACCTGGGCGAATCCGGCGAGCCAGGAACGCCGAAACGCGGCCGGGTGCTCGTGCGCCGGAACGGCGGTGCCGGCCAGCCCGTGCGCCGCCTGTACCAGCAGGGAGGTGAAGAGCAGGTCGACCCGTTCCAGGTCGCTGGCGAAGCCGAAGAGGTGCATCGCGAAGCCGCTGCCCTGCCGGCGACGCACGCAGCGGCAGCGCAGCGGGTCGGCGACGGCGGCGAGCAGGCCGGCCTTGTCCCGGGCGTACGGGGCGATGACCTCGACCACCCGGTCGCCCACCGGGTCGGTAGCCGGGTCGCGGGCCGCCAGCAGTGCCCGGTCCACGCCGTAGCGGGCGATCAGCTCGGTGGCCTTGGCGGTGAAGGCGGCCGACTCCTCCGGCGTGCAGGCGGGATCCTCCGCCTTCGCCAACAGCTTGCGCACCTTGGCGAGCATGGCCTCCGACATGTCACCAGAGCTATCACACGACGCCGACAGCGTTCGGGCCAGCATCCGGAGGGATCGACCCGTATCATCGTCGCGGTCGGTTCACCGTCCCACACGGACGGCCATCAACAGTTGGAGGCATCCCATGTTGTCCCCGGTCGTCCGCCTGCTGTCCACCACGACGGCGGTAGCGGTGTCGGCGCTCGCCCTCGCCACGCCCGCCCAGGCCGCCCCCGCCCAGCCGGAACCCGCCATCAACCTCGCCGGCTCCTTCGCCACCTGCTACGGCGGCGAGGTGCGCTCGTACTTCCAAACCGGGGGCTGGGGTGGTGAGGCCGGCACCTACCGGGCCACCAGCCGCTGCTCGGACGTCAACGTCCGCAACGCGAGCAGCTTCGGCACCCAGGCCTGCGTGGTCTTCGTCGACCGGACGAACAGCTGCAACTACTGGACCTACCTCCCCGCGAAATCGGGGTGGATCACGGTGGCCACCAACGTCCGCGACGGGGTGAACTTCCGGGTCCGCTTCTCCAACCTGCGCTACGAGTACGAGCCGCTGACCGCCTACCACGCGTTCTGAGCGACCGCGCCCCGGCGCCCGTCCCCCCGGGTGTGGACGCCGGGGCGTCAAGCGGCCCGGCTGCGCAGGGTGGCCACGGTCGAGCCGGCGAGGGTGAGCAGGCAGTCGGGGAGCAGGCCGTCGGCGACCGCCGCGCCGAAGAGCGCCTCCCCGGTGTCGGCGTCGGCGTTGGCGTACGCACTGACGAAGCGGGCCACCCAGCGGGTGTCGTAGCCGGCCTCGTCGATGCCCGGGAAGTCCAGCGCCGCGCCGCCGGGGTCGGGCACGTCCCCGAGCATGGTGGCCGCCAGACACCAGGCCACCCCGTACGCCCCGGCGAGGCCGGACCGGTCGACCACCTTGTCGAAGGCGCCCACCACCGCGTCGCCGTCCCCGGCCAGGGCCGAGTGGAGCACAGAGGTCGCGTCGTTCAGCGTCTGCTGCGGTACGTCCGTCACCCGGCGCACTGTACGACGGGTGGTCAACCCGTGACCACCTGACAGCATGGCCCCGATCACCGCACGTACACGTGCGGGGCTAGCAGGCAATTGACAGGCATCCACGGTCCCGCGGCCCCGCCAGGCACGCTAAGGTGCGCAGCGGACCTTCGCCGGAGGAAGGACGACCATGCTCGTATCACACGGCTCGCGCGCCGCCGCCCTGGTGGCCTGCGGGGCGTTACTCCTCGCCAGTGCCGGCTGCGACGCCGACACGTCCAAGGAGGCGACCACCACCCCACAGGTCCGCCTCTACGGCTCCGACGGCAACATGACCAACGCCTATGCCGAGGCACTGAAGGAACGCGCCAACCTGATCGACGGTATGAAGGGCACAATCCCGCTCACGCCGTTGCCGGACTCCTTCAAGAACCGGCTGCGGGCCGTCGACCCGAAGCTGGGCGACTACATCTACGCGGCCGAGGCGTACGACGCGGTGATCATCAGCGCCCTGGCCGCGCAGCTGGCCGGCAGTACCGGCCCGGCGGAGATCGCCAAGCAGATCATCGGCGTCACCAACAACGGCCAGCGGTGCGAGCAGGCTGGCGACTGCCTCAGGCTGGCCCGCGACGGCCAGGACATCGAGTATCGGGGAGTGTCGCTCAACCGGGCCGGGTTCACCGATGCCGGGGAGCCGGCCACCGCCAGCTACGCCACCCTCACCTTCGGGCAGCAGAAGCTCGACGACGGCAAGACCGAGTTCGTCGGCGCCGGTGACGACTCGGGGGCGAGCACCAAGAACCCGCCCCGGCCGCGCCGGCAGGGCAGCGGGAAGGTCCCCTCGGCGCCGCTGGTGCTCGGCGGGCTGCTGCCGCGCACCGGCGACCTGGCCCTTGCGTACGCGCCGATGGCCGCCGGGGCCGCGCTGGCGGTCAAGGACATCAACGCCGCGGGCGGGGTGCTCGGCAAGCCGATGGTCTGGCGCGACGGCGACGACGGCACCAACCCGGACGTCGCCAAGGCCACCGTGGCCAAGCACGTCAGGGACGGCGTGCACGTCATCATCGGCGCCGGCGGCTCGGGCATCTCCCGGGCCGTGCTGCCGGACGTGGTGGCCGCCGGCCGAGTGCTCTTCTCGCCGTCCAACACCGACGCCGGGCTTACCTCGATGGACGACCAGGGGCTCTACTTCCGTACTGCCCCGCCGGACAGTCTCCAAGGCCGGGCGTTGGCGGACGTGATCCTGCGCGATGGGCCGCACAAGATCGTGCTGGTCTCCCGGAAGGACTCCTACGGCGAGGGTCTCCAGGAGACGGTCCGCGCCGAGCTGGAGCGGGCCGGGCTCGGTGCGGACCGGGTAAAGCTGCTGACGTACGACCCGCCGGCCGACGCGGCGGCCCCGCCGCTGGACTTCAGCGCCGGCGCCCGGGAGATCAAGGAGTACGGCGCGGAGGCTGTGCTGATCATCGGCTTCGCCGAGTCCGCACAGGTGATCCGGGCGCTCGCCGACTCCGGGGTGCAGATCCAGCACTGAACCGCCGTGCGGGGTCAGCGGGGCCGCCGGCGCTCCAGGAACTCCGTCATCCGCCGGTGCTTCTCCTCATCCTCGAAGAGCACCGCCTGGCTGACCAGGTCGAGGTGCGGGTGGGCGGCCAGCGGCGCGTCCACGGCAAGCTTGGTCAGCCGCAGCGCCAGGGCCGACCCCTTGGCCATCTCGTCGAGCAGCCCGTGGGCGACGCCCAGCAGCTCCGCCGGCTCGGCGACCACCCGGTTCACCAGGCCGATCCGCAGCGCCTCCTCGGCGTCCACCCGGCGGCCGGTGAAGAGCAGCTCCTTGGCCCGGGCCTCGCCGATCAGCGCCGGGAGTCGGTGGGTGGCGCCGGCCCCGGCAAGGATGCCCAGCCGCACCTCCGGCTGCCCGAAGACCGCGCGGGCCGTGCACACCCGCAGGTCGCACGCGTACGCCAGTTCGGCGCCGCCGCCCAGCGCCGGGCCGTCCACGGCGGCGACGGTGGGCATCGGCAGCGCCCGGATCCGGGCGAAGGCGGCGCTGTTGATCGCGGCGAGCGCGTCCAGCCGGCCCCGCTCGCGGAGCTGGCCGATGTCGGCCCCGCCGGCGAAGATCCCCTCCGCGCCCCCGGTGAGCAGCAGCAGCCGGGGCCGCGCCTCCAGCTCGGCGCAGACGGCGTGCAGCTCGCCGATCAGGTCGGCGTCGATCGCGTTGCGCTTCTCCGGCCGGTCCAGCGTCACCACCAGCCGGTCCGGGTGCTCCTCGATCCGTAGGCCGTTCACCGCTTCTCGCCCCCTTCCCAGCGGTAGAAGCCCTGACCAGCCTTCTTGCCGAGCCGGCCCGCTCCGACCATCTCGACGAGCAGCGGCGGCGGTGCGAACCGGTCCCCGTACGCGGCCTGGAGGGTGCGGGCGATGTCCAGCCGGACGTCCAGCCCGACCAGGTCGGTCAGCTCCAGGGGGCCCACCGGGTGCCGGTAGCCGAGCACCATGGCCTTGTCGATGTCGGCGGGTTCAGCCACCCCGTCGGCGACCATCCTGATCGCCTCCAAGCCCAGGGCCACCCCGAGCCGGGAGGTGGCGAAGCCCGGCATGTCGCGTACTACAACGGGGTCCTTACCCAGTCGGCCGGCGAGCGCGACGGCCGCCGCGGTGGTCTCGTCGGCGGTGTCCGGGCCGACCACGACCTCCAGCAGCGCCATGGCCCAGACCGGGTTGAAGAAGTGCAGCCCGACGAAGCGCTCCGGCCGGTCCAGCCCGGCGGCCAGCTCGCCGATGGAGATGCTGGAGGTGTTGCTGCCCAGCAGCGCGGGGCGCAGCGCGGCGGCGTCCCACAGGACCGCCCGCTTGAGCTCCAGCCGCTCGGGCACAGCCTCCACGACCACGTCGGGCTCGGGCGCGACCTTCGCGAGGGACGCGACCAGCGTCACCCGCTCCCGGCTCGCGGTCGCCTCGTCTTCGGCGATCTTCCCTCGTCGGACGGCGCGTTCCCACAGCTCGCCGAGCCGCGCCCCGGCGGCGCTCGCCCGGTCGGGGTCGACCTCGACGAGTTCGACGCGGTAGCCCGCACCGGCCGCCACGTAGGCGATTCCGAGGCCCATCGTGCCCGCCCCGACGACGACAAATCGACTCATGATGTCTCCTCGCTGCGTTCGACGGCGCGCGGGGTTTCCGCCGCGCCGGGCCGCCCGCTCCGCTGGCTCATGCGTGCGACCCTATGCAGCACCGTCACCGGCGGCATGCGTGGGGGAGCACCGAACCGGGTAACACGGCCGTCAACCGAGGGAAGGACCGGACATGAGCCAGGCACCCGAGAATGTGGAGAACGCGGCCACCGTGGAGACTCGCGGGGACGAGCGGGTCGACCTGCTCCGCGCGGACACCAACAACGATGGCAAGGCCGACGTCTGGGTGGTCGACACCGACGGCGACGGTCGGGCCGACCTGTTCCAGTTCGACACCGACGGCGACGGCAAGGTGGACATCACCATGGTCGACATCGACGAGGACGGCACCCCCGACGAGGTGGTCGACGGCGACGGCGGTCTCCCGCCCGAGCAGCACACCCCGACCGTGCAGGTCTGAGGCCCGGTCAGGGCCCCTGTCGACGCATTCGCCTCGACGGGGGCCCCGGACCACGGCCACCATCGGGGCCGGCCCGTGTGGCGTCACTCAGCGGGCCAGCGTCAGCGTCGCCAGATAGTACGGGGCGTCCCGGTCGTCCACGTCGGTCAGCCGCCACGGGGTGTCCCGGACCAGCTCGGCCAGCTCGGCCACCGAGCAGAACAGGTAGTCGAACCACTCGGTGCCCAGCTCCCGGTAGCGCAGCCGCAGCCGCAACTGGCCGCCGAGCCGGCCGCGTCGCCGGTTGAGCTCGTGGTAACCGGTCTGCACCGGGTCGGTGGTGCCGTACGGGTCGGTGCCGTGCGCGATGACCTGCGCGCCGGGCCGGGCGAGCGCGGCGAGCGCGGCGAGAAACGCCGGCGCCCGGTCCCGGCCCTCGATCAGCCCGAGGTTGTTGCCGAGCAGCAGGAGAGTGTCGTACCGCCGCCCGTCGGCGACGTGCTTCTCGACCGTTGCGTGCACCAGGTCCCGCACCCCGCGCCGGCGGCACACCCGCAGCGCCCCGAGCGAGGTGTCCAGCCCGGTCACCGGCACCCCGCGTTCCTGCAGCAGCAGCGCGATCCGCCCACCGCCGACGCCGATGTCGAGCGTCTCGCCCCGGACCCGGTCCACCGCCCGGTGGTCGTATGGCTGCCACTCGGCGGGGCCGGCGAGGTAGTGGGCGGCGGGGGCGCCGTTGATCAGGCCGTCGTCCCGCTCGATGATCTCGATGACGGGCCGGGGTAGCCGGCCGCCGGCCATCGGGCGGGGGCCGACTCCGGTCTGCACGGCGAGCGCGTCGCGCAGCAGCTCGCCGAAGACGTCTCCGCTCCTGGGTTCCCCGATCACAGGGTTCACGCTAACCCCGTTGTCGTCGGGCTGCGCGGCCGTATCCTTGCGGGCGTGACCACCTTGGACCGCCTGGCTGCGGAGAAGTACGTACTCCTGACGACGTTCCGCAAGGACGGGCGGGCGGTGTCCACCCCGGTGTGGGCCGTCCGGGACGGCGACACGCTGGCCGCCTGGACCGCCGTCGACTCGGGCAAGGTGAAGCGGATCCGCCGCAGCGGTGCGGTGACGGTGGCCCCGTGCGACCTGCGGGGCCGGCCGCACGGCGAGGCGGTGGCCGGTCACGCCATCATCTGCGACCCGGCGGAGACCCGCCGCATCCGCGAGCTGCTGAAGCAGAAGTACCGGCTGATGGGCCGGCTGAGTCTGCTGGGCAGCCGGCTGCGGCGGGGTGAGCGGGGAACGGTGGGCATCCGGATCACCCTGCCCGAGTGAGCGCGGCGGGCCCGAACATGAAAGGGCGGCAGACCATCGGTCTGCCGCCCTTACGCATACGTCTCTCTGCGGAACTTGCAAACGTTCAGTCCCCCTGACGCTGCTGGGGGATCTGCCCCTGCAGCAGGGCCCGAACCTCCGACTCGCGGTAGCGACGGTGCCCCCCCAGAGTCCGGATGGCACTGAGCTTGCCAGCCTTCGCCCACCGGGTCACCGTCTTCGGGTCGACACGGAACATCGACGCCACCTCGGCCGGTGTGAGCAGCGGCTCCGGTTCGTGCGTTCGCGATGCCATATCGGTCACTCCTCCACAGGTATAGACACCGGCCGGGGTCCCGCCGGCCGACGCGTCTCCCATGGTCCGGCTAGTCCCCGATGTCCGACATGGGCCGAACGGCCGAAGGTCCCTAGACGGACGGATGAACCATGCCCGATATATACTACTAATACACGTCAGAAAGTAGTTTATTCGGACTCGTAATCACTGGTCGTGGTGCTCCAACTACGAACCAGCTTCGGAATGGGAGCCCTCCCATTGGCGATTTGCGACCCTCAGGGTGGGACTTTGCCCAGGTAACGGCTAGTTGCAGCGCTCCAGCAACTGGACCGCCCGCCAGCGGGCCACCAGCGTGTCGTACGCCGCGGATGCTTCCTCGGCCTCGCCCTTGGAGAGCCCGGCGAGGCCGCTCGCGACGAGCGCCGGAGAGTCGTCCTCGGCGAGGGTCTCGTCGGAGAGCAACTGGACGAGGCCGCCGTAGTCCAGCTCCACCACGGAACGCGGATGGAACTCCTCCAGCCACCGGGCGGCCTCCTCGACCGCCTCCGTGATCGGTGCCTCGCCGACGGTCTTGCGTAACACCGACAGCGCGCGGGACGACCGGCGACGGGTCTTGGAGATCTCCGTCCGGTAGCGCAGCGAGCGCTGCCCCGGCTGGATCACCAGGTCCCGCTCCTCGGCGTCGAACAGCACGAACCAGCGCAGCGGCACGCCCCACGTGGCGATCTGCTCGTGCACCCGGGGGACGCCATGCTCCAGCACCCGGGCCCCGCTACGCCAGCCCTCCACCACCGCCTTGGCCTGGCCGGCGAGGATCGGCGGCACGAATGCGTCGGCCAGCACCGCCGGCACGCCGTCGCGGGCGCTCAGCGCCGCCTCGGCCACCCGGATCCGCAGGTTCCACGGGCAGACCAGCAGGGAGTCCTCGGCCTCCAGGACGTACGCCTCCTCGGGCGGGTCGGGCAGCCGGGTCCAGCCCGCGCCCAGCGCCTCGATCACCGCCGTGCGCTGCCGAACGGGCCCCTCCGACTGGGCCACCGCACGCCCCTCGGCCACGTAGCGCCGCCAGTACGACTGGCGGTCCCGATCAAAGGCGGTCAGCGGCTCGTACACCCGCAGGTAAGAAGCGAAGAGCGACGGCACTGCGCGATCCTCCCACGCGGACGGAATCCGGACGCCGGCAGCGCCCTCGGTCGCACGCCTGACGTCCCTACTCACCCGCCGGACCCGACAGACGGGGACGTGATGTGGGACGACAGTACGGCTTGGGCCGATATTAGGCTCGACGGCGCCGGCACCATCCCGCCGGCGTGCCAGAAGGTCCGCGGCCCACAAGGACGCACACCGACACAGGAGCCAGCAATGGGCGTATTCGCCAGCACCGACGATCCGTCGTCCACCGGCCACGAACAGGTCGTGTTCTGCCAGGACAGGCAGACCGGCCTCCGCGCGATCATCGGGATCTACTCCACCGCGCTGGGCCCCGCGCTCGGCGGCACCCGGTTCCACCCGTACGCCAGCGAGGAGGCGGCGCTGGCCGACGTGCTCGACCTCTCCCGCGGCATGGCGTACAAGAACGCCCTGGCCGGGCTGGACCTCGGCGGTGGCAAGGCAGTCATCTGGGGCGACCCGGAGCAGATCAAGAGCGAGGCGCTGCTGCGCGCGTACGGTCGTTTCGTCGAGTCGCTGAACGGGCGCTACTACACCGCGTGCGACGTCGGCACCTACGTCGCCGACATGGACCAGGTCGCCCGCGAGACGCGCTACGTAACCGGCCGCAGCGTCGAGCACGGTGGCGCCGGGGACTCCTCGGTCCTCACCGCCTGGGGCGTGTTCCAGGGGATGCGGGCCGCCGCCGAGCACGTCTGGGGCATCCCGACGCTGAACGGCAGGCGGGTCGGGGTGGCAGGGCTGGGCAAGGTCGGCAAGCACCTGACCCGGCACCTGCTCGACGACCACGCCGAGGTGGTGGCGACCGACATCGACCCACGGGCACGCGACTGGGTCCGCGCCAACCACCCACAGGTCGAGCTGGTCGACGACGCCGCCGCGCTGGTCGCCGCCGACCTCGACGTGTACGCCCCGTGCGCGCTGGGTGGCGCCCTGAGCGACGACACCGTGCCGGTGCTACGGGCGAAAGTGGTCGCCGGAGCGGCCAACAATCAACTCGCCCACCCGGGGATCGAGAAGCTGCTCGCCGACCGGGGCATCCTCTACGCCCCCGACTACGTGGTGAACGCCGGAGGTGTGATCCAGGTCGCCGACGAGATCGAGGGCTTCAACTTCGACCGGGCCAAGCTGCGGGCCACCAAGATCTACGACACCACCCGGCAGATCCTGCGGCTGGCCGACGAGGAGGGCCTCCCCCCGGCGGTGGCCGCCGACCGGCTCGCCGAACGCCGGATGGCCGAGGTCGGCCGGCTGCGGACCATCCACCTGCGTTGAACCTCACGTCCGGCCCGAGGACGGAACAGCCCCGGGTCGGACGCCCGGATGGAACCGGACGGCGAGCGGCGTTAAGCTGGGAATCCGGGTGGTTACCGCCCATCTGGACCCGGTCACTGGCACGTCAGCGCCCGCCCCTTACGTCGGTACAATTGGTGACGGTCGGATGACTGCGACGCGCAGAGCCGGCCTGCGGTAACCCGAGGTGCCGAAGGCCGGCATCCCCATGTACCGTAAGAGCCACGAGAGATGCCTGACGTCATCGGGGCCCGCCTTCGGGCTGCCCCGAATTCTGTGCGAGGGGGTCGAGCCATGGGGCGCGGCCGTGCTAAGGCCAAGCAGACGAAGGTGGCCCGGGAGTTGAAGTACCACTCCCCGAACACCGACCTCACCGCCTTGCAGCGCGAACTGGCGGGTGCTGGTAAGTCGGAACACGACTTCGTCGACGACAAAGAGTTTGCCGACGACGATGACGAGGACCACGCGGACGAGGACCCTGATCCCTGGGTCCGACCGACCCGTTGACCTCCGGGAACAGCTGAGCACGCGGTAGTCCGCGTGCTCGCGCACGTGCCCATCCCGGGGCCGGCCTACCAACCGATGATCAAGGATCTGCCCCGCCGGACATTGTTCCGGCCGATCGGCAGATCCTTGATCTCGGAGGCATGCCCTCAGCGTGGGCGGTTGTTCCAGTTGTAGAACGTCGGGATGTTCTCGAAGTGGTTCCAGGCGCAAACCGCGCCGGCACCCTCGCCCCCCGCCGCCTCCGACCGCAGCCGGCGCGCGTCCTCCGCCTCCTGGAGCAGGTTGGCCAGCCCGGCGGCGGTGTCCCGCACCCGGTCGACGACCGGATCCGTGCTGACTACTTCGACGCGCTCAGACTGCCGGTGTCCCGTGATCTCGGGCATGGTCCAACACTCCCTCCAGTAGGCGGATCTTGCTGTTGCGGCAGTGCTCGGTCTCCGTACCGTCGAAGCGCCCCAGCTCGAAGTAGCGGTTGGCGGCGTGCCCGCCCCCGCAGAAGCCGAAGTACGGGCAGGACACCCGGCACGCCTCCACGCCGGTCAGGAACTCGCCCACCCACGCCGTCCCCCGCTGCGCCCCGGTAAGGATCTCGGCCAACGGGGTGGTCAGCACGTTGCCGCTGCTGAAGTCGCCGTACCGGGTGTCGGTGA
Organism: Micromonospora sp. RTGN7; assembly: GCF_033804645.1. Taxonomy (NCBI): domain Bacteria; kingdom Bacillati; phylum Actinomycetota; class Actinomycetes; order Micromonosporales; family Micromonosporaceae; genus Micromonospora; species Micromonospora sp. RTGN7. Next base: position 151,826 of record NZ_JAPZLF010000009.1, on the reverse strand, counting down.
AGCCGGCCAACTCCGGGCTGAGCACCGTCACCGACCCGTCGTGGCCGACCGTGGGGATCGGGTCGAGCCGCCGGGGCAACAGGTCGTCGGCGTTGCCGTCGAGCACCGCCGCCGCGTACCGCAGCGACCACTCCACCTCGCGCAGATGGATGCGTGGGTCCCGGCGCCACGCGGCGACCAGTTCGGCCCAGAACGCCCGGACCGTCGCCGCGTCGTGGGCATTGCCCCGGGTGTTGACCCCCTCGGTCTCCTCGATGTTGACCCCCAGCACGTCGCAGCCGAGGCCGAGGAAGTAGTCGTACAGCTCGGCGGCTCGGTCCGGGGTCGGATCGCCGACCACCGCCAGCGCCGAGAACGGCAGCCCGTGCCGCCGCAGGGTCTCGATCCCACGCACGATCCGGTCGTAGGCCGGGCGGCCCGCCCGGGTGACCCGGTCACCGTTGCGCCCGCGCGGCCCGTCCACGCTGACGCTGACCCGCACCTGGTGCTCCACCAGGAAGCCGCACCAGTCGTCATCGATCAGGGTCGCGTTGGTCTGCACATGGTGCTCGACCTCCGGCCCGAACGGCGCGAGCAGCGCGGCCAGGTGCTCGCGGCCGGCTGCGAGAGGCTCTCCGCCGTGCCACACCACCGAGAACCGGCCGGCCCTCGCCCACGGGTTCACCGAGGCGGCGACCGCCTCGGCCACCGCGACCGGCATCCGCCGATCAGCCGAGCGATGCGGAAGGTAACAGTAAGCACAGTTCAGGTTGCAGAGGGTGGTCGGCTGCATCACCACGTACGACGGGACGGGGGAAACTCCCCGCATCCCGCTCATCGGCCGTTCCCGAGCAGACATCGCCCTCCTCCCTGGCCCGAAGGGTGTCCCTTCAGGCTAGGCGGCGATGGCCACTCGGGTGAACCCCCGATCAGGTGCTCGGCTGATCAGCGTTGCGTGATCAGCCCCGGGTGTGCTGGCCGACCATCTGCACCTTGCCGGTGCCCTCGATGATCTCGCCGGCCTGCCAGGCGTCCACTCCCCGCCCGGTCAGCGTGGCCAGGGCCCGGTCCGCGTCCTCGGCGGAGACGATCGCGAACATGCCGACGCCCATGTTGAAGGTCGCGTCCATCTCGGCGTCCTCGATCCGGCCCTTGGACTGGATGAGGTCGAAGATCGGCTGCGGCTTCCAGGTGGAACGGTTGACCACCGCGTCGACGTGCTCCGGAAGGATGCGGACCAGGTTGCCCGGGATGCCGCCGCCGGTGACGTGGGCGATCGAGCGCACCTCGGCCTCGGCGATCAGCTTGAGGCAGTCCTGGGCGTAGATCTTGGTCGGGGTGAGCAGTTCCTCGCCGAGGGTGCGTTGCCGGCCGAAGTCGTCAATCACCACGTCCAGCCGCATCCGGCCCGCGCCCAGCAGCACGTGCCGGACGAGCGAATAGCCGTTGGAGTGCAGGCCCGAGGAGCGCATGGCGATGACCACGTCGCCGATCTCGACCCGCTCCGGGCTGAGGATGTCGCTCTCCTCGACCACGCCGACGCCGGTGGCGGAGACGTCGTACTCGTCCGGGCGCAGCACGCCCGGGTGCTCGGCCGTCTCGCCGCCCAGCAGCGCGCAGCCGGCGTACCGGCAGCCGTCGGCGATGCCGGCGCCGATCTCGGCGACCTTGTCCGGGACGACCTGGCCGCAGGCGATGTAGTCGAGCAGGAACAGCGGCTCGGCGCCGCAGGCGACCAGGTCGTCGACGACCATCGCGACCAGGTCGATGCCGATCGTGTCGTGAATGTCGAGCTGCTGGGCGATCACCAGCTTGGTGCCGACCCCGTCGGTGGAGGACGCCAGGATCGGGTTCTTGTATTTCTTCGTGTCCAGCCGGAACAGGCCGGCGAAGCCGCCGAGGTCGCCCATGACCTCCGGTCGGCGGGTCTGCTTCACCTTGGACTTGAGCAGCTCGACCGCCCGGTCGCCCGCCTCGATCGAGACGCCGGCGTCCGCGTACGAGACCGAGCGTTTGCGCGCGGCACGGCCACTGCCGGCCGTCCAGGGCTGGCGGTCACCGCCGCCGCCGTTCGGGCTGCTTCCTGTGCCGCTGCGCTCGGACACGTGCGTCACGGTTCTCCCCTTTGTGGTTCTCGCAGGGCGCCGGGGGTCACCGGCCGGCCCACGTCTGGCGGTGCTATGGGCGGTGTGCGGTCGCGCCGCCCGAAGTGGCGACGAGCCCAGGGAAATCCGGGTCATCGGCGACCCGGCGTCCTACTCCTTCGAGCACGTGCTTGCCGATCAGGTTCCCAGCCGGCAGCTCGATCGGGTACTCCCCGTCGAAGCAGGCCCGGCAGAGCCGGGTCTTCGGCTGCTCGGTCGCGGCGATCAGGCCGGCCAGCGAGACGTAGCCCAGCGTGTCGGCACCGATGGAGCGCCGGATGCCCTCGTTGTCCAGCCCGTTGGCGAGCAGCTCGGCCCGGGTGGCGAAGTCGATGCCGTAGAAGCACGGCCAGTTGACCGGCGGGGAGGAGATCCGTACGTGGACCTCCAGCGCGCCGGCCTCGCGCAGCATCCGCACGATGGCCCGCTGGGTGGTGCCGCGCACGATCGAGTCGTCCACCACGACCAGTCGCTTGCCCCGCACGTTGGCCCGCAGCGGGTTGAGCTTCAGCCGGACGCCGAGCTGACGCAGGGTCTGCGACGGCTGGATGAAGGTCCGCCCGACGTAGGGGTTCTTCATCAGGCCGGCGCCGTAGGTGATGCCGGACGCCTCCGCGTAGCCGATCGCGGCCGGGGTGCCGGACTCCGGCACCGGGATGACCAGGTCGGCCTCGACCGGGTGCTCCTTGGCGAGCTGGCGGCCGATCTGCACCCGGGCGGCGTACACGTTGCGCCCGGCGATGGTGGCGTCCGGGCGGGCGATGTAGACGTACTCGAAGAGGCAGCCCTTCGGCTCCGGCGCGGCGAAGCGGGCCGAGCGCAGGCCGTTCTCGTCGACCGCGATCAGCTCGCCCGGCTCCACCTCGCGGACGACGCTCGCGCCGACGATGTCCAGTGCAGCCGTCTCGCTGGCCACCACCCAGCCGCGCTCCAGCCGGCCGAGGACCAACGGGCGCACGCCGTGCGGGTCGCGGGCCGCGTAGAGCGTCGACTCGTCCATGAAGACGAAGCTGAAGGCGCCGCGAAGCTGGGGCAGCACCTCCAGCGCGGCGGCTTCGACCGAGAGGTCGGGCCGGCTGGCCAGCAGCATGGTCACCAGCGACGTGTCGTTGGTCGAGCCGTCGGCTTCCAGGCCCCGCTCGGCGACCTCGCGCTGGAGCTCGGCGGTGTTGACCAGGTTGCCGTTGTGAGCCAGCGCGATCGTGGTGCCTGCGGTGGTGGAACGGATGGTCGGCTGGGCGTTCTCCCAGGTCGAACCGCCGGTGGTCGAGTAGCGGGCGTGGCCGATCGCCAGGTGCCCGCGCAGGCTGGCCAGGGTGGGCTCGTCGAAGACCTGGGCCACCAGACCGAGGTCCTTGTAGACCACCACGCCCGAGCCGTCGCTGACGGCGATCCCGGCGGCCTCCTGGCCGCGGTGCTGGAGGGCATAGAGCCCGAAGTAGGTGAGGTTGGCGACCTCTTCCCCGGGCGCCCAGACGCCGAAGACGCCACACGCGTCCTGCGGGCCGGGTCGTTGGGGATCAAGGTCGTGGCTCAGCCGGCCGTCGCCTCGGGGCACCTGCCGCTCCCTCATGCTGGTCTGGACGGGCCGGGCGGGATCTCGGGGGCGGATCCGCGTTTCCCTCGGCCGGGACCATTGTCGTCACCTGACAGTGTACGCGAATCCGTGTCGATACATACAGTCACGGTTCAGCTCCGCTGGGTGATCTCCGACGAGGGTTGACCGCCCGGGTGGAGCGGAAGGTGCGCGGAGAGGTCCGCACGGGCGCCACTGACCCGCACCCGGCCCTCGGCGACCGCGTCCGACCAGCTCAGCCGGCCCGTCGCCAGCTCCAGCCAGGTGATCGGGTCCAGCTCCACGACGTTCGACGGGGCGCCACGGGTGTGTCGGGGACCAGGAATGCACTGAACTGCACCGTATGGTGGGACACGGACCTCAACCGATCGGCCGGGGACGCGCTCGGCGAGGGCGGTCAACAGCGCCCGGACCGCCTCCCGGAACACCAGCCGTTCGGGCGTACGATCCTCGTCGAGTGCGGCTAGGGCTGCGGCCACAGCTGCGAACTTACTGCGCGGAGAGGACACAACGGGACGATACGACCCGCCTCCGGCGCTTTCGACGTCGGCCCTGGGTCGCGCCGATCCGGTCAGACAAGGCATAGTTGCCGTCGGCGTATTCGTACCGTGATGATCCCCGGCCCGGCGCCCCGCCGGCCAGGGAAGTCAGACCGGAAGGCGGTGGACGTGTCAACACACCGACGTGCCTGGAAGCAGCGGGCCGGTGTGGTCGCGGCGTTGGCATTCGGCGCCCTACTCGCCGCCCCCGCCACACCTGCCCTGGCTGCCGAAATCAGCATCTCCCCCAGCTCGGGGACCATCGAGGCCGGCGGCAGCACCTCGATCAACGTGCAGCTGACGCCGAAGGACGAGGACGAGAAGGCCGTCAGGGTCGATGTCGTGGGTCTCCCCCGCGGCGTGACCTGCGCGGGCGGCTGCGGCAATGTCGGCCTCGACGGCGCCGCCCCGGTGAGCCACGTCGTCCAGCTCCGTGCCTCCGGCGACGCACCGAACGCGAACCAGCGAGTGACCATCAGCACGTTCAGCCTTCAGGCCGGCCGCAACAGTCAGGACTTCCAGCTCAGCGTCAAGGCGAAGGCCGCGCCGGAGCCGACGCAGCAGGAGGTGCAGACCGTCAGGTCGGTCTCCGGCAGGGTGGTGGCGACGGCCAACGGCCGGGCCGTGCCGAACGCCATCGTCATGCTCCAGGACAGCGCCAGCCACCGCTACGAGACCACCAGCGACGGCAGCGGCAACTACCGCTTCACCGGCAGCACGTCGAAACCGATCACCCCGGGCCGGATCGACCTCGGCGCGATCCAGGGCGAGATCCGCGCCACCAAGTCCTTCACCGCCGAGGCCGGGCAGAGTGTCACCGGGCAGCGGATCAGCCTTGCGATCAAGGTCGAGGTGACTCCGAGCCCCACCCCGTCGGCCAGCAAGGAGCCGCTGCCCACCGAAGAGGCGACCGAGGAGGCCGCCGAGGAGAGCCCCGAGGCCAGCCCGGGCGCCCCGCAGAACGCCGCCGCCGAGGACGAGGACTCCGGCGGCTTCGGCTCCTGGCTGCTCATCCTGCTCGGTGGCCTCTTCGTGGCCGTGGGCGTGGGCACCATCGTGCTGCTCTGGATGAAGCGCCGGGAAAACGGCGACGACATCGACGACGTCCCGGCCGGCGGTGCCGCCGCGGGTGCGGTGCCGGCCGCCCATGGGGCATACCACGGGGCGGACGACAAGACCCGGGTGGTCAACCGGGTCGGTGCCGGGCCGGACCCGACGATGGTCGGCGGCGCCTCGCTCAGCGACGCGCCGACGATGATGCACCGGCCGGTCGTTGACGACGTCCCCCCGGACCCGTACGGCGCACCGCCACCCAGCTACGGTGCCGGCGGCCAGCAGGGCGGCTGGGTCGGCAGCGGCGGCTACGCCGACGAGCCCCAGGGCGGCTACGGCGCGGCCGGCAGCTACGGCAACGCACCCGCATCCGGAAGCGGCTACGCCGGCGCGCCCGGTCAGTACGGCAACGACGCTCCGGCCGCCGGCGCCGGCTACGGCACCGCCGCCGGCGGCGGATACGGCGCAGGAGGCGGTTACGCCGGCGCGCCCGGTCAGTACGGCAACGACGCCCCGGCCTCCGGCGCCGGCTACGGCAACCGGGACTACGGCGCGCCGACCGACGCGGCAGCCGGGGGCTACCCGGCCCAGGGCGGCGGGTACGGCGAGCGCTACGACGAGCCGACCGGCCGCTACACCGGCGAGGGCGCCGGCTCGTACACCCCGCCGGCCGACCCGTACCCCACCAGCACCTACCAGGCCGACCAAGGGCAGGGCTACGGGCAGCCGGAGCCCCCGCAGTACGGCGGCCGGGGCGGCGAGCCCGCCGGCGGCGGGTACGGCCAGCAGGCCGGCCAGCAGGGCGGCTACGACGCCGGCCGGCAGGGCGGCGGCTACGGCGGCGAAGGCGGCTACGGCGGCGAAGGCGGCTACGCCCAGGGCGGCTACGGCAGCGCCGGTGCCCATGACCAGCGTGGCGGCTACGGCACCGAGGGCTACGGCGGCCAACAGGGCGGCTACGGCCAGTCCGGTGGGTACGGCCAGGAGCCCCCGCAGCAGCGCGGCGGCTACGACCAGCCGACCAGCTACGACCAGCAGCAGGGTGCCGGTTACTACGGCGACCAGCCCCAGCCGGACCGGGGCCGACCCGACGGCCCTCCGCCGCAGCAGCAGGACCGCAGCGGTCGGCGGCTGGACTGGCTGGACAACGACTGACCGACACGGGCGAACCCCGTACGACACGAGAGCGGCTTGCCCGGTCGGGCAGCCGCTCTCGTCGCGTCCAGGGTCGAACCGTCGCCGGCTACGACCGTTTCATCAGGAGCCGTCGACGTCCTCGACAGGGGGTCAGGCGGCGGAGAAGACGCCCTGGCGCAGCACCGGGACCACCGTCGACACGCCCACCTGGACGGCGACCTCCACGTCACCGGCGAAGCCGCCCTTGGCGAGTTCCCGGCCGGAGACGCAGCCGCGCACGGCGGCCGGCACATCCGGGGTACTGGCCAGTGCGGCGAGCGCCATCGCCGCCTCCACCGACAAACCGCCGGCCACTCCGGAGCGGGCATCGAGCACGCACGCCGCCCCGAGTTGGTCCTCCACGCATGGGCGCAGCGAGCCGTCCGGCCAGCGTTCTCCGGAGGCGACCACCCCGATCGGGGAAAGCGACCACGGGTGGCCCGGGGTCGTCTGCCGACGGCCCACCGCGGCGACGGCGCCGACCCGGCGGGCGTACTCCCCGGCCTTGGTCACCCTAGGGGAACGGGTGCACCCGCATGCCCCGGGCGGCGGCCACCTCCACGTTGGTGGTGAACGAGAGCACGTCCACCACCAACAGGATGGCGCAGACCCGGCCGAGCTCCGCTGCCCCGGTCAGCCCCCAGTCGAACCGGGCGCCGGAACCGGGTTGGACGAAGACGGCCGGGGTCACATGCTCAGCGCTGATCGGGCCCGGCGGGCTGCCCGGCGTCACCCGGGCCGGCCGACGGCTCGGCGGCCGGCTCAGCCTCGTCGGTCACCGGGGCGTCGGCCTGCTTCGCCGGGGTGGGCTGCGCCGGCTCGGCCCGCTCGGAGCCGCCGAAGAGCCGGGGCAGGGTGGCGCTGTGTGCGGCGCGCAGCTCGTCCAGGCCGATCCGGAACTGGCCGCGCACCTCAAGGGCACCGCCGGCCTGGTCGGTGACCCCGATGATCTCCCACGGCACCCCGCGCTCGGCGCAGAGGGCGGTGAACGCCTTCTCGTGCCCGCGCAGCACCGAGACCAGGACCCGCCCGGCCGACTCACTGAACAGGAAGACGAACGGCATCGAGCCGTCGGCGAACTGCTCCGGCACCGCGATCTGCGCGCCGACCCCGCGCCGCAGGCAGGACTCGATCAGGCTCTGGGCGAGACCGCCGTCGGAGAGGTCGTGTGCGGAGCTGACGTGCCCGACCCGGGCGGCCTCGGCCAGCAGGTCGGCGAGCTGCCGCTCCCGGCCCAGGTCGACCTGCGGCGGGATGCCGCCGAGGTGCTGGTGGGTCACCCAGGCCCACTCCGAGCCGGAGAGCTCCACGTGCGTCTCACCGAGCAGGAAGAGCTGGTCGTGCTCGCCTGCCTGGCGCGGGACGAAGCCCATCGACACCCGCTCGGCGACGTCGTCCAGCACGCCGAGCACGCCGACCACCGGGGTCGGGTGGATCGCCGCCGCGCCGGTCTGGTTGTAGAAGCTGACGTTGCCGCCGGTCACCGGAATGCCCAGCTCCAGGCAGCCGTCCGCCAGGCCGCGCACGGCCTCGGCAAACTGCCACATCACGCCCGGGTCCTCCGGCGAGCCGAAGTTCAGGCAGTTGGTCACGGCGATGGGCTTCGCGCCGGTCACGGCCACGTTCCGGTACGCCTCGGCCAGCGCAAGCTTTGTGCCGTTGTACGGGTCGAGGCGGGCGTACCGGCCGTTGCCGTCCAGCGACAGGGCGACGCCCAGGCCGGTGTGCTCGTCGATCCGGATCACGCCGGAGTCCTCCGGCTGGGCGAGCACGGTGTTGCCCAGCACGTACCGGTCGTACTGCTCGGTGACCCAGGTCTTGTCGGCCAGGTTTGGCGAGGCGATCATGCGCAGCACGGTCTCGCGCAGCGCCTCCGGGTTCGACGGCCGGGGCAGCGTCTCGGCCCGGTCGGCCTGGAGCAGGATCAGGTCGGCCGGCTCGCGCATCGGCCGGGCGTAGACCGGGCCGTCGTCGACCAGCGAGCCCGGCGGGACGTCCACCACGAGCTGGTCGCGCCAGGTGACCACCAGTCGGCCCGGCTGGCCGTCCGGAGACGGCGCGGTGACCTCGCCGATCGCGGTGGCCCAGACGCCCCACTTCTCGGCGGTCTTGAGTACCGCCTCCAGCTTGTCCGGGGAGACGACCAGCAGCATCCGCTCCTGGGACTCGCTGGCCAGGATCTCCTGCGGCTCCATCGAGGCCTCGCGCAGCGGAACCCGCTCCAGCCAGACCCGCATGCCGGTGCCGGCGGAGGCGGCGGTCTCGGTGAGCGCGCAGGTCAGACCCGCGCCGCCCAGGTCCTGGATACCGACGACCAGCTCGGCGTCGTACAGCTCCAGGCACGCCTCGATGAGCAGCTTCTCCATGAACGGGTCGCCGACCTGCACGGACGGGCGGCGCTGCTCGCTGCCCTCGTCGAAGGTGGCGCTGGCCAGCACCGACACGCCGCCGATGCCGTCCCGGCCGGTCCGGGCGCCCATCAGCACCACGACGTTGCCGGGACCGGTGGCCTCCTTCTTCTGCAGCCGGTCGACCCGCAGGACGCCGAGGCAGAGCGCGTTGACCAGCGGGTTGCCCTGGTAGCAGGGGTCGAAAACGACCTCGCCGCCGATGTTGGGCAGGCCCAGGCAGTTGCCGTAGCCGCCGACGCCGGCCACCACGCCGGGCAGCACCCGGGCGGTGTCGGGGTGGTCGGCCGCGCCGAAGCGCAGCGGGTCCATCACGGCGACCGGGCGGGCGCCCATGGCGAGGATGTCCCGGACGATGCCGCCGACGCCGGTCGCCGCGCCCTGGTACGGCTCGACGAAGCTCGGGTGGTTGTGCGACTCGACCTTGAAGGTCACCGCCAGCTCGTCGGAGACCTGCACCACGCCGGCGTTCTCGCCGATGCCGGCGAGCAGCCGGTCACTCGGCGGGGCCTTCTCGCTGAACTGGCGCAGGTGCACCTTGCTCGACTTGTAGGAGCAGTGCTCGCTCCACATGATCGAGTACATGGCCAGCTCGGCCTGGGTGGGGCGACGGTCGAGGATGTGCAGGATCCGGTCGTACTCGTCGTCGCGCAGGCCCAGCTCGGCGTAGGGCTGGAGCTCGCCGGGGGTGTCCGTGGCGCGCGACACGGTGTCCAGGCCGTGCGCCCAGTCGCCGGTCGGCGCGGGGCGTGCCTGGTCCGGGCGGCGGACCGGCTCGACGGGCCGGGTCGGGCCGACCGGGCCGGGCTGCGTCGCCACGGTGGCCGCGAGCGGCTCCGCCGGGGCAGCCGGGAAGCCGCCCGGGGTCTCCCGTGTCGCCGGGTCCGGATGGGTGGTCATGACCTCTCCTCGCTGCGCTCGCCGCCACTGGGGCGGTGGAGCCGACCGATGGTGCCGCGCACGGTCACGCCGGGGCCCCCACCAGGTGCTTGAGCACCGAGGTGAAGAAGCCGAGGCCGTCCAGGGAAGGGCCGGTGAGCGCCTCCACGGCGTGCTCGGGATGCGGCATGATGCCGACCACATTGCCGGCAGGGTTGGTGATCGCGGCGATGTCGCGCTGCGACCCGTTGGGGTTGCCGCCGACGTAACGGGCGACGACCCGACCCTCGCCCTCGAGCCGGTCCAGGGTGGCAGCGTCGGCGACGTAGCAGCCCTCGCCGTTCTTGACCGGGATCAGCACCTCCTGGCCCGGCTGGAACGTGTTCGTCCACGCCGTGCCGGTGGCCTCGACCCGCAGGACCTGGTCCCGGTTGCGGAAGTGCAGGTGCTGGTTGCGGGTGAGCGCGCCGGGCAGCAGGTGTGCCTCGCAGAGGATCTGGAAGCCGTTGCAGATGCCGAGCACGGGCAGGCCGCCCCGGGCGGCGTCCACCAGGGTCTCCATCACCGGGGCGAACCGGGCGATGGCGCCGCAGCGCAGGTAGTCACCGTAGGAGAACCCGCCGGGCAGGACGACGGCGTCGACCCCGCGCAGGTCCGCCTCACCGTGCCAGAGCCGGATCGGCTCCCCGCCGGCGATCCGGACGGCACGGGCCGCGTCCCCGTCGTCGAGCGAGCCGGGGAACGTCACCACACCGACCCGGGCGGTCACGAGTGTGCGTCCGCGGTCTCGTCGGCCTCGACCAGGCGGACGGTGTAGTCCTCGATGACCGGGTTGGCGAGCAGTTTGTCGGCGATCTCCCGGGCCCGGCCCAGGTCCGGTTCACCGGTGAACTCGATCTCGATCCGCCTGCCGATCCGGACAGAGGCGACGTCGCTGACGCCGAGCCGGGGCAGCGCGTTTGCGACGGCCTGGCCCTGAGGGTCGAGGATCTCGGGCTTAAGCATGACGTCGACGACGACGCGAGGCACTGGGCACTCCTGACTGTGTACGCAGTTGGGTGCCGACCCACAACGGGCGAGCGGAGCCAGCCTACCTGGCAGATACCGCCTCAGCCGCACCGGCAGGGGCAGTGCAGGCAGTGATCAACATAACCGGCGGGACGGGTGGCCACATCGTGTCCGATCACCCGCAGAGCGTCCGAGAGCAGGCGATTCGCCACGCCCGGGGTCGCCGAATTGTTACATCACCCAGTCTCGATCAAGCGCGTGCCGGCAGAGCCGACCACCCCTAGCATCCATCGGCAGGAGTCGATACGCTGGCCCCCGGCCCATCATCGGTGGCGGCAGCGTCTCCTACGCCCCGTGGGCCGCCGCCGTTTTCAGTAACGGCTACCGCGGCTGCTCCGCCTCCAGCCAGCTCAAGACCGCCAGCGTCCGGGTGACCAGCACCAACGTCACCGACGCGTACGGAGGCCAGGCAACCCGCAGCACCCGGGTCAACGGCAACGCGTGGCGGGGCGACTCGGGCGGCCCGCAGTTCTACAACGGCCAGCAGGTCGGCGTCGCCTCCACCGCCGACGGCCAGAACATCCAGAACTACGGCAGCGTCGCGTACAACCGGGCCTGGATCACCTCGGTGGCCGGTGTCTGACGGTCCCCCTCCCCGACACCCCGTCTGGGCCCTGTCGGGTGGTTGACACCGTCCTCGGCACGGATGGTCGGCACAATGCCGGTCGTCCGCGCCGACTCGTTTCGCAGCATCCGGTCAGCTGACCACGGCCGACGAACCGACTCCCTCCGGGTACGACAGCATCGAAGTGTGCTGGTCGTGACGACGGATCAACTGCCCGGCTACGAGATCCGCCAGATCCTCGGCGAGGTGGTGTCCTCGATGGCCAGGACACGCAACCCGTACCGCGAGGGGGTGAAGAACCTCCGCGGCGGCGCGTACGACCCGATGGCGCCGGACAATCTGACCCGCTGGCGTACGGACTCGGTGGCCCGCCTCGGCGAGGAAGCCCGCCGGCTCGGCGCGAACGCCGTGATCGGCATGCGCTTCGACAGCCGGGACTGCGGCGAGATGTGGATGGAGATCTGCGCCTACGGAACGGCGGTGATCGTGGCCTCCCTGACCCCCGACGTGATGCCCCCGGACCAGCCCCTGATCGCGGCCGAGACGGCCAACGACCCGGCGATCGTCGAGGCCCCCGGCGGCATAGCCGAACCGGCCAGCGCCCCCAACCTCACCTCAGCCCCCGAAACCCCCACCCCCTAACCCCACCAGCCACACCCCGTCGCCACCCCGCCCGTCCCCGTCCCCGTCCCCGTCCCCGTCGATCATGAGATTGGCGGCAGAGTTGATCTCCAACAAACCCCGTCAACTCGATGATCGACGTGGGCGAGGGTACGGGGGGTTAGAGGATGGGGGGTGGGGTGTAGCTGGCGGCCTGGGGGTGGGCGGTAACGATCTTGGCGATTCGGGCGTTGACCGCGTCGACCTGGGCTCCGGCGGCGCCGGTGAAGGCGGTGCGGTCGGAGATCAGGGCGTCGATGTCCGCGCGGGTCAGGCCCAGCCGTTCGTCGGCCGCCAGGCGGTCGAAGAGGTCGTTCTCGGCGGCCCCTCGCTCCCGCATGGCCAGCGCCACGGCGACGGCGTGTTCCTTGATCGCCTCGTGCGCGGCCTCCCGGCCGACGCCCCGGCGCACCGCGGCGACCAGGATCTTCGTGGTGGCCAGGAACGGCAGGAAGCGCTCCAGCTCCCGGTTGATCACCGCCGGGTACGCCCCGAACTCATCGAGCACGGTGAGGAACGTCTGGAACAGCCCGTCGGCGGCGAAGAACGCGTCCGGCAGGGCGACCCGGCGGACCACCGAGCAGGAGACGTCCCCCTCGTTCCACTGGTCGCCGGCCAGCTCGCCGACCATCGACAGGTAACCCCGGATGATCACCGCGAAGCCGTTCACCCGCTCGCTGGAGCGGGTGTTCATCTTGTGCGGCATCGCGCTGGAGCCCACCTGGCCCGGCTTGAAGCCCTCCGTGACCAACTCCTGGCCGACCATCAACCGGATCGTGGTGGCCAGCGACGACGGCGCGGCGGCGACCTGTGCCAACGCGGCGAGCACCGCCATGTCGATCGAGCGCGGGTAGACCTGGCCGACGCTGTCGAGCACCCGGGAGAAGCCGAGGTGCTCGGCGACCCGGCGCTCCAGCTCGGCGACCTTGCCGGCGTCGCCGTCGAAGAGGTCGAGCTGGTCGGCGGCAGTGCCGACCGGACCCTTGATCCCGCGCAGCGGGTACCAGTTGATCAGGTCCTCCAGCCGCTCGTACGCGATCAGCAGCTCCTCGGCGGCCGAGGCGAAGCGCTTGCCCAGCGTGGTGGCCTGCGCGGCGACGTTGTGCGAACGGCCGGTCAGCACCAGGCCGGTGTGCTCGTGGGCGAGCGAGGCGAGCCGGGCGAGCGTGGCGACGACCCGGTCCCGGACCAGCTCCAGCGAGGCCCGGATCTGGAGCTGCTCGACGTTCTCGGTGAGGTCCCGGGAGGTCATCCCCTTGTGCACGTGCTCGTGCCCGGCGAGCGCGCTGAACTCCTCGATCCGGGCCTTCACGTCGTGCCGGGTGACCCGCTCGCGCTCGGCGATCGAGGCCAGGTCCACGTCGTCGAGCACCCGCTCGTACGCCTCGACGACCCCGTCCGGGACGGCCACACCGAGGTCGCGCTGGGCCCGGAGGACGGCGAGCCAGAGCCGCCGCTCCATCCGTACCTTCTCCTCCGGCGACCAGAGGGCGACCAGTTCGGGCGAGGCGTAGCGGTGGGCGAGCACGTTCGGGATCGTTGTCACGTACCTCATTGTCCCGCACGCCTGGCCCACCGGCCGAGCCAGGCTATCTCCGACACCCCTAGGAGTTGGTCAGGAGGCGCCGGTCACACCGTCGGGATGTCGTGCACCGTGGCGCTCGCCACGACGGTCCTCGTCTGCGTGCCGTGGGCGTTGCGGACCGTCAGCAGATACGTGTGCTTCTGGACGTCGCCCCCGCTGCCGGAGCAGGGGAAGTTGAAGGCCTCGCTGCCGGCCGACGGGTAGCCGTCGGCGTACACGCCGGGGCCGTCGATCGAGAGGGCGACGGAGTCGACGTTGCTGACCTTCCACTCCACGAGGACCGGGGTCCCGGCGATCGGGCTGACGTTGGTCCCGGCCGGACAGGTCGGCTTGTCGGCGACCCGGAAGTAGGCGATGGTGGGACCGCCCGACTTCGTGCCGGACTGACTGCCGCCACCGGGCGCGCCACCGCCCTTCGCGCCACCGCCCGTAGCGCCACCACCGGGCGCGCCACCGCCCTTCGCGCCGCCACCGGGCGCGCCACTGTCCTTCGTGCCGCCGCCCGTCGCGCCGGCGCCGGGGGCGTTGGTCGTCGCGGCGGCGCCCGGTGCCGCAGCCGCGTCGTCGGGGGCCCCGGTCACCGTCGTCGACGCGGTGGACTCTGTGGAACTCGTCGTGGACGTGCAGCCGCTGGCCGCGAGCGCGACTACCAGGACGACGGCGGTGGGGCGGAGCAGGGCTCGACCAGGCATGGCCACTCCTTCGGGGGCGCCGCCGGCGAGGTCCGGGGCGGCTGGAACCCACCATAGGTACGCCCGGCAACAGCGGCCCGACCTGCCCAGATAGCGGATCAGTACGGCGCGGGACGACCGACATTAATGTTGAGGTAGACCGCGCGGAACGTTTCGCTCGCGTCATGCCCAAGGGACGGAGGGCAGCGGCTCGCGGGGTGCTCGCTGCGCCCCCTGCCTTGGTCGACGGGAGGCCGCTGGGCAACCCAGGCAGGTCAGCCGGTGTCAGGACGCGGGTGCGGGGCGGCCGGTAAGTGCCCGCCAGAGCCCGGCGCACGCCTCCTCCTCGGTGTCGAACACCAGCCGGACGTCGTACCTGCCGCGCTCGTAGGCGCCGATCTCCCACCGCTGCCCGGCCGACCGGCGCAGGAACCAGAAGTCGGGAGGGACCGGCACGTGTTCGTGCACGCCTTCCAGCTCGAAGGCGTCCGGTGACATCCCCGTCGCCAGCAGGGCGTCACGCACCTCGTACCGGTCCACTCCCGACCTCCCCTGTTCACGGGCCTCAGCAGACGGGCACTGCGGCGCCCGTCCCACCCTGGCTCGGCACGGCGGTCGTCGGGCACGACGGCACGGCGGCGCTCAGGTACTCCTCGACGATGTACTGGTGGTCGATGAGCCACTGCACGTTCAGGGTCCCACCGGCCTGTGGCACGTACGCCTGGTTGAGCTGGAACTGGGTGCCCAGGCCGGGCTGGGCGAACCACGGCGCGATCGGGCCGGAGTCGACGTCGAACGGCTTGAGCACGCAGTAGGTGTGGTAGTTGGCCAGCGGGGCCGCCGCCGGAACGCCGGGCGGGGGCGGCGGGATCGGCGGCGTGTTCAGGCTCTGGGGTGCCAGCGAGCGAGCGCTGAACGGGGTGCCGAGCGGGGACAGGAAGCCGCCGCCGGGGAAGCCGAAGCGGTCGAGGCGGTACCCGAACAGCAGGGTCTGCCGGGCCTTGATCGGCTCGCCGTGCGGGCCGAGGACGTAGCCGTCCTGCGGCGGGAAGCGCAACTGGGCCGGGCTGCCGGCGGTGTAGTTCGCCAGCCACTGGCTCTCGGTCTGCGCGCCGAGCCGCTGGTAGCCGGCGAGCAGCGGCCCGACCGGTGCGGCGGCGGGCAGTTGGGCCGGCCCGAGCAGCCTGTTTCCGGAGAAGAACTGGGTGGTCTCCGGGGCGTTCGGCGGCAGGCCGGGACGGCAGAGACTCTCGGACGGCGGCGGTGACGGTGACGGCTGGGAGGGGCCACCACCGGGGTTGGGGGCCGGGGGGGGGGCGGGGGGGGCGCCCCCCCCCCCCCCCCCCCGCCCGTCGTCGGTGAGCACGTCGGCCTGGGCCACCCCGGTGGGGATGGTGGCCTGCGACGCGGCACCGGGGAGCAGGACCAGGGCCGCGCCGGAGAGCGCGGCGACCAGCCATCGTCTGGATCTCACTACGAACCTCCTGATGAAGGACGACAGGTGCCTTCATCGTGGAGAGGTTCGAAGTTGAATATGAGTTTTTGTGCGTTTTGTCAGTCGGTGGTGGGAAGAGCGCCGGTCAACACGTCTGCGCCATAGCGTCCGAACCGGCTGGGACGGCGTGGCCGGGCGCGATGTCGGGCAGCCCCGGGGCGAGGCCCGCTGCGGGTCAGCGCTCCAGGATCGCCGTCACGCCCTGGCCGCCGGCCGCGCAGATCGAGATCAGGCCGCGCCCGGAACCCTTCTCCGCCAGCAGCTTCGCCAGGGTCGCCACGATCCGGCCGCCGGTGGCCGCGAACGGGTGCCCGGCGGCCAGCGAGGAGCCGTTGACGTTCAACTTCTCCCGGTCGATCGCGCCGAGCGGCGCGTCCAGGCCCAACCGCTCCTTGCAGAACTCCGGCGACTCCCAGGCCGCCAGGGTGGCCAGCACCTGGGAGGCGAACGCCTCGTGGATCTCGTAGTGATCGAAGTCCTGCAACGTCAGCCCGGCCCGGGCCAGCATCCTCGGCACGGCGTACGCGGGGGCCATCAGCAGCCCTTCGTCGCCGTGCACGAAGTCGACGGCGGCCGTCTCGCACCAGCTGAACCAGGCGAGCACCGGGAGGCTGTGCTGGCGCGCCCACTCCTCGCTCGCCAGCAGCACGGTGGACGCGCCATCGGTGAGCGGGGAGGAGTTACCGGCGGTCATGGTGGCCCGGTCGGCGTCCGGGCCCCGGTTCCCGAAGACCGGCTTGAGCGAGCCGAGCTTCTCCAGGCTGCTGTCCGGGCGCAGGTTCTGGTCCCGGGTCAGCCCCAGGTACGGCGTCATCAGGTCGTCGAAGAAGCCCCGCTCGTACGCCGCGGCGAGCCCCTGGTGGGAGCGGAGCGTCAGCTCGTCCTGGGCCGCCCGGTCGATGTTCCAACGCAGGGCGGTGCGGGCCGCGTGCTCGCCCATCGACAGCCCGGTACGCGGCTCCGCGTTGCGCGGGATGTCCGGCCGGAACGGCTGCGACGGGCGCAGCTTCGCGGCGATCTTCAACCGTTCGCCGAGGGTGCGGGCGGAGTTCAGCCGGAGCAGGGTGCGGCGCATCTCCTCGTTGACGGCCAGCGGCGCGTCGGAGGTGGTGTCCACGCCACCGGCAATGCCGACGTCGAGCTGGCCGAGGGCGATCTTGTTGGCGACCAGGATCGCCGCCTCCAGGCCGGTGCCGCAGGCCTGCTGGATGTCGTACGCCGGGGTGTGCGGGTCGAGGCGCGAACCGAGCACCACCTCACGGGTCAGGTTGAAGTCCTTCGAGTGCTTCAGCACCGCACCCGCGACCACCTCGCCGACCCGCTGGCCGGCCAGCCCGAACCGGGCCACCAGGCCGTCCAGCGCCGCGCCGAGCAGGTCCGCGTTGGACGCGCTGGCGTACCGGGAGTTGGACCGGGCGAAGGGGATGCGGTTGCCGCCGATGACCGCGACCCGCCGGATGCTCTGCACGATCCCGCCTCCAATTCAGGGCTTGCCCATAACCTACTGGCCAGTAGGCTACGCCTATGACCGACAGGTACGCGAGCTTCGTCCGATCAGGGGCCGGCCGGGCGCTGGTCAAGCGCCTCGGGCTGCCCGACCCACCACGACTGCGCCGGCACACCCCGGGCGACCCGCTGCTCCCCGGGCCGGTCCTGCTCGGCGCGGCCACCGGAAGCCGGCTCTCCGAGCCGGTCGGCAAGATCCTGACCGCCGCCGGGGTCGAGCTGGCCGACCCGGCCGCCGCCGGCACCGACCGGCGACACGCCGCCCTGGTGTACGACGCCACCGGCGTCACCGACTCCACCGGCCTGCGCCAGCTCTACGACTTCTTTCATCCGCAGGCCCGGTCGGTGCTGCCCAGCGGGCGGGTGATCGTCCTCGGCACCCCGCCCGAGGAGTGCGGCTCGCCGCGCGAGGCGACCGCCCAGCGAGCCCTCGAAGGGCTGACCCGCAGCATCGGCAAGGAGTTCGGCCGGGGCGTCACCGCCCAACTCGTCTACGTCACCGCGACCGGCGACGCCGGCACGACCACCGGCCTGGAGTCCACCCTGCGGTTCCTGCTCTCCGGCCGGTCCGCGTACGTCTCGGCGCAGGTGGTCCGGGTCGGCACCGGCACCGCCGAGCCGCCGGCCGACTGGGACCGACCGCTGGACAGCCAGGTCGTCCTGGTCACCGGGGCGGCCCGGGGCATCGGTGCCGCCCTGGCCCGGGTGCTGGCCCGCGACGGGGCCCAGGTCGTCGCGCTGGACGTCCCGGCCGCCGGGGACGAACTGGCCGCCGTGGCCAACGAGATCGGCGCCACCGCCGTGCAGCTCGACCTGACCGCCCCGGACGCACCGACCCGACTCGCCGACCACCTGGCCGGCCGGCACGGGCACGTCGACGTGGTGGTGCACAACGCCGGCATCACCCGGGACAAGACCCTCGGCCGGATGGACGTCGACCGGTGGGACTCGGTGCTCGACGTGAATCTCTCCAGCCAGGAGCGGATCAACGACGCGCTGCTGGAGCGGGGGCTGATCCCGGCCGGCGGGCGGATCGTCTCGGTCTCCTCGATCGCCGGGATCGCCGGCAACCGGGGCCAGACCAACTACGCCACCTCCAAGGCCGGGGTGATCGGCCTGGTGCAGTCCCTCGCCCCGGTGCTGCGCGAGCGCCAGATCAGCATCAACGCGGTCGCCCCCGGCTTCATCGAGACCCGGATGACCGCCCGCATCCCGCTGATGATCCGGGAGGCGGGCCGCCGGATGAACAGCATGTCCCAGGGCGGCCTGCCGGTGGACGTCGCCGAGACGATCGGCTGGCTGGCCTGGCCGGCCAGCGGCGCGGTCAGCGGCAACATCGTCCGGGTCTGCGGCCAGAGCCTGCTGGGGGCGTGATGGCCAGGGCGGACGACCACGCCGACGACCTGTCGGTGCAAGAGCTGATCGAGGGGCCGACCGAGGTCATCTCCGCGCAGGAGTTGGCCGCCGTCCGAGCGGCCCGTCCCGCCGGCGCGGGAGGGCCCGGCCCGGCCCCCGCCGAACAGCAGGAGCTGTCGGGGCTCACCGATGACGCTGCTGGGGGCAGGGCGGTCGTGGAGCTGCCCCGGCTGCCGCAGGCCGGCCCCCTCTACCGGCGCGCCCTACTCGGGGCCCTGCCCGGGGTGGGTCGCCGACGCGGCGACACCCTGCCGGGGGTCGAGCTGACCGTCGCCGGGGTCACCGTCGACCGGGCGCACCTGGCCGACTACGACCGGGTGTGCGGGTTCCGGCTGGCCGATCGACTGCCGGCGACGTATCCGCACGTCATGGGTTTTCCGCTGGCGCTGCGGCTGATGACCGGGCCGGAGTTCCCCATGCCGCTGGCCGGCCTGGTGCACGTGGCCAACCGGATCACCGTGCACCGACCGGTCGAGGCCGGCGAGACGCTGGACTTCAGCGCGTACGCGGAGCGTCTGCGCCCGCACGACCGGGGCCGGCAGGTCGACGTGGTCCTGGTCGGATCGATCGGCGGGGAGGAGGTGTGGCGGGGCGTGTCGACGTACCTCGGCAAGGAGCGCGCGGCCGGCGGCGGCGAGCGGCGCGGTCCGGGTGAGCGGCCCGGGGCACCGGCCGCCACCGCCCACTGGCGGGTGACCCCCCGGGTGGGCGTGCACTACGCGCGGGTCTCCGGCGACCACAACCCGATCCACACCTCCCGGCTCGGGGCACGGTTGTTCGGCTTCCCGCGCCCGATCGCGCACGGCATGTGGAGCAAGGCCCGCTGCCTGGCCGCCCTGGAGAACCGGCTGCCGGAGGCGTACACCGTGGAGGTGGCCTTCAAGCTGCCGGTGCCGCTGCCATCCACAGTGGCGTTCAGCGTCGGCGCCGACGGCCCGGGCTGGGAGTTCGCCCTGAACGACGCGCGGGCCGGCCGTCCGCACCTGGCGGGCGCTGTGCGCTGAGCGAGGCCGGGGGTTGGCGGCGGCCCCCCGCGTGCGCTAAGTTGTTCTCACATCGAGTTCTTCTCAGATTGAGAGCGACGACGTGAACGAGCAGGATTACCTGGCCGCCTACGACCCCCGGGCCCATCCGCCGGTCGCCGTCACCGTCGACGTGGTCGCCCTGACCATCCGCGAGGGCGCGCTGCACCTGCTGCTCGTCCGCCGGGGCGCGCCGCCGTTCGAAGGCCACTGGGCGCTGCCCGGCGGCTTCGTCCACCCCGACGAGGACCTGGCCGCCGGCGCGCGCCGGGAGCTGGCCGAGGAGACCGGGCTCGGCGGCGAGCGGCTGCGCCGCGTCCACCTGGAGCAGCTCGGCAGCTACGGCGTCCCCGACCGGGACCCCCGGATGCGGATCGTCTCGGTCGCACACCTCGCGTTCGCCCCCGACCTACCCGACCCGGCCGCCGGCAGCGACGCCGACGAGGCGCTCTGGCTGCCGGTGACCGTGCTGCCCAGCCGGCAGCTCGCCTTCGACCACGCCCGGATCACCGACGACGGGCTGGAGCGGGCCCGGTCCAAGCTGGAGTACGCGCCGCTGGCCACCCGCTTCCTCGACAGCGAGTTCACCATCACCGAGCTGCGCGCCGTCTACGAGACGGTCTGGGGCCACCCCCTGCACGCCGGCAACTTCCACCGCAAGGTGCTCTCCGTGCCGGGCTTCGTGGAGAGCACCGGCAACAGCACCGAACGCGGCGGCACCCGCGGCGGCCCCCGCGCCAAGCTCTACCGCGCCGGCGACGCCCGACTGCTGCACCCGGCGTTGCTGCGCCCCGCCCGCGAGGAGACGATCCGATGAGGACCGACGAGGCAGTCCGGCTGGTCGCGGCGGCCCGCACCGACGCCGACCTCTTCGGCGCGGACGCACCGGCCCGCCGCTACCGCGAACTGGTCGCGGCCCTGCACCCCGACCGGCTGGGCGCGCTCGACGAGGCGGTACGCGCCGAGGCCACCGACGCTTTCGTGCGGGTCACCACCCGCTGGCGGGCCGGCCGAGCGGCGGGGCCCGCCGGGTTCGTGCTCGGGGTGTACCCGCTCGGCCCGCTCAGGTTCACCGGCGACCTTGCCGACCTCTACGACGTGGGCGCGGACCGGCTGCTCAAGCTGCCCCGCAACCCCGCCGACAACGACCTGATGGCCCGCGAGGCGCACGCCCTGCGCACCGTCGAGGAGCGGGGCGACCCGCGCTACCTGCCCTACCTGCCCCGGCTGGTCGACTCCTTCCGGCACCGGGATGTCTCGACCGGGGCCGAGCGGCGGATCACCGTGCTGGCCACCGCGCCCGGGCTGCACAGCCTCGACGAGGTGCGCCGGGCGTACCCGGGCGGGCTGGACGCCCGGGACGCGGCCTGGATGTGGCGGCGGCTGCTGGTCGCCCTCGGCCTGGCCCACCGGGCCGGCGTGGTGCACGGCGCGGTGCTGCCCCGGCACGTGCTGATCGAGCCCGACGGGCACGGCGTGGTGCTCGTCGACTGGTGCTTCTCGGTGGTCGGCGGCGGCACGATCGCGGCGCTGGTGCCCGGCCACGAGGACTGGTATCCGCCGGAGGTCGCCGCGAAGCGCCCCTGCGGACCCGGCACCGACCTGGCGATGGCCGCCCGCTGCATGACCTGGCTGATGGGCGACCGGGCGCCGCGCGAGCTGCGCGCCTTCGCCGACGGCTGCCGCCGCCCGGCCCTGAACGCCCGACCCGACGACGCCTGGCACCTGCTCGGCGAACTGGACGAGGTGCTGGAGCGGCTCTACGGGCCGCGCACCTTCCGACCCTTCACCCTCAACCCCTAGGGAGGCTGCCATGGGCAGTGGAATGTGGTCCACCGACGTGTACGACGCCGCAGACAGCTATCGCCGGGCCACCGGCAAGAGCGCGTTCTCCTACAGCGACAGCGGGGCGCGGAGCGTGCACGACGCCCTCGACCCGCGCGGCGCGGTCCGGGAGAGCCGCGACTCGGCCGAGCACCCGCAGTCAACGGCCATCTCGGTGCTCTTCGACGTGACCGGCTCGATGGGACACGTGCCCCGCACCCTCCAGACCAAGCTGCCGCAGCTGCTCGGGCTGCTGCTGCGCCAGGGGTACGCCCGCGACCCGCAGATCATGTTCGGCGCGATCGGCGACGCCACCTGCGACCGGGTGCCCTTGCAGGTCGGGCAGTTCGAGTCGGACAACCGGATGGACGACGACCTCGGCCGGATCGTGCTGGAGGGCGGCGGTGGCGGCCAGATGACGGAGTCGTACGAGCTGGCCATGTACTTCATGGCCCGGCGCACGGCGACGGACTGCTGGGACAGGCGCGGCCGGCGCGGCTACCTGTTCATCATCGGCGACGAGTTGGCCTACCCCCGGGTGGACCGGCGTCAGGTCAGCCGCCTGATCGGCGAGGACCTGGGCGAGGACGTGCCGCTGCGGCAGATCGTCGACGAGGTGACCCGCCGCTGGGACACGTACTACCTGCTCCCCGCCGGCAGCCACTACGCCGGCAACGCCAAGGTGCTGGACTTCTGGCGGGACCTGCTCGGGCAGAACGCCGTCGTGCTTGACGACCTGGACGCCGTCTGCGAGACCATCGCGCTCACCGTCGGCCTCGGTGAGCAGGCCGTCGACCTGGACCAGGGGCTCGCGGACCTGAAGCGGGCCGGTTCGACGGCCACCGGCACGGTGTCCAGGGCGCTGGCCCCGCTCAACGCGGCACGGGGCCAGGTGGGCGCGCTGCCGGCCCAGTCCGCGCTGCCCGCCACCGGCGCCGGCGCCCGGGGGGTCACCCGGCTGTGAACCACGTGATGGTGGTCGACCTCGGCTACGGCGACGCCGGCAAGGGCACCGTCGTGGACTGGCTCTGCGCGACCCGGCCCGTCCACACGGTGGTCCGCTTCAACGGGGGCGCGCAGGCGGCGCACAACGTCGTCCTGCGCGACGGGCGGCACCACACGTTCGCGCAGTTCGGGGCCGGGACGTTCCGCCCCGGGGTGCGGACCCACCTGACGCGGCACGTGGTGGTGGACCCGTTGGCCCTGGCCGCCGAGGCCGACCACCTCACCTCGGTGGGGGTGCCCGACGCGCTCGACCGGCTCACGGTCGACGGGGAGGCGCTGCTGGCCACGCCCTACCACCGGGCCGCGAACCGGGCCCGGGAGCTGGCCCGGGGAGCCGACCGGCACGGTTCCTGCGGGCTGGGGGTGGGCGAGGCCGTCGCGTACGGGCTCGCCCACCCGGACTCCGCGCCGAGGGTGGCGGACTGCCGCACCCCGGCGGTGCTGCGCCGCCGGCTCACCGCGCTGCGGGGCCGGCTGACCGCCGAACTCGGCCCGCTGGACGCCCCGCCGGTCGCCGACTGCCTGCCGGCGTTCACCGGGTTCGCCGACCGGGTGGCGATCGTCGACCGGGCGCACCTGGCCGGGGTGCTGCGCGCCGGGGCGTGCGTCTTCGAGGGGGCGCAGGGGGTGCTGCTCGACGAGTGGCACGGCTTCCACCCGTACACGACCTGGAGCACCACCACGTTCGCCAACGCCGAGTCACTGCTCGCCGAGGCGGGCCAGGCCGGTACGGCCGAGCGGCTGGGCGTGCTGCGGATCGCGACCACCCGGCACGGCCCGGGGCCGCTGGTCACCGAGGACCCGACCCTGGCGCTGGCCGACCCGCGCAACCCGACCAACCCGTGGCAGGGGCGGTTCAGGTTCGGCCATTTCGACGCGGTCGCCCACCGGTACGCCCTGGCGGTGGCCGGCGGGGTCGACGGCCTCGCGCTCACCCACCTGGACCTCGCCGACCGGGGGCTGCGGATCTGCCGCCGCTACGACACGCCGGACCGGTTGGAGCCCGGCCCGCCCGGCGACCTGGACCGGCAGGCCGCCCGCACCGCCCGCCTGCTGGCGGCCCGCCCGGTTTACGACGACGGCCCGCCGTCCGACTGGCCCTCGGCGGTGGAGGAGGCGCTCTGCGCCCCGGTCGTGCTCACCTCCCACTCGCCGACCGCCGAGGGTAAGGCGGTAAGGAAGGGCACGCTGTTAGCGCCTTTTGTATAGGAAGAGCCCCTTCCTGACACCCTGCCGGCAGAACATGAAGGCATGCAGTCGGTGCTCGACCTGCTCCGCGACACGGTCACCTCACCGTGGGTCTATCTGGTGATCTTCCTGGTCACCGCGGTGGACGCCGTCTTCCCGGCGGTCCCCGGCGAGACGATCGTGGTCACCGCCGGGGTCTTCGCCGCGGGCGGGCAGCCGGAGCTGGCCGCGGTGATCGTGGTGGCGGCGGTCGGCGCGCTGGCCGGCGACAATCTGTCGTACGCCATCGGCAGGGGCGGCGGCGCGCACCGGCTGGCCCGGCTGCCAGCGGAGAGCCGCCGTCGGACCGGATCGGAGTGGGCCCGCCGGGCGGTGGACCGGCGCGGCGCCATCATCCTCATGACCGCCCGGTACGTGCCCGGCGGGCGGACGGCCGTGACCCTGACGATGGGCGCCGTGCGGTACCCCCTGCGGTCGTTCCTGCTCTTCGACACCCTGGCCGCCGGGTCCTGGGCGGTCTACTGCGGGCTGCTCGGCTACTTCGGCGGGCTGGTCTTCGAGCGGAATCCCATCGCGGGCGTGCTGGCGGGCGTCGGGCTGTCGTTCGTGATCACCGGGCTACTGGAGGCGATCCGCCGGCTGCGGCGCCGCGCCCACCGCCGCGCCGCCGCCCGGAGTTGAGCAACAACGCTCATCTGCAAGCTGACCCACTCCCGGGTGGCGCAGGCGTTGAAGAACCCGACGTATGCCGGCGTCTACACGTTCGGCAAGACCCGGGAAGTGCGCACGGTCCTGCCCGACGAGTCGGTCCGCTCGACCCGTCACCGTCGTGCGCGGGAGAACTGTGTCACTGGTGCATCCCCTGGGACCCGAAACCCAGGAGATCTACCGGCAGAAAGGTCGCGGGCTCGTTCCGGCTCAAGCCGGAGCCACCCGTGGCGAACGACTGCGGACGCACAGCGGGTCGGCGCGGAGATGGTGGACCTGCCCGTCCGGCCCAGTGTCCAAGCCCACTGACCAACCGCCACGCGAAGTGCACCGACCGTGCACTATACTGCACTTGTGGATGAGGGTACCGCAGCGCTCGCGTTGGCGATCGGCGTCAGGATCAGGCAGGAGCGGCAGTCGCGGCGCTGGACGCTGGATCAGCTGGCGGAGGCTGCCGGAGTGAGCCGTCGGATGGTGGTCAACGTCGAGCAGGGCGCCGCCAATCCGAGCGTGGGGACGCTGCTGAGGATCAGCGATGCGCTCGGTGTTGGGCTGCCGGCGTTGGTGGAGCCGCCGCACCCCAGGCCGGTGAAGGTCACTCGTCATGGTGATGGCGCCGTGCTGTGGAGTGGTGAGTTCGGGGGAAGCGGGGTGTTGATGGCTGGCACCGAGCCACCGGATGTGGTCGAACTGTGGGACTGGACCCTTGGGCCTGGTGACCGGCATGGGAGCGAGGCTCACGCGCCGGGGACCAAGGAGCTGCTGCAGGTCCGCCAAGGCGCGATCACGGTTGAGGTCGCTGATCAGTCGTTCACCCTCGACGTTGGTGATGCGCTCGCGTTCCCTGGTGACGTCGCGCACTCCTACACCAATCCAGGCACGCTGCCGGCGAGGTTCTCGCTGGCTGTCTTCGAGCCGGGCGTGGGGTCGGGTACGCGGTCGGAGGCCGTCGATGCCTGACCTCGGCATGCTTGATACGACGACCACAGCCCCGTCGAGCACCGCGAACGCGTCATCGGTCACCTGGAACAGCGCGACCACGGGCTGGACACCGGTGCCGCGACCCAGCAACGGCGGCGCCTCGCTGCGATCGGCGATTGGCAGACCCACCGCGAGCGGCCATGAACGGCCACAGTCCATCACTACCGTGACTCGCAGGAAGGTGCATCACATGGATGCCAGGTCGACCCTTGCGACCGGGAACGCGCCGCGCAACCGTCCAGACAGGCGCGACTACGCCACCCTTGGCGACGATTCGTGGGCCGTGCACGGCGGCAACCGCCCGGACGACACCACAGGTGCGATCCGCACCCCGATCGTGA
The DNA here is from genome assembly GCF_033804645.1 of Micromonospora sp. RTGN7. Taxonomy (NCBI): domain Bacteria; kingdom Bacillati; phylum Actinomycetota; class Actinomycetes; order Micromonosporales; family Micromonosporaceae; genus Micromonospora; species Micromonospora sp. RTGN7. Next base: position 126,037 of record NZ_JAPZLF010000009.1, on the reverse strand, counting down.
TGGCGAACTCCTACCGGCTCCCACACGACCCGGCCAGCCTGGACGACTCCGATCCCGACGCGCTTGTCTACACCCGCGAAACCGGCGCCAACCAGCTCGGCCTGCAGGCGAAGCTCGCCGCGATCGAGCACGGTGAAGCAGCGGCAGCCTTCGCCACCGGCATGGCCGCCCTGCACGCCGCCTTCCTCGCCCTGCTCAACCCCGGCGATCATGCGATCGTCTCGAACGTTGTCTACGGGCGGGTCTTTGGACTGTTCAGCTCCCTGCTGCCGGCCAAGCTCGGCATAGAGGTCGACTTCGTCGACATCACCGACCTTGACGCCGTGCGGACGGCCGTCCGCACCAACACCCGGCTCATCCACACCGAGGCCATCGCCAACCCCGATCTGCGTGTCGCCGAGATCGCCCCACTGGCACAGATCGCCCACGCCAGCGGTGCGCGGCTGACAGTCGACTCGACCTTCACACCGCCGCCCATGTTGCGGCCACTTGACCATGGCGCAGACCTCGTCATCCACTCGCTGACGAAGTACATCAACGGTCACGGCGACGCGATGGGCGGTGCCGTGATCGGCGACCGCAGCCTCATCGACGAGATCAAGTCCGGTCCGATGCACCACATCGGCGGCGCCATCACCCCGTTCAACGCCTGGCTCATCATGCGCGGATCCATCACCCTGCCCCTGCGGCTGCAACGTCACTGCGACAACGCCCACGCCTTCGCCACATTCCTCGCCCAAGACCCCCGGATAGCTCACATCGCGTATCCCGGTCTACCCAGCGACCCCCACCATCCCGGCGCAGCCGCCCAGTTCAACGGCACCTACGGCGGCGTCGTCTCCTTCGCCATCGCAGGCGAGCACGAGGACCGCGTGCGATTCGTCAACGATCTGCGGCTCATCACCTCCGCGGTCTCGCTCGGCCACGACGAAACACTCATCGCCTACGAGCACTATCCCGAGGCGAGAGCAATCGCCTTCGCCGCTCCGTTCCGCGACCACGGACTCATCCGACTCGCAGTCGGCCTTGAATCAGCAGACGACCTCATCGCCGACCTCGACGCCGCCCTCACCACCGCCTACGGCCCACCAGCAGCCAGCCGCTGAATCAGCCAGAACTGCCTTCGTCGGCGATCCGGCCGCGGACAACCGCACGTCCCGAGTTTCGACCGCGGTCGGGGAATCGGTGATGACCGGCGTCAGGTCGCTGTCCGGGACGGCGTTGGCCGTCCCCTGGCGCTGAGCGTCCTCCCATCGGCGCGCCGCCACCGAGACCAACCCGCACTGCGGGAGTTCGGTGCAGATCGGCGCGACGGCGTACATCACCGTCGGCGGGCAGACCGCCGCATCGGTCAAGGAGTACATAAGGAACAGGAACGGCACCGCGTACGCCGACGGCTCGTAGCGGGAGCCCCGGTCGGTCCCGCCGGACTACTGCTGCGGCGGGTGCCAGGTGCTGCCGCGCAGGAGTTGGTCGGCGCCGAGCCAGGCGACGTTCATCATCCGGGTGGCGGTCTTCTCCGGGTCGGCCTCCGGGTGGTCGGCGAGCCAGTCGGCCAGCGACTCGCTCGCGCCGACCAGGGCGTACGCGACGACCTCCAGGTCCGTTGCGCTCACCTCGCGCCCCCGGGCGCGCAGCGCGTGGTCGAGCATCCCGGCGACCACCTCGACCAGCCGAGCCCGCATGCCGGCCAGCTCGCCGGCGAACGGCTGCGAGCCGCGGGCCTGTCGGTAGAGCACCGCCCAGCCGTCCCGGTGCGCCCCGACGAAGCCGAAGAACGCCCGCAGCCCCCGCCAGAGCCGCTCGTCGGCGGCGAGGTCCGGGGCGGCGGCCCCGGCGATGGCCTTCGTCATCCGGGTGCCCTCGCGGTGCAGGCAGGCGACGAAGAGCTCCTCCTTGGTGCCGAGGTACGCGTAGACCATCGGTTTCGAGATGCCGGCGTCCTCGGCGATCTCGTCCATGCTGGCGGCGTGGAAGCCGCGTCGGGAGAAGACCCGGACGGCCGCGTCGAGCATCTGCTGCTCGCGTACGGCCCGGGGGAGGCGCTTGAAGGTGGGGCTGCTGGACACCTTGCGAGCATACCTACTCGTGCGTAGGGTTACGCTTCAGTAACCATAATCGCCCGCCCGAGAGGTTCATCTCCATGACTGACTTCGACCCGGCCAACTTCGCCAACTACGGCCCGAAGGAGTTCGCCCAGCTGGTCAAGTCCACCCCCGACGGCAAGATCGCCGAGGTGATGTCCAGTGACCTGCGCGGCAAGGTCCTGAGCGAGGTTTTCGGCCGGATGCCGTCGCTGTTCCGTGCCGACCGGGCCGGTGCCACCAACGCGGTGATCCACTGGAACATCACCGGTCGCCCCGACGGTGGCACCGACAGCTACGAGGTCGTCATCGCCGACGGCGCGTGCACGGTCAACGAGACCCCGCAGCACGACCCGAAGCTGAGCCTCACCATGGGCCCGGTCGAGTTCCTGAAGATCGTCTCCGGCGGCGCCAACCCGGTGATGATGTTCATGACCGGCAAGTTGAAGGCCAAGGGCGACCTGGGCCTGGCCGCCAACATTGCCAACCTGTTCGACATGCCCAAGGCCTGAGATGGCCGAGTTCTCGCTCGATCTGAACGAAGAGCAGCGGGACCTGCGGGACTGGGTGCACGGCTTCGCCGCCGACGTCGTGCGCCCGGCCGCCGCCGAGTGGGACGAACGGGAAGAAACCCCCTGGCCCGTCATCCAGGAAGCGGCGAAGGTCGGCCTGTACGGCTTCGAGTTCCTCGCCACCTGCTGGGCCGACCCCACCGGCCTCTCCCTGCCGATCGCCAGCGAAGAACTCTTCTGGGGCGACGCCGGCATCGGCCTGGGCATCTTCGGCACCTCCCTGGCGGTGGCCGCCATCTACGGCGCGGGCACCCCCGACCAGCTCGTCGAGTGGGTCCCGCAGTGCTTCGGCGACGTCGATTCGCCCGCCGTCGCGGCGTTCTGCACGACCGAGCCGGAGGCCGGCTCCGACGTCGGGGCGATGCGCACCCGGGCCGTCTACGACGAGGCCACCGACGAGTGGGTGCTGCGCGGCCAGAAGGCGTACGCCACCAACGGCGGGATCGCCGGAGTGCACGTCGTCACCGCCTCGATCGACCCGACGCTCGGCTCGCGCGGCCAGGCCGCGTTCGTCGTACCGCCGGGCACCGCCGGGCTGACCGGGACCCGGAAGCTGCGCAAGCTGGGGCTGCGGGCCTCGCACACGGCGGACGTCTTCCTCGACGACGTCCGGGTGCCGGGCCGCTGCCTGCTCGGCGGGCGGGAGGCCCTGCTGGAACGGCTCGACCGGGCCCGCTCCGGCCAGCGGGCCTCGGGCCAGGCCGCGATGCGCACCTTCGAGCTGTCCCGGCCCACCGTCGGCGCGCAGGCGCTCGGCGTGGCCCGGGCCGCCTACGAGTACGCCCTCGACTACGCCAAGGACCGGGTCCAGTTCGGCCGGCCGATCATCGAGAACCAGGCGGTCGCGTTCGCGCTCGCCGACATGAGGATGGAGATCGACGCGGCCCGGCTGCTGGTCTGGCGGGCGTCCTGGATGGGGCGCAACAACCGTCCGTTCACCGCTGGCGAGGGCTCGATGTCCAAGCTCAAGGCCGGCGAGGTGGCCGTGTCGGTCACCGAGAAGGCCGTCCAACTGCTCGGCGGGGCCGGTTTCCTGCGGGATCACCCGGTCGAGCGCTGGTACCGGGACGCGAAGATCTACACCATCTTCGAGGGCACGTCCGAAATCCAGCGGCTGGTGATCTCCCGCGCCATCTCCGGCGTGCACGTGCGCTGACCGCCCACCACTGAGGCCCACCGTCGTCGGCGCCCGCTCTCCCAACGAGGGCGCCGACGACGGAGGCGGGGCCGCCCGGTACGGCCCGCGAGCAAGGCAACGGCGGCCCGTACGCACCGACGACCAGCACTGGAAGGACACCACCGGCGAGGAGCCCCAGACGAGGAGCCCTTCGCGCATTGCCGCAGGAGGCCCTCGCATGGACCTGCCGTTCATCGCCGCCACGCTGATCCGACGCGGGCTGCTCACCCCGGGCCCACCGGTCCGGGTCGCCACCCAACTCGCCGCGCTCCGCAAGTGGGGCTGGGGGCTGGCCGGCGAGCTGCGCCAGGCCGCCGCCCGGGACCCGGGTCGCACCGCCGTGATCGACGAGCAGGGCACCGCACTGACATATCGGGAGCTGCTGGACCGGGCCGAGCGGCTGGCGAAGTCGCTGCGCGGCGCGCTCGGCGTCAAGGCCGGCGACCGGGTCGGGCTGCTCTGCCGAAACCACCACGGGCTGATCGAGGCTACGGTCGCCACCACCCTGCTCGGCGCGGACGCCGTACTGGTCAACACCGGGCTCTCCGCCACGCAGCTGACCACGGTCGCCCAGGAGCAGTCGCTACGGGTTCTGGTGCACGACGACGAGTTCGCCGAGCGGCTCGCCGGCCTCCCCGCCGAGCCGCAGCGGGTCGGCGAGGCCCGGTTGGCGGAGCTGATCGCCGGTGCGCCAACCGGCGAGCTCCGGCCGCCGCCGCGCGACGGCCGGACCATCGTGCTCACCTCCGGCACCACCGGCACCCCCAAGGGGGCCCGCCGTCCCACCCCGCAAGGCTTCGGCCCGCTGGTGTCCATCATCGACCGCATCCCGCTGCGTGCCCGGGAGACCGTGCTGATCGCCGCGCCGATCTTCCACACCTGGGGGTACGCCGCCCTCCAGGTCTGCTTCGCCCTGCGGGCCACCATCGTGCTGCACCGCCGCTTCGACCCGGCCGCGACGCTGGACGCGCTGGTGGCACAACGCTGCGACGCCATGTTCGCCGTGCCGGTGATGGTGCAGCGGCTGATGGAGGTGCCCCCACCCGCGCGGAGACTGCCCCTGAAGGTGGTCGCGGTCAGCGGGTCGGCGCTGCCCGGCGGGCTGGCCCTGAGCTTCATGGACGCCTACGGCGACGTCCTCTACAACCTGTACGGCTCGACCGAGGTCTCCTGGGCGTCCATCGCCACCCCCGGTGACCTGCGCCAGGCCCCCACCACCGCCGGCCGACCGCCGCACGGCACCCGGCTCCGGCTCCTCGACGACGAGGGCCGGGCGGTGCCCGACGGTCGGGTCGGCCGGATCTTCGTAGGCAACGAGATGCTCTTCGAGGGCTACACCTCCGGAGCGGGCCGGGAGAGCCACGACGGGCTGCTGGACACCGGGGACCTCGGCCGGGTCAACGGCGACGGGCTGCTCTTCGTCGACGGGCGGGCCGACGACATGATCGTCTCGGGCGGTGAGAACGTCTTCCCGTCCGAGGTGGAGGAGTTGCTCGCCCGGCTCCCCCAGGTTCGGGAGGCGGCCGTGATCGGGGTGCCGGACCCGGAGTTCGGTCAGCGGCTCGCCGCCTTCCTCGCCCTGCACCCCGGCGAGACGCTGGACCCGGAGGCGGTCCGCGAGTACGTCCGGCACTACCTGGCCCGGTTCTCCGTCCCCCGGGACGTCGTCTTCGTGAAGTACCTTCCGCGCAATGCCACCGGCAAGGTGCTCACCCGGGAACTGCGCCGCTACCACGACTGACGGGCACTACCCCGGCCACGCCACCAGCACGGCCGAGGGACTTTCCCCCGGCCGTCGATCGGGCACACCAGGGATTCGCCCGAGCCGACGGCCAGGGTGCGCCGGGGGACTCTCCCGGATACCCCGGGATCGCCCGGCTGGAAGGCTGGACAGCATGAAGATCACGAGTCGCCCGCCCCTCCTCGTCGCCATGGCGCTCGGCGCCGTGCTGACCGTCACCGCCCCCGGCACGGTCTCCGCCGCCCCGCGCACCACCGACGCCTCCACCCCCGGCTCCGTCGCCGTGCCCCCCTCAGCCGTGACTGCCGGCTCCGTGGGCGACGGGACGGCGGCGCTCGGCCGGGGCGGCACCGACTGCCGACCCGGCACCCTCGACCCCAGCCCTCTCCGGACAGCGATCGCCGGCCTACCCAGCGCCGACGCGACCAGCGCCCAGGCGCGGATCACCACCCCGGAGGGTTGCTGGACGGGCACCAGCGGCGTACGGGACCTGCGCGCCCCGGCCCCGGTGCCGCCGCACGCGCGGTTCCGGGTGGGCAGCGCAACCAAGGTCTTCACCGCCGCCCTGGTGCTCCAGCTCGCCGCCGAAGGGCGGGTCGACCTGAACGGGCCGGTGCAGGGATACCTACCCGGCCTGCTGCCCGCCGACTACCCGACCGTGACCGTCCGCCAGCTGATCGACCACACCAGCGGCATCCCAAGCCCGATCGTGCCGGACGACATCGAGTGGCAGCTCGCCCGCCGGTACGACCGGTGGACCCCGGAGCAGATCGTCCGGCGCGGGCTGGACAACGGCCGTGAGTTCGAGCCCGGGGAGAAGCAGCACTACACCAACATGGGCTACATCGTCGCCGGCCTGCTGATCGAGAAGATCACCGGCCACTCGTACGAGACGGAGCTGGACCGGCGGATCGCCCGACCGCTCGGCCTGCGGGACACGTACGCGCCGGGCGACGACCCGCGCATCCGTGGCCCGCACGCGCACGGCTACCAGGCCGTGGTCCGCGGCGGGGCGACCGAGCTGGTGGACGCGACCACCTGGAGCCAGACCTTCACCCCGGCCTCCGGGAACGTCATCTCCAGCCTCGCCGACCTGGACACCTTCATCACGGCGCTGTTCAACGGCCGAGTGGTGCCGGAGCCGCAGCTCACCGAGATGTTCACCCTCCCACGGGTGGACGACGTCGAGGGCGGGCCGGCCCGGTACAGCGCCGGGCTGACCGCCATGCGACTGCCGAACGGCGAGACCCTGTGGGCCAAGACCGGCTCCCGGTTCGGCTACCTGACCGCCGTGGCTTCGACGCGGGACGGCCGGTTCCGGGTGGAGTACTCGATCACCGCGACGAACGCCAAGAGCGAGAAGCTGAGCGCCACCGCCCAGGCCGTCATCGGCGCCGCCCTCGGTATGTTCTGACCCACGCCCGCCGATCGTCCCGACGGCCCCGGCCGACCCGACCCACGGTTCACGGGTACAGGGTCAGGCCGGGTGCCCAGGCGATCGCGGCGAGCTGTTCCACGGTGAGCAGGGGCTCGTCGGCGGTCTTCGAGGTCCGCAACCGGTTGCCGCCCGGCTCACCCCGGAAGTTGCTGGTGATGACGAGCACCGAGGTGCCGTCCGGCCGCAGCAGCATCACCCACAGCTGCCGCTGACCCGGCCCCGCGACCATGCTGCTGACCAGGGCGGCCGAACCGTTCGGATAGTCGACGACCTCGCAGTTGTCCGGGTCGAGCGCGTGCCGGCAGCTCGGCACGGCCTCGTCCGCGGGCGTCGGCATCACCCGGATCAGGAAAACGCCGGACTCCTCGCCCCGCCGGACCGTCCCGTCCACCGTGTACTCCCGGTAGCGGGGATGGTACTGGAACTGCGGCTCGGAACAGCCCTTCAGCGCCGGGTCGATCCACACCCCGCTGGGCAGTAGGGCCGGCAGCGCGTCCCGGAGCGCCCCGGTCAGTCGGGCGACCCCGGCCCCGGCTGCCTCCGTCGGCCGGGTACGGACCGTGTCGTGCGACTGCAGGGGCGGCAGGGGCCCGCTGGTCTGCGGGTTCACCCCGGCACACAGGGGCACGGGAGTCGAAGGAGCCCCGGTGGGCAGGCCGAGCACCGGCAGGCTGATCGGGTGGGGCGGGCCTCCTGCCACCAGCGCTGGCACCACGGCCACCGCGGCGACGGCGGCCGCGACGCCGATGCCGCTCCACACCCAAGACCGGTGCCGGCGACGCCGCCGCTCGGTGCTGATCAGGTGCTCCACGTCGATCCGGGTCGCCGGCGGGTCAGCCGCGGTGGCATGCAGTTGGGACGTGATCTCATCCATCGGCGCGTACCCCCTCGTGGGTGGCCGGCACGCCGACGAGGCGGCCCCGCAGCGCCTCGATGGCCCGCGCGGCCTGACTCTTCACGGTTCCGGTGGTGCAGCCCAGTTCCCGGGCCGTCTCCTCGACCGAAAGGTCGCAGAAATAGCGCAGCACCAGGACGGCCCGCCGTCGGGCCGGCAACTCGGCCAGCAGGGCGAGGATGGTCAGCCGGTCGGCGGCCCCGTCGGTCGCCGACCGCGCCGCGCCGTCCGGCACGTCCGCCCAGGCGGCCTCCCGCCGCCACGGCCGGCGGCGCTCGTCCAGCCAGACCCGCAGCAGGACGCGCCGGACGTACGCGTCCGGGTTGTCCATCGCGGAGACCCGTCGCCAGTGTCGCAACAGCCGGACCAGCGCCATCGACACCAGGTCGTCCGCCGTGTGCCAGTCGCCGCAGAGCAGGTACGCCGTGCGACGCAACGGGTCCAGCCGCGAAGCGACGTACTCGCGGTAGCCCTCGATGTCGGCAGGCAATCCGCCACCCCCTCACCTCACCTGTCAAACGGAGGTGCGATGGGCGGGGGTTGCCTGCTCAGCGGGGAATTGTGATCCGGCCGTCGACCGCCGCGGCGGCAATGTCGGTGCGATGGTGGGAACCGGCCAGCTCTATGCCGTCGACCAGCGCGTACGCGGCATCCCGGGCGGCGGCCAGGGTGGGGCCGGTGGCCGTACCGCAGAGGACCCGGCCGCCCGCGGAGAGCAACGCGCCGTCGGCGGCCCGGCGGGCGGTGCCCGCGTGGATCACGCCCGGGCGATCGGCGCCGGTGATCACGTCGTCGGTGCGCGGGGCCCCCGGGTAGTTGTCGGCGGCCACGACCACGGTCACCGCCGCGCCGTCGCGCCAGCGCAGCGGCGGGTGGTCGGCCAGGGTGCCGGTGGCGGCAGCGTGCAGCAGGCCACCGAGCGGTGTCTCCAGCAGGGCGAGCACGACCTGGGTCTCCGGGTCGCCGAAACGGGCGTTGAACTCGATCACCCGAGGGCCGGCGGCGGTGATCGCCAGGCCGACGTAGAGCAACCCGGCGAACGGGGTGCCCCGGCGGCGCATCTCGGCCAGGGTGGGGTGGACGACGTCGGCCATCACCTCGTCGACCAGGCCGGGCGGGGCCCAGGGCAGCGGCGCGTACGCCCCCATGCCGCCGGTGTTCGGACCGGAGTCGCCGTCGCCGACCCGCTTGAAATCCTGCGCTGGCAGCAGCGGCACCGCCGCCTCACCGTCGGTGACCACGAAGAGGGAGACCTCGGGACCGGACAGGTACTCCTCGACGACGACCCGCCCACACACCTGTGCGTGTCGTAGCGCGGCAGCCCGGTCGTCGGTCACCACGACGCCCTTGCCGGCGGCCAGCCCGTCGTTCTTCACCACGTACGGCGGGCCGAACTCGTCCAGCGCGGCGGCCGTGGCCGCCTCGTCGGTGCAGGTGTACGCCCGGGCCGTGGGCACGCCGGCGGCGGTCATCACGTCCTTGGCGAACGTCTTCGAGCCCTCCAGCCAGGCGGCCTCGGCGGACGGCCCGAACGCGGCGATGCCCTTCGCCCGCACGGCGTCGGCGACCCCGGCGACCAGCGGCGCCTCCGGCCCGATCACCACCAGGTCCGCCCCGGTTTCCACGGCCAACGCGGCCACGGCGGCAGGGTCGGCGGGATCCACCGCCCGCAACTCGGCCACCCCGGCAATCCCCGGATTACCCGGCGCCCCGATCAAAACCTCAACGGCCGAATCCGCGGCAAGCCCAAGGGCGAGCGCATGCTCCCGCCCCCCACCACCCAAAAGAAGTACCCGCACGCGAAGGAACTCTACCCACCCCCCACCCCCACCTTGTTGATCATGAAGTTATTAACAACGACACGCCGCGCCGGTGGCAATAACTTCATGATCACAGGCGATGGGCGGGCCAGAGGGCCTGGCGGACCGTCCAGGGGATGTAATCGGGGCTCAGGGTGTCCGACCAGGTGAAACGCAGGATTCGCCAGCCCGCGTTGATCAGCCGGTTCTGGCGGCGGCGGTCGGCGTGGACCGCCTGCGGCCCCCCGTGGGGCCCGCGCCCGTCGGCCTCGGCGATCAGGCGCGCGGCCCGCCAGCCGAGGTCACCAATGCCGAGCAGATAGCCGTCGGCGTCCCGGACCTCCAACTGGAGGACGTCGGGTGGCACGCCGCCGTCGGCGCAGCGCAGCCTCGCCCGGGTCTCCAACGGCGACTGCGCCCGGCCGTCCGACTCCTCGAGATGCCGGCGCGCTGCCACCGCACCCCGCTTGCCCCTGATCATGGACGGCACCAGGCGTAACTCCTCGGCCCCCACGAGCCCTCGGTTCAGGGCGGAGTCCAGCAGGGAGACGGCGACGTAGCGGTCCGCACGGAGCATGAGGTCGGAGATGGTACGCAACGGCCCGGTCGTCGTGATCCCACCGACCAACCCGAGCTGATTCGGCGCGATCACCAACTGATGAACGACGACCTCGGGATGAGCGGCCCGGGCCGGCCTGGCAATCGGCCCGGGAACGGACAGGTGAATCTCGTCGGTGCGAGGCAGGCCGGCGATCCGATGAAGCTCGGCGGCGGTCCCGAGTACGGCGACAGCGGCCGGACCGAAGGACGCCATCGCAGCCCTGATCTGGGCCGCCCGGGGGACACCGTCGTACAGGTCGGCGTCCACGAGATAGCCGCCCCGCGCGATCGCCCGCCACCGCCCCGACCGGCACAACCGCTGGACCTCGTGCGTCGTGAAACCGGCGGCGCGGGCCTGTGCCAGCGTCACCACCCCGTCCCGCGCCCCCGCGACCCGTCGCACAACCTCCATCGCATCCACGCCGACCACATTCCCGGCCCACGCCGGCCAGCGAAACCCCCTGTGGAAAACCCACCCCAACCTGTGGAAAACCCCAGCCCCACCCCGCCTCGCCTGGTTGTTGATCATGAAGTTATTGCCAATAACGCGCCGAACTGCGGGCAATAACTTCATGATCGACGAGGTGGGTGGGGGGTGGGGTGGGGGTGGGTGGGTGGGTGGGTGGCGGGGTGGGGTGGGGGTGGTTAGGGGAGGAGGGGGTGGCGGGTTACGTTTTCCTCGCGGCCGGGGCCTACGCCTACCACGCTGACGCGGGTGCCGCAGAGTTCCTCGATGCGGGCGATGTAGCGTCTCGCGTTCTCCGGGAGCTCGGCCTCGGTCCTCGCCTTGGTGATGTCCTCCCACCAGCCGTCGTGCTCTTCGTAGATCGGCGTGGCGTGGTGAAATTCGGTCTGGGTCATCGGCATGTCGTCGAAGCGCTCGCCGTTGATCTCGTACCCGACGCAGAGCGGCACCTTGGGCAGGCCGGTGAGCACGTCCAGCTTGGTGATCACCAGGTCGGTGACGCCGTTGAGGCGGCAGGCGTACCGGGCGACGACCGCGTCGAACCAACCGCACCGGCGCTCCCGGCCGGTCGTGGTGCCGTACTCGTGGCCGACCTTGCGCAGGTGCTGGCCGTTTTCGTCGAACAGTTCGGTCGGGAACGGGCCGGAGCCGACCCGGGTGGTGTACGCCTTACTGACCGCGATCACCTTGTTGATCGCCGTCGGCGGGATGCCGGCCCCCACGCACGCCCCGCCCGCCGTCGGGTTCGACGACGTCACGAAGGGGTACGTGCCGTGGTCCATGTCGAGCATGGTGGCCTGGGCACCCTCCAGCAGGACCGTCTCGCCCCGATCCAGGGCGTCCCACAGCATCACCCGGGTCTCGGCGATGTACGGCTTGAGCCGCTCGGCGTATGCCAGGTACTCCTCGACGGTCGCGTCGACGTCGATCGCCTTGCGGTTGTACACCTTGAACAGGATCTGGTTCTTCTCGCGCAGCGCGAGTTCCAGCTTCTTACGCAGGATGCCCGGATCGAGCAGGTCCTGCAGCCGGATGCCCATCCGGGCGACCTTGTCCCCGTACGCGGGACCGATGCCCCGGCCGGTGGTGCCGATCCGCGAACTGCCGAGGTACCGCTCCACCACCAGATCGAGGGCCCGGTGGTGCGGCATGATCAGGTGCGCGTCGCCGGAGATCCTCAGCCGGGACACGTCCACCCCTCGTTCGGCGAGGCCGTCGATCTCGGTCAACAGAACCTTCGGGTCGACCACCACACCGTTGCCGATGATGATCATCGCGCTCGGTGAGAGCGCACCGGACGGCATCAGGTGTAGGGCGTACTTCTGCCCGTCGGGGGTGATCACGGTGTGGCCGGCGTTGTTGCCGCCGGAGTAGCGCACGACGTAGTCGACCCGCTCACCCAGCAGGTCGGTAACCTTGCCCTTGCCTTCGTCGCCCCACTGAGCGCCGAGGAGCACGATCGCTGGCATCTTTTCCGCCTCCAGAAGGCTCGGGTGCCAGGTGGCGACCGGTCGGCGAGCCCGGGGTGTCAGGCTAACAAGAGGTCATGGCGGGACCAGCAGGGGTTCGCCGAAGTCAGGAGGCTCCTTCGTGTACGACGTGGTGCTGCTCACCCTCGGCTCCGGGGGGGACGCTCCCGGCGAGGGCTGCGGCAGTGGCGGCGCCTGCTGCGGCGGCGCGACCGGGTCCGACACCGGATCGGCCCCGAAGAAGCCCGACGAACGCTGCGACACCCCCCGGGTGCCGGTGCTGGCCTGCACGGACGCGCTGATCGCCCGGGGCGCCCGGGTGGAGATGGTCACCGCCCGCTCGGACGCGGAGATCGACGAGGTGCTGGCCCGACTCGACGGCCCACCCCGCCCCGATGGGCTCACCTGGCCCGACCCCGACTCGAAGACCCGGCTGGTCGTGGCCACGGCCAACGACGGGCAGTTGCGCGCCGTCGTGCGCCGCCTTGTCCGGCGGTACGCCCCACCGCCCAGCCGCCGCCCCACCGACCTGCCCGCCAACCGCACGGTGCCGGACCTGCCTACGGTGGGCGTACTCCCGCTCGATCCGGCCCGGGGCGGCGGGCAGCGCGACTTGGCCACGCAGCTCGGGCTGCCGCGCGACCCGGCGGCCGTAGCCGCCGCGATCCTGGACGGCACCCCCCGGCGGCTCGATCTGCTGCGCAACGACGGCGGCTCGGTGACGCTGGACGGCGCGCTGATCGGCGCCGCTGACGACGCCGGCCGGCCGTTGCACTGGCGGGGCCGGGTCGAGGTCGACGACGCCGTGCTCTCGACCGGCGACGAACCCCTGCTGGCCTGCGCCATCGGCAACGCGGGCGGGTACGCCCGGCTCGACGGGCTGCCCCTGCTCACTGCCGGAGACCCGACGGACGGCGTGGTCGAGGTGGCGGTGGCCGTTCCCGTGGTGACCCGCTCGGCGTTGGGCAGGAAGCGGGTGCGGTTCGAGGTACGCCGGGCGCGGGGACGCGCGGTGGCCGTCATCCCGCGCGACGAGCGGGTGCCCTACCTCGACGACGGGGTCGAGGGGGAGCTGAGCCGGAAGCGGTCCTGGTGGACCGAGCCGGGGGCCTGGGCGGTCTGGACGGCCTGACGTACGTCTGCGGCCGTCCGCCGGACGACACGCCCGGCCCGAGGCAAGACCACGTGCCGGTACGGCCACCGGGCCGGATGATGTAACCGACGCGCCGGCGGTGTCCGGGGGAAGCTCCTCCGGAGACACGGGCCGGGGCCTGCGGAGATTGGCGTCGATGGTCGGCGGCTCGGCCTCGGGGCCTATCCTCGGCAGGAGGAATGGGGGGGAACCGTCGTGGACGACAACGCCGACCGGGTCCACGTACCCGGCCAGCAACCGGCTACGGAGCGGGACATCGAGCCGCTCTGGCCGCCGGACCCGACCGATCCCGGGCCGGCCGGCTCCGGCCCGACATGGGCTGCGGGTGCGCCCCACCAGCCGATACCTCCGCAGGAGACATCCCTGCCACCGGCCCCCGGGCCGGGGCTGGGCGTCCAGAGCGCGTACCCGTCGTTGACCGCTTCGCCGGCCCCGCTACCGGGGTCGTGGCAGCAGGACACCTATCCGCCCGCCGACGGGCACCCCGCGGCCGGACCGAATGGCGCCTACCCTGCCGCCGCCGGCCCACCCAACGGGTACCCCGAGGCCGGGCGGCAAGGCGCTCATCCTGCCGCCGTCGGGCAGCAGGGCGGACCGGCCGGGGTCGACCAGGGGCACGACCGGAGCGCGCCGGGGCCCGACGGGTGGGCCGCGGCCGGGACGGGCGGGTGGACGCCGGACGGACCGGACGGGTGGGCACCCGACGGGTGGGCACCGAACGGGTGGGCACCGGTGCCGTCGGAGACGGCGTGGACGCCGCAGTCCGTGGGCGGCGCGCCGAATCCCCGGGCCGGGCAACAGCCGTCCGCGCCAGTAGATCTACACCTGCCCTTCACCCTGGACCAGGCCACCACCGCGCACCCGGCCCCGACCTCGCAGCCGGCCCCGACCGGCCGGTCGGTGGACCCAGCCGGGCCGACCCCGCAGCCGACACCCCCAACGACAGCCCCGCCGGCGGCAGTCCCACCGGTGGTCGGGCCGGCCTCCCCTCAGCCGACCGCCCCGAACGCGATGGTCGGACCGACAACGGTGACCGGCCCGAACCCGGTGACCGGCCCGACAACGGGCGGCGGCCCGACAACGGGCGGCGGCCCGACAACGGGCGGCGAACCGGACTCGGGCGGGAGTCCCGCCGACGGCGGGCCGACCGCGTCCACCGGCCCGATCCCGGGCGGCGGGCTGGGCGCACCGGGGTCGGGTGACTCCGGGTCGCCGCACGGGCCCGAGCGGGCGGCCCGAAGCGGGGCGGCGGCAGGACTGGCCGGGAAGAGCACCCACGGGTGGAACGGAACGGACGGCGAAACGGTGCCGGAGTCGCACGGCGGGGCACGGGGGGCGGCCGAGTCCCCGTGGGCCCTGCCACCGCGGCGTCCCAGCGCGGGCGCGCCGGAGCCGGCCCCGCAGGCGGGCGGCCCGCCAGGCGGCATCGACGCGGGCAGACCGGAGCCGGAGGCCGGCCAGGGTGCCGCGCCCGGTCCGGCAGGCACCGCAGCGCACCCGCCGGGGCCGTTCCCGCCGGTGATGAACTCGCCCGGGTCGCTGCCGCCGACCCCCTACCCATCCGCCACCAGTGGCACGCCGGCAGACCCGTACCCCGCCGGGCCCCCGGCGGCTGAACCGCGTGCGCCCGGACCCTCGGCGGGGTGGGGACCGGGACCGCAGCCCGGCCCGGCAGCCCCGCCAGGCGCAACCTGGCCCGCACAGCCCGGCCCGGCAGCCCCGCCGGACACAACCTGGCCGGGGCAGCCCGGCCCGGGGCAGCCCGGCCCGGGGCAGCCGAGCTGGTACCCCCAGGGGTGGCCCCCGCCCGGCCAGCAGCCGGTTGCCCCGGCGACGCATCCGCCGTACCAGGAGGCGGACGGGGTGACCCGGGTACCGTCCGGGTACCCGGACACGGGCTGGACGTCCGACCTCGGTACCGCGCCGACCGCCGAGGACTTCGCCCGCCGCCGGCAGGTGCGCCCGGCCGACCCGGTGGCGACGATGGGCGTACGGGCCGTGGTGAACAAAACGGGGCTGATCAAGCTCCCGCCGGGGCGGCACGAGCAGGAGTTACGCCGCGACATCGAGATGGTGCGCCGCAACTTCGGCGGGCTGCGCCAGGTAACCGTGGTCAACCCGAAGGGTGGCGCGGGCAAGACCGTGGCAATCCTGCTGCTCGCCATGACCTTCGGCCAGAAGCGCGGCGGGTACGTGCTGGCCTGGGACAACAACGAGACCCAGGGCACCCTCGGGATGCGCGCCCAGCAGGACTTCCACTCCCGTACGGTGCGCGACATGCTGCGTGACCTGGGCCAGTTCCAGGGCGCCCACGGGCGGGTGGGTGACCTGTCGCAGTACGTCCGCTCGCAGGGCGAGGGCATGTTCGACGTGCTC
Organism: Micromonospora sp. RTGN7; assembly: GCF_033804645.1. Classification (NCBI taxonomy): domain Bacteria; kingdom Bacillati; phylum Actinomycetota; class Actinomycetes; order Micromonosporales; family Micromonosporaceae; genus Micromonospora; species Micromonospora sp. RTGN7. Next base: position 110,267 of record NZ_JAPZLF010000009.1, on the reverse strand, counting down.
GCCTCGGACGAGTCGGCCACCGGCGGCGAGATGCTCACCGCGTCGGCGTTCGCCGAGATCCGGGAGGTGGTCAGCCGGTTCTACAAGTTGATCTTCGTGGACACCGGCAACAACGTCCGGGCACAGAACTGGCAGGCCTCGATGGACGCCACCGATCAGCTCGTGGTGACCATGTCGGCGCGCAACGACTCGGCGGAGACGGCCGCACGGATGCTCGACCACCTGGAGCAGAGCGGCCGACACCGGCTGGTCCGGCAGGCGGTGACGGTGGTGTCCATGCCGCCGTCCCGCAAGGAGATCGACCTGCCGGCCATCCAGGAACACTTCGCGGCCCGGACCCGGGCGGTGCTGCTGGCGCCGTACGAGCGGTTGATCGACACCGGCGAGCCGATCCGGTACGGAGGGCTCTCCTCGGCCACCCGGGACGCCTGGCTGAAGATCGCCGCCTCGGTCGCCGAAGGGCTCTGAGCCGCTGCGCCGGCCGGCCCGACAGTAGTCGGACCGGCCGTCGCAGCGGCTCGGAAGATCAGGCGCTGGCCAGGGCGTCCCCGGCGGCCGGGTCGCAGTCACGCAGGAACTGGGCGCAGCGGGCCGCCTCGTCCGCCTCGCCGATCTCGCCAGCAGCCCGGGAAAGCACGTACAGGCAGCGCAGGAAGCCCTGGTTGGGCGCGTGCGACCAGGGCACCGGCCCGTGCCCCTTCCAGCCGCTGCGGCGCAACTGGTCGAGGCCCCGGTGGTAACCGGTCCGTGCGTACGCGTACGCCGGGACGACCTGACCGGCATCCAGGGCTCGGCTCGCGAGCATGCCCCAGCCGGCACTGTAGGTCGGGAAATGGGCCGCGACCTCGGCGTACGCCTCGTCGGTGCCGGCCTCGATGGCGGCAGCGAGCGTGGCGTCGGCCTCGTCGTGCGCCGGCAGGAGGGTGGCCGGCGGCTCAGGCAACAGGTTCTGCATCGTCCCATTCAACCCGCTTCGCTCAGCGCCGCGCGAGGGGGTCGGCAAACCGGGCTGGCCGAACGGTGGAGGCATTGGTCACGCCCGTGGCCACGGGGGCAGGACCCGCGGCCCATGCCGCCGGAAGACATCTTCCACTACAACTATTGGTCCGGAGCCTCCCCAGGAACCGGTTATGCAGGAGCCCGGTGGCCTCGCCACCGGGCTCCTGTCGTCCGGGGCCGTCCACCCCGGCCCCGGACGGGTTTGGCGGGTTGCTTCGGGCGGGCAGGATGAGCTGGTGCCGACTCCACCTCCTGCGGACGTCATCTCCCCGCACGACACCATCGCCACTGAAATCGAAACCCGAAGCGCCTTCGAACAGCGGTTGACCACCGGGACCCTGGCCGGACTGACCGTTCAGGGTCTGCGCCTCGACGTCGACCCGATCCCCGACCTCACCGGGACGGAGGTGACCGGCACCCTCTTCGTCGGCTGCCGCTTCGCCTCCCGCGAGGTCGGTGCGGACCTGGTCCGACGCGGCGCGAACGTGGTGCCGCCCTTTTCCGGGCTGCCGTACCCGACCCAACCGTCGCACCTCTACACCCCGGAGGAGCTGGCCGCAGGCTTCGCCGAGGGCGGCTTCGCGACCATGTACGACAGCCGGGTGTACGCGCACTTCCGGGCGCACGGCGGCGCACTGCCGGACGTCAAGGAGGCGCTCGGCCAGCGGCTGCACGACCACGGTGTGGACAATGCGCTCGTCGACGCCACCCGCGCCTGGCTGGCCGAACACGGCCCACAGTCGGTGGTGGGCGTGATGGGCGGGCACGCTGTGCGGCGGGGCAGCGCGCCGTACCGGATGGCGGCGGTGCTGGGCTGGGAGCTGGCCCGGGCCGACCGGCTGGTGGTGACCGGCGGCGGCCCCGGTGTGATGGAGGCGGCCAACCTGGGCGCGTACCTGTCGACCCGGTCGGCCGAGGAGTTGACCGCGGCGATCGACCTGCTCGCGACCGCACCGGACTTCACCGACCACGAGCGCTACACGGCCGTCGCGCTGGAGGTCCGCAGCCGGTACGGGGTGCCGTCGGCCGTGCCCACGCAGCGCGGTGCCGACCCGGGCTGGGCGCGCGCCGGCGGGCTGGCCATCCCCACCTGGCTGTACGGCCACGAGCCGGCGAACCTCTTCGCCGGGCGGATCGCCAAGTACTTCTCGAACGCCATCCGGGAGGACACCATCCTGCGGCTGGCCCGGGGCGGCATCGTGTTCGCACCCGGGCGGGCCGGCACGGTGCAGGAGGTCTTCCAGGCGGCGACGAAGACCTACTACGGCACGGACGGCGCCAGTGGCGCGTACGTCTTCCTGGACCGGGCCTACTGGACGACCGAGCTGCCGGTCGAGGCGCTGCTGCGCCCGCTGCTCTCCGCCTCGCCGTTCGGAGACCTCTCCGCGACGGTGCACCTGACCGACGACGTGCGGGAGGCGGTCCGGGTGCTGACCGCCGGCTGACCCCCTGGAGACGACGACGGCCGGCCCCTCCCGGGGTGCCGGCCGTCGTTCACGCAGCGGGTGTTACTTCATCTTCGTGCCGGTGGAGCGCAGGTGCTCGCAGGCCTCGACGACGCGGGCGGAGAGCCCCGCCTCGGCGAGCTTGCCCCAGGCGCGCGGGTCGTACAGCTTCTTGTTGCCGACCTCGCCGTCGACCTTCAGCACGCCGTCGTAGTTGCGGAGCATGTGATCGGCGACCGGCCGGGTGAAGGCGTACTGGGTGTCGGTGTCGATGTTCATCTTCACCACGCCGTAGTCCAGCGCCTCGCGGATCTCCTCCAGCAGGGAGCCGGAGCCACCGTGGAAGACCAGGCTGAGCGGCTTGTCCTTGCTGTACTTGGCGCCGACCGCCTGCTGGATCTGGTTGAGGATCTCCGGGCGGAGCTTGACGTTGCCCGGCTTGTAGACGCCGTGCACGTTGCCGAAGGTCAGCGCCGCCATGTAGCGGCCCTTCTCACCCAGGCCGAGGGCCTCGACCATGGCCAGGCCATCATCGACGGTGGTGTAGAGCTTGTCGTTGATGGCGTTCTCGACGCCATCCTCCTCGCCGCCGACGACGCCGACCTCGATCTCCAGGACGATCTTGGCCTCGGCGGCCCGGTCCAGCAGCTCGGACGCGATCTGCAGGTTCTCCGCCACCGGCACGGCCGAGCCGTCCCACATGTGCGACTGGAACAGCGGATCCTGGCCGGCGGCGACCCGCTCCTTGGAGATCTGCATCAGGGGCCGGACGAACTTGTCCAGCTTGTCCTTCGGGCAGTGGTCGGTGTGCAGGGCAATGTTGACCGGGTACTTCTTGGCGACCTCTTGGGCGAACGCGGCGAACGCCACCGCACCGGTGACCATGTCCTTCACGGACGGGCCGGAGAGGTACTCCGCGCCGCCGGTGGAGACCTGGATGATGCCGTCACTCTCGGCGTCGGCGAAGCCCTTCAGCGCCGCGTTCAGCGTCTGCGAGGAGGTCACGTTGATCGCGGGGTACGCGTACCGGCCCGCCTTGGCGCGGTCCAGCATCTCCGCGTAGGCCTCGGGGGAAGCGATGGGCATATCGAAACGCTCCTTACTTACCGCTGTCGGCCGTACTGGCCGCTGTCTTCCGTGGTGCGCCGGACCGCACTGTCCTCCGTCGGAAGTATCCCGTAAGAGGCGACCACGGGCGCAACCGACCCTTGACCCGCCCGGCCTCGGGCCGCTGACCGGAGCGTCGCGCGCCCCACCGCCGCATCACCGGCCCTCCCACCGGTCCGGCACGGCGATGCTGATCAGCCAGCTCACCACCGCCATCACGATGGCGCCCCAGAAGGCGGCCCAGAAGCCGTCCACCCGGAACGGCAGGTCCGCCTGGCGGGCGATCCAGTCGGTCAGCATGAACAGCAGCGCGTTGACCACCAGCGCGAACAGCCCCAGGGTCAGCAGGTAGAAGACGCAGCCCACCACCTTGATCACCGGCTTGAGCACGGCGTTGACCACGCCGAAGATCAGCGCCACCACCACCAGAGTGAGCGCGGTGTTGCCGCCGTACTGGCCGCCCACCTCGACGCCGGGCACGATCAGGGTGGTGAGCCACAACGCGATCGCGGTGATCGCCAACCGAATCAGAAAGCCCACGGCCCCATCCTGGCACCGCCGGCCGGGACCGGAGGGGCGATTCCGTCGACTCGGCTTCTCCCCGCCTTCGGGCGGGCACCCCGGTCAGCCCGTACGGTGTGGGTAGTTCTCCACCGTGATCAGGGAGGGACGATGACTCAGCCCGACGAGGACTTCGCTCCGAGCGACCACCTCGCTCCGGAGGAGCGGGACCCGGAGGCGCCCCCTGCCGACGTCGTGGAGCAGGCCACCTCGACCGATCCGGCCGACGGCGAGGCGGAGCCGAGCCGGGGCCTGGAGGTCGACGACTGGGACGCCATCGAGCAGGCCCGGGTGGTCGCGCCCGACGAGGACGACTACCGCTGAGCCCGTTCCGCCGGGCGGCGGGTGGGTGTCCACCGCCCGGCGTCAGCGCGGGCCGGTGACCCGCTCGGGGTACGCCGCGACCCACGCCGCGAGGCGGTCCTCGCGCAGCGCGGCGAGCAACTCCGGGGCGGCGGCCGGGTCCGGCTCGTAGCGGTGGGCCGAGGCGTCGACCAGCACGGCCGGCAGGTTGAGGCCGACCACCTCGGCGGACCTCAACCGGGGCACGAGGGCCAGCAGGTCGAGCAGCGAGCCGCTCGCCGAGTTGAGGGTGAGGTGCGGGCCGATGTCGGCGGCCAGCCGGGACAGCCGCACCGGGTCGTGCAGAACGCCCCGCTCGTCAACCCGACGCACCAGGGCGGCGGCGAATCGCTGGGCGTTGCGGTCCCGGTCCAGACCGTCGTCGGCAAGGGTGCGCCGCTGCCGGAGCAGGTCCACCGAGGCGGTGCCGTCCAGGTGCTGGCAGCCAGCCGGGTACGTCCGGCTGGTCTGGATCGAGCGCACCTCGGTCGGCAGGCAGAGCTCCACCCCGCCCACCGCGTCGGTGACCTTCCGCAGCACGGGATAGGTCAGCACCGCGCCCGCGTCGACGCGTACCCCGGTCAACCGGACCACGACCTGCGAGGTGAGGTGGTAGCCCGCGCCGAGGTCGGGCTGTCGCCCCTCCCCGCGGCTCCCGAAGGCGAAGGCGGCGTTGATCTTGTCGCTGCCGTGGCCGGGGACCGCCACCTTCAGATCGCGCGGAATCGAGAGCAGGTAGAGCCGGCTGCGGTCGGCCGGCACGTGCACCAGCAGGATCGAGTCGGCCATCGGGGGCTGCGGTCCGCTGGAGTCCACGCCGAGAAGCAGCAGGTTCATCCCCCCGGAGGGTCCCCCACCGGTCGGGTCGCCGACGAGTTCGGCCTGCCCCGGGGCCTGCGCCGAGGTGACGACCTGAGCCGAGCCGAGCCCAGTGACCGCCAGCAGGGCCAGGGTCGCCCCGCCGAGCGCGGTGCGCCGCCGCCGACGGCGACGGACGGCGGCGAGCCGGTCGATGGCGGCCCGCAGCGGGCCGGTCGCCGGGGTCAGCGGTTCGTGCCGGGCGAACGCGGCACGCAGGTCGTCCTCGATCATGAGCAGGCCTCCACGTATTCGGCCCGGAGCGTGGCCAGGGCGCGAGAGATGGACGAACGGACGGTGCCGACCGCGCAGCCGAGGATCTCGGCGATCTCCGCGTCGGGCAGGTCCTCGTAGTAGCGCAGCACCAGGGTGGCGCGCTGCCGCCGCGGCAGGCGGCTCAGCCAGGTCCAGACCTGGTCCCGATCCACCGCGGTCTGCGCGTGGTCGGTGGAGACCGGAACGTCGTCGGTCTCGGCGCGCAGCAGCACCCGGCGCACCCACGAGCCGCGTCGCCAGTCGACGTACTGGTTGGTGAGCATCCGGCGCACGTACCGCTCCGGGGAGTCGGCCCGCGCCACCCGCCGCCAGTTCAACTGGGCCCGCACCATGGTCTCCTGCACCAGGTCCTGCGCCTGGTGCGGGTCGCCGGTCAGCATGATCGCGTACCGCAGCAGGGCGGTCAGCCGCGAATCGGCGAACTCCTCGTACGTCACTGCACCTCCCGGTGTCCTGCCCTGATGACGGGATCCGGACCGCTGAACGTTGCGGTAGACGGGTTCAGCCTTTCGGCTCGATCGGTCGAAGGCCGACCGAAAGGGACACCAGTGGTCTTCGAGAAGTCCCTAGGATCAGCACCACCGCCGTCGGGGTTCCCCGACAACTGCTCGTTGCGACTGGGCACCCGTACGTACCTGTGCCGCTCGGGCATGCTCGGCCTGCTGCTCGTCGCCGGCACCGGCGGCTACCTGGTGACCAGGCGCCGGCGGGCCCGGTTCGTCGCCTGACCGACCCCGCATCACCGGCGCCCCGTCGAGCCCGCCCCGGGCCGGCGGAGCGCCGTCGTGGACGACGGGTCGGACATAAACGGGACGACGCAAGATCGGAAGCCCTGACACCATAGGCGCGTGCTGCTCACCCTGACCACCACCCACCGGCCGGCGACCGACCTCGGGTACCTGCTGGTCAAGCACCCCGACCGGGTGCACTCCTTCGAGCTGCCCGTCGGTGCCGCACACGTGGTCTACCCCGAGGCGAGCGAGCAGCGATGCACCGTCGCCCTGCTGGTCGACGTGGACCCGCTGCGGCTGGCCGGCGGGCGCGGCAAAGGCCGGGGCCGCAGCCAGCCGGCCGCCCCGGACACCTTCACCCTCGGCCAGTACGTCAACGACCGGCCGTACGCCGCGTCCAGCCTGCTCTCCTCCGCGCTGGCCAAGGTGTTCCGGTCCGCCCTGCGCGGCGAGTCCCGGGACCGGCCCGAGCTGGCCGCCGCCGCGATCCCGCTGGAGGTGCGGGTGCCGGTGCTTCGTTGCCGGGGCGGGGCCGACCTGGCCGACCGGATGTTCGCCCCGCTGGGCTGGGCGGTGACGGCCACCCCGATCCCGCTCGACGAGGCGTACCCGCAGTGGGGCGACAGCTGGTACGTCGACCTGACGCTGACCGGCACGCTGCGACTCGCCGACGCCCTGAACCACCTGTACGTGCTGCTGCCGGTGCTCGACGACGCGAAGCACTACTGGGTGGCCCCCGACGAGATCGACAAACTGCTCCGGGCGGGGGCTGGCTGGCTGGCCGGGCACCCGGAGCGGTCCACCATCACCCGCCGCTACCTCGCCCACCGCCGCGCCCTGGCCGGGGAGGCCCTGACCCGGCTCGCCGAGCAGCGGCTGGCCGACGAGCCGCCCGTCGACAGCGTGGCCGAGTCCGACGGCGAGGAGACCCCGAGCCGGCCGTCGCTGGCGGCGCGCCGCCGGGAGGCGGTGCTCGCCGCCCTCGCCGCGAGCGGGGCGACCCGGGTGCTCGACCTCGGCTGCGGTCCCGGCGCGCTGCTCTCTGCCCTGGTCGGCGACCGCCGGTACACGGAGATCGTCGGCACCGATGTGTCCGCCCGGGCACTGACGTTGGCCGAGCGCCGGCTGCGGCTGGACCGGCTGCCGGAGCGGCAGCGGGACCGGATCCGGCTGTGGCAGTCCGCGCTGACCTATCGGGACGACCGGCTGCGCGGATATGACGCGGCGGTGCTCATGGAGGTCGTCGAGCACGTCGACCCGCCGCGCCTACCGGCGCTGGAGGACGCCGTGTTCGGCCACGCCCGGCCGGGCACCGTCGTGGTGACCACGCCGAACGTCGAGCACAACGTCCGCTACGAGGGGCTGACACCGGGCCGGTTCCGGCACCCGGACCACCGCTTCGAGTGGACCCGGGCCGAGTTCGCCGCCTGGGTCGACCGGGTCGCCGCCACGCATGGCTACACCGCGACGATCGACGGAATCGGCGACGACGACCCGGAGGTCGGCCCGCCCACCCAGCTCGCCGTGTTCCGCACCGCTGAAACGACGAAGACCGACGAGACAACGAAGACCGACGAGACGACGAAGGAGGAGACCCGATGATCGACATTCCCGAGCTGGCCCTGGTGGCGCTGGTCGGCGTCTCCGGTTCCGGCAAGTCCACCTTCGCCCGGCGGCACTTCGCCCCGAGCCAGGTGCTCTCCTCCGACGCCTTCCGGGCGCTGGTCGCCGACGACGAGAACGACCAGTCGGCGTCGACGGACGCGTTCAACGCGCTGCACCACGTCGCCGGCCTCCGGCTTCGGCGCGGCCGGCTCACCGTCGTGGACGCCACGAACCTCCAGCCGCACGCCCGCGCCGGGTTGGTCCGGGTGGCCCGGGAACACGACGTGCTGCCGGTCGCGATCGCGCTGGACGTGCCGGAGGCCATCGCCTGGGAACGCACGCAGGCCCGCGCCGACCGCGCCTTCGGCCGGCCGGTGCTGTCCCGGATGCAACGGGACCTGCGCCGGTCGTACGGGCTGCTCGCCCGGGAGGGCTTCCGCAGGGTGCACGTGCTGCGGGGCGTCGAGGAGATCGACGCGGCGGAGATCCGGTACGAAAAGCTGTTCAACGACCGGCGGGAGCTGACCGGGCCGTTCGACATCGTCGGCGACATCCACGGCTGCCGCGAGGAACTGGAGGCGCTGCTGCTCCGGCTGGACTACGGCCTGCGCCGCGACGACGCGGGCCGCTCGGTGGACGCGGCGCACCCGGCTGGTCGTACCGCTGTCTTCGTGGGTGACCTGGTGGACCGCGGCCCGGACTCCCCCGGGGTGCTGCGCCTGGTGATGGGCATGGTGGCGGCCGGCCACGCGATCTGCGTGCCGGGCAACCACGAGCAGAAGCTGTTGCGCAAGCTGCGCGGCCGGGACGTGCGGCTCACCCACGGCCTGGCCGAGACGATGGCCCAGTTGGAGGCGGAGCCGGCGGAGTTCGTCGCGGAGGTCGCGGCGTTCATCGACGGCCTGGTCAGCCACTTCGTGTTCGACGGCGGTCGGCTGGTGGTCGCGCACGCCGGGCTGAAGGAGGAGTACCACGGCCGCGCGTCGGGCCGGGTGCGGTCGTTCGCGCTGTACGGGGAGACGACCGGCGAGACCGACGAGTACGGCCTGCCGGTGCGCTACCCGTGGGCGCGCGACTACCGGGGCTCGGCCATGGTCGTGTACGGGCACACGCCCACCCCGGTGCCGGAGTGGGTGAACAACACGATCTGCGTCGACACCGGCTGCGTGTTCGGCGGGAAGCTGACCGCACTGCGGTACCCGGAGAAGGAGTTGGTCTCCGTCGACGCGGTGCGGGAGTGGTACGCGCCGGCCCGCCCGCTGGTAGCGCCCGCCCCGGCCCGCCCCGACACGGTGCTGGACCTGCGCGACGTCGCCGGCCGCCGGCACATCGAGCACGCGTACGGGACGCTGACCGTGCCGGCGGAGAACGCCGCCGCCGCGTTGGAGGTGATGAGCCGGTTCGCGGTCGACCCGCACTGGCTGACCTGGCTGCCGCCGACGATGGCGCCCTGCTCGACGTCGACCGTCGAGGGGTTCCTGGAGCACCCGGCGCAGGCGTTCGCCGACTTCCGGTCGGCCGGCGTCGACCGGGTGGTCTGCGAGGAGAAGCACATGGGCTCGCGGGCCGTGGTGCTGGTCTGCCGCGACCCGGACGGCGGCCCGTTCGGGCCGGGCGGCGGGGTGGTGCACACCCGCACCGGCCGCCCGTTCTTCGGCCACCCGTCAGACGGCGAGCTGCTGGACCGGGTCCGGGCGGCAGTGACCGCGGCGGAACTCTGGGCGGAGTTGGACACCGACTGGCTGCTGCTGGACTGCGAGTTGCTGCCCTGGTCGGCGAAGGCCGACGGGCTGATCCGGGAGCAGTACGCGAGCGTGGGTGCGGCCGGCCGGGCCGTCCTGCCGGCGGTGCTGGCCACCCTGGACGCGGCGGTCGGGCGGGGTCTGCCGGTCGACGGGCTGCGGGAACGGATGGCTGCCCGCCGGGCGGAGGTGGAGGCGTACTCGGCGGCGTACCGGGCGTACGTGGGGCCGACCGACGGGCTGCGCGGGGTGACCCTCGCGCCGTTCGCGGTGCTCGCCTCGGCGGGGGCCAGCCACGCCGACCGGGACCACGGCTGGCACCTCGACCTGGCTGACCGGCTCTGCGCCGCTGACCCGGAGTTCTTCACCGCCACCCGGCGGCGGGTCGTCGACCTGGCCGACGTCACGGCCAAGACCGACGCCACCGACTGGTGGCTGGCGCTGACCGCCGACGGCGGTGAGGGCATGGTGGTGAAGCCGTACGGAGGGCCGGCCGCACGTTCGCCGCGCGGCTCGCTGCTCCAGCCAGGGATCAAGTGTCGGGGCCGGGAGTACCTGCGGATCATCTACGGCCCGGGGTACACCGAGTCGGAGCAGCTCGCCGCGCTGCGCCGGCGGTCCTTGGGCCGCAAGCGGGGGCTGGCACTGCGCGAGCACGCGCTCGGCCTGGCCGCCCTGGACGCGCTGGCTGCGGACGCCCCGCTCTGGCGCCGTCACCAGTTGGTCTTCGCGATCCTGGCGTGCGAGTCCGAGCCGGTCGACCCCCGCCTGTGACGGTCGCCGAAAGGCCGACCGGGGGCGCGGCCCGGCACCGCCCCGGGTGGATCGGGGCGGTCCCGGGCCGGTGCGGCACCGGGGTTCGGTAGCCTGTGTGGCCGTGGACACAGCAGAGAAGGCACGGGCGGTCTCCGAGACCGTCGCCCTGAATCCGCTCGATCCGAAGGATCTGCTGCAGACCTTCGGGCTGATCGGCGTCTGGGTGATCTTGTTTGCCGAGACGGGCCTGCTCGTCGGCTTCTTCTTCCCGGGCGACTCGCTGCTGTTCCTGGCCGGCGTCGCCTCGTCGCCGGTCGCGGACGCGATCTTCGGCGACGGTACCCGGCTCTCCCTGGTCGGGCTCCTGATCGGCGGGCCGATCTGCGCGATCGGCGGCGCCCAGCTCGGGCACTGGCTCGGCTCGCGGTACGGCCGGCGGATGTTCGAGCGCCCCAACTCCCGGCTGTTCAAGCGGGAGTACGTGGAGAAGGCGGAGTACTACTTCCAGAAGTTCGGCCCGGCCAAGGCCGTGGTGCTGGCCCGGTTCATCCCGATCGTCCGCACGTTCCTCAACCCGGTGGCCGGGGCGCTCGGCATGCCGGCCAAGCAGTTCCTGCTCTGGAACATCGTCGGCGCGGTCCTCTGGGTGGACGGCATCCTGCTGATCGGGTACCTGCTCGCCGAGCAGATCTACAACGCGATCGGCGACAAGATCGACCGGTACATCCTGCCGGTGGTCGCGCTGATCATCCTGATCTCGGTGCTGCCGATCTTCTTCGAGTTCCTCCGCGACCGACGTGCCCGTAAGCGTGGCGAGGTGATGACCGCGGTGGCGGCGGCCAGCGCCGTCGGCGCGGTGGAGGCCGTCCGGGACGCCATCGAGCACCACCGTCACCCCCATGACCACGACCGGACGCCGCAGCAGCCGTACGGGCAGCAGCAGGCGTCGCAACACCCGCAGCAGCAGCCGTCGCACGGTGGCGGGCAGTGGCCGGAGCAGGGCCAGGGCCGCTGACGGCGAGGGCCGCCAATACGTACGCCGATGGCCGGTCCCGCAGCACGGGACCGGCCATCGGAAAAGGCCGTGACGAATCGACGGCGGACGAATCACCGAGGCAACTGCCGATGACGCGGACAAGCGTCACCGTCCGGTGGTGGCGCCACCCCTGATACGCCACCCGATGCCAACCCGTAAACGGGACGGCCCGGAACAGAACCTCGTCAGCGAGCCTTCTTGGTGGCCCGCTTACGCGGCGGGGTGAGCAGATCCGCGATCGTTGCGATCGCGGCCGGCACCAGCCGGTAGTACGCCCAGACACCGCGCTTCTCCCGCTCCAGCAAGCCGGCCTCGGTGAGGATACGCAGGTGGTGGCTGACCGTCGGCTGGGAGAGGCCGAGCGGTGCGGTCAAATCGCACACGCACGCCTCACCCTCGGGCGCCGATTGGATCAGGCTGAGCAGCCGCAGCCGAGCGGGGTCCGCGAGGGCCTTGAGGACCCCCGCAAGCCGCTCGGCGTCGGCACGTTCGATCGGCTCGCCGGCAAGCGGCGAGATCTGAGGCATGGTCATATCAGCCAACGCAGTTCCCACGAATTCCATCCTTCCACCAGCAGCATCGATCCGCCTGCATATCAGCAGATCCGAATCGGCAAACTTTTAGGCCACAAGGCCGAGGTCAGCCAACGTATAGGCCGCCCGATACGACAGTCCGGCGGCTCGCACCGCGTCGCCAGCGCCACGATCAACAATAACCGCCACACCCACTACTTCGGCCCCTGCCTCGCGCAGTGCTTCCACCGCAGTCAGCACGCTGCCACCGGTCGTGGACGTATCCTCGACCGCCAGCACCCGTCGTCCGGCAACGTCCGGCCCCTCGATGCGACGTTGCAGACCATGAGCCTTACCCGCTTTGCGGACGACGAAAGCATCGAGCGAGCGATCGGTCGTCGACGCGGCGTGCAACATGGAGAGGGCGACGGGGTCGGCGCCCAGGGTCAGGCCGCCGACAGCGTCGTACTCCCAGTCGGAGGTCAAGTCGAGCAGCACTCGACCGACCAGAGGTGCGGCCTGGTGATGGAGCGTGACACGTCGCAGATCGACGTACCAGTCCGCCTCCCGGCCCGAGGAGAGCACCACCCGCCCGTGGACCACAGCCAGGTCAGTGATGAATTTACGCAGGTCGTCGTGGTCCCCCATGCCGATAGAGGTTACTGCGCAACTCTGGGAGCCGTGTGCGCGGCCCACCCCGGTCAGCCCTGCGGGCGACCGATGGTTGGCGATGTTCGGCTACTCTGTGCGATCGTCGCCGCCATGCCGGGCCGGAGAAACTCCCCGCCGCCGCCACTGGCGGACGCTGGGCCGCAGGTCAGCCGAGGCGGGGCTCGTCGCGGCCGCGGGTGTCCCGGGCGAACCGGCGCAGCAGGCCCCGGGGCGCGTGCCGGACTGCGGCGACGGCCAGCCTGTAGCGCCGTGACGGAACGCTCACGGAACGACCTTTCCGCAGGTCACGTAGGGCTTCGTCGACCACCTGCTCGACCCGCAGCCACATCAGGCGGGGGGTGCCGGACATGTCGATGCCGAGCCGCTCGTGGGCACCGGTGCGGGTGTAGCCGGGACACAGGGCCATGACCTGCACCCCGCGGGGGCGGGTGGTCAGGTCCACGGACTCGCTGAACGCCGTGACCCATGCCTTGCTCGCCGGGTAGGTCGAACCCGGCATCACCGGGCCGAAGCCCGCAACCGAAGAGACATTTATCACTGCCCCATGAGCCCGGTCGGTCATCGGCCCGACGGCGGCGAGGGTCAACCGCAGCACGGCGTGCACGTTCAGCCGCAGCAGGCGGGACTCGTCGGAGACCGAGGAACGTAGGAAGGGCTGGTTGAGGCTGATCCCGGCGTTGTTGACCAGCAGCTCGACGGGGCTGCCCGCGGTCAGCCGGCGCTCCACGGCGGCGCAACCGTCGTCGGTGGATAGATCCGCCGGGACGACCTCGACCGGGTGGCCGTACCGGCCCGTCAGCTCGGCGGCGACCGCCGCCAGCCGGGCGGCGTCGCGGGCCACCAGCACGAGGGCCCAGCCGTCGGCGGCCAGCCGTCGGGCGAACTCCGCGCCGATCCCGGCGGTCGCGCCGGTGACCAGCGCACGGCGCTCGACGGGGGCCTGCTCTGCGGTCACGGGTGTCCTCATCGGGGTGGGTACGGGGGCACGGCTGACGCGGGGCGGGGCGGGGCCGGCGGGCGACGGGGCCGGCGGAACCACCCGTTGGCGGCCGGCAGGGCCAGCAACGCGGTTACCACAAGGTAACCGAGCAACTGGCCGACGGAAAGGGCTGCGTTGACCGGAATCCACCAGGACGGGTAGGCGTCGCCGACCAGGCCGAGCAGTTCGGCGGCGGGCCGGTCGTTCTGGGGCAGCCGCAGCGGCACGGCCCGCTGGCCGACCAGCACCACGAGCCCGCAGCAGCCGAGGACCAGACCCAGTCCGGCAACCACCCACGTCGCCACCCGGGCCCCGCTCCGGCCGGCCAGCAGGCCGAACGCCAGGCCGACCAGCACGACGCCGACCAGCACGGTCAGCACCGCCGACAGCCCCACCGCGACCCGCAGCAGGGTGACCAGGTCGGCGACCTCCCCGGGGTCGGTGGTGCTGCCGGCCGCCGCTGCCCGGAACCGGTCGACGGTGCCGCCGAGGGTGACCAGGCCGGCGACCGCGTAGGCCAGCGCACCGACTGCCATCAACACCAGCACCGCCGCCGCCAGCCCCACCGTCACGGGGCGACGAGCCGGCACCTCATCGGGGTACGACACGACAGATCCCTCCGGTAGGCGTCCGGTTGGAACCTACTCGGAGGGATCGTCGATGTCGCCGTTATCGGGTGTGCCCCGCGCCGGCGTCGTCCATCGATCGGCCGGCGCGTCGGCGCCCCGGTGCGGTGCTCAGTTCGTCGAGCCCGAATCCGACGACGAGGAGCCGCCTGAATCGCCGCCCGAGGAGCCGCCTGAATCGCCGCCGCCGCCGGTGGACGGCCCGGGGTCCGCCGACTGCCCCGGCCCCGACTGGCCCGGCGGGTCGTACGACGAACCCGGGGTGGGCTGGTCCGGGTAGGGGGTCGACTGGTCCGGTGCGGACGAGCCGGGGGTCGCGTGCGGGGCAGCCGGGTGGCCGGGCTGGCCGCTGCCGTGCGGGTACCCCGGGTCCTGCGGGTATCCCGGCTGCTGCGGGTATCCCGCTTGCTGCGGGTAGCCCGGGTTCTGCGGGTAGCCCGGGTTCTGCGGGTAGGCGGCACCCGGGACCGGGGGCTCCCAGCCCTGCTGCGGCTTGCGGAAGAACGCGTTCGCCGCCGGCAGGGCCAGCAGGATCAGCGCGGCCAGCAGGGCGAGCGCCGCGACGACGGTGAGCAGGGTGCTGACCGGGTTCAGCCAGGAGGGCAACTCCTCCTCCAGCCGGCGCTGGAGCTCCTCGGGGCTGGGCCCGTCCGTGGTGGTCCCGCCCGTGCCGACCAAGCCGCCGGCAAGGCTGCTGAGCAGGTTGCCGCCGCTGCAACAGAGCAGGATTCCGCCGAGCACCCAGGTGGTGATCCGGGCACCGTTACGGCCCCGGTTGTTCAGGAAGGCCAGCACCACCAGGCCGAGGGCGAACAGCATCACGAGAACGGCCCCGCCGATGCCGACCGCGAAGGTGAAGCCCGCCATTGCATCGGCCATCTCGGCGTCGGTGCCGGCGTACGCGTCCCGCAGCACGTCGCGGGTGGTGCCGATGGTGGCCAGCGTCAGGATCAACTGGATCACCTGGACTGCGGCAACGAGCATCAGCAGGTAGCTGGAGGCGGTAACGACGGCCGGACGTGTCCGGGCCGGTGGTGGGCTGTGAGGGTTGACCACGATGGTCCCTTCCCTAGGTCGGGGCCCACACCGTATCCAGTACGGGCCAGGCGGGCACGTCAGGTGGCGTGAGGGCGCGCCGGGCGAGGCCCGGCGTACCGGCCCGCCGCCGGTGCTCAGTAGCCGCGCCACTCGGCGCGGGCGTACTCCAGCACCCGGGGCTGCAACAGGGTGGAGGCGGGGACCTCGAGGCGGCCCCGGTCGGCGGGGAAGTTCCCGGCCGACGCAAGCGTCCCGGCGCTCAGGAAGCGCAGCGGGGGCGCGGTGGCGGGCAGCGCCAGCGGGGGCGGGGCGGCCCCGGACGCGGCGAGCAGGAACCCCCAGTCGCCGAAGCTGGGCACGTCCACGTGGTACGGCGTAGTGGCGAAGCCGGCCTCCCGCACCGACGCCTCGATCGACCAGTACGACCGGGGCGCGAAGTACGGCGAGCCGGCCTGCACCACCAGCCGACCGCTGTCGGCGAGCACCGACCGGACCAGCGCGTAGAACTCGACGGTGTAGAGCTTGGCGGTGGCCGTCTCGTCCGGGTCGGGCAAATCGGCGACCACCACGTCGAACCGCTCGGCGGCGGTACGCAGCCAACCGAACGCGTCGACGTTGACCACCCGCACCCGGGGGTCGGCGAACGCGTCGCCGTTGAGCAGGCGCAGTTGCGGCTCGCTTCGCGCCAGCCTCACCACCGCCGGGTCGAGGTCGACCACGGTCACCCGCCGCACGTCGGGGTAGCGCAGGATCTCCCGCACCGCGAGCCCGTCCCCGGCGCCGAGCACCAGCACCTCACCGCGCGGGCCGTTCAGCGCCGGATGCACCAGCGCCTCGTGGTAGCGGTACTCGTCGACGGAGCTGAACTGGAGGTCACCGTTGAGGAACAGCCGCAGGTCGGTGTCGGCGTGGCCGACCTCCCGCACCGAGCGGGTCAGCACGATCTCCTGGTAGCGGCTGCGCTCCGCGTGCACCACCGGGTCCCGGTAGAGCTGCTGGCGGGCGGTCACCTCGAAGTCTCCGACGGTGATCCACGCGTACCCGAGGCAGAGCGCGACCACGACGGAGCCGGCGGCCACCACGGCCCGCGCCCGGCGGCCCAGGTCGGCGCGGAACACCGTGCAGACCAACGCAACGCCGGCCACCGCGTTCACCGCGCCGACCACCAGCGCACCCCTGAGCTGGCCGAATACCGGCATCAGCAGGAACGGGAAGGCGAGCCCGCCGAGCAGCGCCCCGACGTAGTCGGCGGCGAACAGGTCGGCCACCGCGCTGCCGGCCGCCTGCTCCCGGATGCGTTGCAGCATGACCATCAGCAGCGGGATCTCCGCGCCGATCAGCAGCCCGAGCACGAACGCGGTGCCGACCAGCGCCGGACCGTACAGGTCCAGCCAGGCGAAGGCGGCATAGAGGCCGAGCACCGACAGGCCACCGAGCAGGGCGAGGAGCAGCTCGACCACGGCGAACGCGGCGGCGGCCCAGGGCTGCAACGGCTTGGCGGCGAGCGCGCCGACGCCCATCGCGAAGACCATCACCCCGAGCACGATCGACGTCTGCCCGACGGTGTCGCCGATCAGGTAGCTGCCGAGCGCGACCAGGGCCAGCTCGTACACCAGCCCGCAGGCGGCGCAGACGAAGACCGCGACCAGCACCGCCGTGCGGGCCAGCCGCCGGCGCGGCGGGGCGGCCTGGCCGTCGTCGACCGCCGGCGGCGCCTCGGTGGTCACGACTTCCCCTGGGAACGCCCGGCGAAGGCCGCCCGCTGCCGGCCGCGCTGCACGAAGCCGACGGTGAAGAACAGCCCGGCGACCAGCAGCAGCCCGGCGAGGGCGAGCAGCCAGCCCCAGCGATCCCGCCAGAAGTCGCTGCCGGCGTCGGGAAGCGGGGCTACCTGGGCGGCCGGGTCGACGCTCGGCGGGGCGACCGGTGGGGCCACGCCGGCCTCGGCGACCAGCAGCGGCAGGGCCACGGCGGCCCGGCAGACCGCCCAGCCGGGGTCGTCGACGAAGACGTCGGAGTCCAGCCCGAACCGTTGCAGGCCGTTCTCCACCGCGTACAGGTCGGCGCGGTCGATGTCGGCCGAGCCCGCCACGTCGACGGTCGCGCTGTCGTTGCTCTCGCTGCTTTCCGAGGTGTAGCTCACCTCGGCCCGCACCTCCACCCAACGCGGGCAGCGCGGGTTGTCGCTCACCGCCACCCCGTCGCCGAGGTTCGACCCGACGTTCAGCATGCTGCCGTAGTACGCCCCCAGCCGCCAGCCGTAGCAGATGCCCTGGCTGGCGGCGGCCTGCGCGAGGATCGGCACGGTGCCGGCCCGGTCGTCGGCCGTCGGCGGGGGCACATCGGTGCTGTTCGAGTCGCTGTTGGCCACCCCGATCCCGATGCAGCCGGCGACCACCACGAGGGTCACCAGCCCGACGATCCAGCCGCCGGCCGTGGAGAGCTGCTTCGTCGCCGGCTGCCCCGGCCGTCCGCCAACCGGATGTTTACCGGAGGCCATCAGATGATGGCGGCGGCGATGATCGAGCCGGTGGCGAGGTGCACCACGGCCGACACCCAGACCGCGGGGTGCGGCTCCGGGTCGACCAACAGCTCACCCAGCCTGCCCGGCGTCACCGCGTCGAGCAGCACGAACGCGGCGGCCATGATGACCAGGCCGACGATCCCGTACGCCGTCGCACCGACCAGGCCGATGACGAAGTCGTCCTCGCTGGCCACGATGGCCGCTACCACGATGATGCCGACGCCGAGCAGGTTGGAGGAGAGCAGCAGCGCGGCGTTGCGGTTGCGCTCGGTCCAGATCAGTTCGTGAAGCTTGCCGGGGGTGGCCACGTCGACCAGCCCGTAGCCGACGCCCATCAGGACGACGCCGACCACGCCGTAGGCGAGGGTGACCAGCAAATCGATGACGAGGTTCTGCACAAAAGGCTCCAGGTTGAGGGGGTCGGTCGTCGGGCTACTTGCCGGCGCCGGGGCCGCCACCCCGGACGGTGCTGCCGCGTCCCCAGCCCCAGTACGACCCGACGGTCGAGTGGTAGCGGGGGTAGGCGGTGGTCATGCGTTCGAGCAGGATCACCGAGCCTGCGGCAATCGGCAGGATCACCACCGAATCGTCGTCGTAGCGCAGGTAGACGCCGCTGCCATCGACGTACTCGTCGGCCGGCTTCCACGCGTCGGTCAGGTCGTCGGCGACCTGGCTCGGCGGCTTCGACGAGGTGTACGCGACCGCGTTCCCGCCGATGTCCCGGCTGGCCGTCCGGGTGTACTTGTCTTCCACGTAGCCGCGCGGAGAGAAGTTGCCGAAGAAGATCGCGAAGGCGGCGACCAGCGCGCCGATCACGGCTACCGCCGCACCCACCACGAACCAGGGCCGGTACGTCTTCTTCACAGGGCCACCTCCGCTCGCGACTGCGGGGCTCGCAAACCCGGCTCACTCCTCACGCTCACAGTTGCCACCACCGTCTCGGTCAGGACCAGTTCGCTGGTCTGGGGGTAGGCGTGCCAGGTGCGCCAGGCAACCGTCCCGGCCGGCGGATCCGACCGAACCGCGAGGGCGGTCACCGCGTCCACGTCGCCGGGGAAGACCCCGACGAGGGCGTACGGGTCGCCGGCCAGCGCGGCGCGGAGCGCGGCGACGCGGTCGCTGAGCTCCGTTCCCGTCGGCCGCAGCACCGTGGCGGTGAACCGGTAGCCGTTCGCCTCGTCCAGCCGTGTGGCGGGCAGTTCGGGCTGGCGGCCGGGCAGGCAGGCCACGGTCTCGGTCAGCTCGGTGCCCGCCGCGCGGAGCACCACCTGGTGGGAGGCGCCGAGCAGCCGTAGCCGCAGCCGGACGCCGGTGGGCAGTTCGAGGTCGAGCACGTGCAGCGCGGGGCGTTCCGCGTCACCGAGGGCGAGGCTGAGGTCGGCGGCGCTGGTGTCGACGTACGGGGTGTCGAGGGTGACCAGCACGGGTCAGCTCACCTTCCCCGGCCCGGCCTGCGGGTAGATCATCACTTCGGAGCGGTGCAGCAGGTCGCCCCGGGCCACCTCCCACGAGGCGTTTCCGTACGCCTCGAAGGAGAGCCGGAGGGTGCCCGGCCCCCGGTAGTCGTGGTATCGCATGGCCCCGGACGGGTCGAGCCCGGTGGTGCCGGTGCCGCTGAACAGCGCGTGCCCGGACTCCTTGCTGGTGTACCGGTGGCCGTCGAGGTCGATGGTCCGCGCGCCCGGGGTGAGGGTGAGCGCCGGGTCCGTCGTCCAGAACACCAGCGCCAGGTCGGGGTCCTCCTCGACGGAGAGCCAGAGCTGGCCACCCCCGGCGTCGTCGAGCAGGTGCTCCGACCAGGTCCAGCTGCCCTCCTTGAGCAACAGCGAGCCGCGCACCATGTACGAGGTCCCGCGGACCTCGACGATGTCGCCAGGGCTCAGCCGGCGTGGGTCGCCACGCAACGCGTCGGCGTCCCGGTCGCGGAACGGGTCCGCCGGGCGGGCATGCCCGGCCGGTCGGGTTCTGGCCCGCCGGGTCACCACCACGGCGACCACGATTCCGGCCACCGCGACGAGGCAGCCCGCCGCCGCCAGATATGCCACCGACTGGTGCATTCCGATCGCCTCCCCAGGTGCGTCGGCGGTGACGGTAACAACCCCGCGCACGTGGGGAAACCTGCAGAACGCTGAGTTGAGAGTCAGCTACCGGGCGTGCCGGGGGCGGCGAGCTGATCGGCGGCGTACACGCCCAGTTTCGTCCGGCCCATGACGCAGCCGGCGAAGGTAACGAACTCGGCTGCCTCGCCGCGCAGCGACTCCCAGGCCGCGCGGGCCGCCGCCGGGTCAGCCCGGTCAAGCAGGGTCGCCGCGTACGCCCGGCCGGCCGGCGAGCCGTGTGCCAGCAGCCA
Source organism: Micromonospora sp. RTGN7 (assembly GCF_033804645.1). Classification (NCBI taxonomy): domain Bacteria; kingdom Bacillati; phylum Actinomycetota; class Actinomycetes; order Micromonosporales; family Micromonosporaceae; genus Micromonospora; species Micromonospora sp. RTGN7. The sequence continues at coordinate 90,108 of NZ_JAPZLF010000009.1, read as the reverse complement.
GTCGACCTTCCGCCGGGCCTGTTCCGGGTGCGCGTCGAGCTGCCGCTCGACCTCCCGGTACGCCTCGGTCTGCGGCAGCACCGTGCCGGCGATGCCCACTCCGCCGAAGGCGAGGGTGTCGGCCTTCGCCAACTCCTTCACCGCCGCGTCGAGTTCCTTGTTCCCGCGTCCGAACATGCCCTCTCCTTACTTTGAAGGAAGGGCCCCCGGTTAACGCAAAACGGTGCACAGGGGCCCTTCCTAGCCTCTGGGCGGCGGCCGTCAGCCCGCGGTGACCGTCAGGCCGTCCTTGCCGTCGGCCAGGTCGACCTTCACGGTGTCACCGTCGCGCACCGTGCCCGAGAGCAGCGCCCGGGCAAGCTGGTCGCCGATGGCGGACTGCACCAGCCGGCGCAGCGGGCGGGCACCGTAGATCGGGTCGTACCCGTACTCGGCCAGCCAGCCCCGGGCCGCCTCGGTGGTCTCCAGTCCGAGCCGACGGTCGGCCAGCCGCCGCCGCATCCGTTCCAACTGGATGTCGACGATGGCCCGCAGGTCGTCCCCCGCGAGCGAGGCGAAGACCACGATGTCGTCGAGCCGGTTGAGGAACTCCGGCTTGAAGTGCGACCGGACCACCGCCAGGACGCCCTCACGGCGCTGCTCCTCGGCCAGCGTCAGGTCGCCGATCACCGACGACCCGAGGTTGGAGGTGAGGACCAGGATCGCGTTGCGGAAGTCCACGGTACGGCCCTGGCCGTCGGTGAGCCGGCCGTCGTCGAGCACCTGGAGCAGCACGTCGAAGACGTCCGGGTGGGCCTTCTCCACCTCGTCGAGCAGGATCACCGAGTACGGCCGGCGACGGACCGCCTCGGTGAGCTGACCACCCTCGGAGTAGCCGACGTACCCGGGCGGGGCGCCGAGCAGGCGGGCGACGGAGTGCTTCTCGCCGTACTCGCTCATGTCGATGCGGACCATGGCCCGCTCGTCGTCGAAGAGGAACTCGGCGAGCGCCTTGGCCAGCTCGGTCTTGCCGACGCCGGTGGGGCCGAGGAACAGGAAGCTGCCGGTCGGGCGGTCCGGGTCGGCGATGCCGGCCCGGGCGCGGCGGACCGCGTCGGAAACCGCGCCGACCGCCTCGGTCTGGCCGACCACCCGGGAGCCGAGCGACTCCTCCATCCGGAGCAGCTTGGCGGTCTCGCCCTCCAGCAGCCGGCCGGCGGGGATGCCGGTCCAGGCGGCGACCACGGCGGCGATGTCGTCCGCGCCGACTTCCTCCTTGAGCATCGCGCCGTCGGCCTGGAGCCGGGCCAGTTCCTCCTCCGCCTTCGCCAGGTCGACCTTGAGCTCCGGGATCCGGCCGTAGCGCAGCTCGGCGGCCCGCTCCAGCTCGCCGTCGCGCTCGGCCCGCTCGGCCTCTCCGCCGAGCCGCTCCAGCTCCTCCTTGGCCGTGGAGAGCTTGGTGATGTGGCTCTTCTCCGTCTGCCAGCGCTCGGAGAGCGCGGTGAGCTGCTCGCGCTTGTCGGCCAACTCCTTGCGCAGCCGCTCCAGCCGCTCGGCGGAGGCGGGGTCCGGCTCCTTGGCCAGCGCCATCTCCTCGATCTCCAGCCGGCGTACCGCTCGCTCGATCTCGTCCACCTCGACCGGCCGGGAGTCGATCTCCATGCGCAGCCGGGACGCGGACTCGTCAACCAGGTCGATGGCCTTGTCCGGCAGGAACCGGTCGGTGATGTAGCGGTCGGAGAGGGAAGCGGCGGCGACCAGGGCGGCGTCGGTGATCCGGACGCCGTGGTGCACCTCGTAGCGCTCCTTGAGCCCGCGCAGGATGCCGATGGTGTCCTCGATGGTCGGCTCGCCGACCAGCACCGGCTGGAAACGACGCTCCAACGCCGGGTCCTTCTCGATGTGCTCGCGGTACTCGTCGAGGGTGGTCGCGCCGACCATCCGCAGCTCGCCCCGGGCCAGCATCGGCTTGAGCATGTTGCCGGCATCCATCGAGCCCTCGCCCTTGCCGGCGCCGACGACGGTGTGCAGCTCGTCGAGGAAGGTGATGACCTGGCCGTTGGAGTTCTTGATCTCCTCCAGCACGGACTTCAACCGCTCCTCGAACTGGCCCCGGTACTGGGCGCCGGCGACCATCGCGCCGAGGTCGAGCGAGATCAGCTTCTTGCCCCGCAGCGACTCGGGCACGTCGCCGGCCACGATCCGCTGGGCCAGGCCCTCGACGATCGCGGTCTTGCCGACGCCGGGCTCGCCGATCAGCACCGGGTTGTTCTTGGTACGCCGGGACAGCACCTGGATCACCCGGCGGATCTCGGAGTCCCGGCCGATCACCGGGTCGATCTTGCCGTCCCGTGCGCTGGCGGTCAGGTCGACGCCGAACTTGGCCAGGGCCTGGTAGGTCTGCTCGGGGTCGACGGTGGTAACCCGCCGGTCCCCGCCCCGGACGATCGGGAAGGCGGCGACCAGGTTCTCCTCGGTCGCGCCGGCGTTCTTCAGCGCGCCGGCGACCACGCCGCCAACCCGGGCCAGGCCGGCGAGCAGGTGCTCGGTCGAGGTGTATTCGTCGCCCAGCGGCCGGGCGATCTGCTCGGCGGCGCCGATGGCGTTGACGAACTCGCGGGCCAGCGTGGGCTCGACGAGGCTGGAACCCCGGGCCGCCGGCAGGGCGTCCACCGCGCGCTGGGCGGCCCGGCGCAGCTCGGCGGGGTCGGCCCCGGCGGCGCGCAGCAGGCCGGCGGCGGTCGACCCCGCGGTGTCCAGCAGTGACAGCAGCAGATGCCAGGGCTCCACAGTGGCGTGACCGCGCTGGTTCGCCAGCGCGACGGCACCGGTGATGCTCTCGCGGCTCTTGGTGGTAAGACGTTCCGTGTTCATGGGCTCCCCCGGGATCGGCGTGTCCACTAGGAAGGACACAACCAGAGTTGAGCCTATTCCGCTCAACCTTGGGGGTGTGACCTGAGTCACCAATCGGGGTGACCCGAGCCGAGGGGCGGGCGTGGACGCAACCCCGATCAGCGGGGCACCCGGGCGGCGCAGGGCGTCTCGTGGTCGGCGCGCAGCACGCAGCGCCGCCCGCCGTCGAGCCGACGGTCGCAGAACACGCGGTGGCGTACCCCCTGGTTGTCCTCGGTCGAGACGGTCGTCTCGCCGGGGTCGACGCGGGTGACGATGGCCAGCGACCGGACGGCGGTGCGGGCCAGAATCTTGGCGCGGGCCAGGTCGGCCGCCGTCACCGGCAGGTGAATGACGTACCGGCTGCTCACGGCCGCCGGGCCAGGTCGCGCGCGGCGGGTGCCTGGCGGGACTGCCACTCCCGCAACGCCGTCTTGATCCAGGCGACCTCCTCGCGGCTGCGCGCCGAGGCGGCGTAGGCGGCGGCCAGGTCGGCGGCGACCCGGTCGAGGAACTCGGCAACCTCCACCGGGTCCGCGCCGCGCCGGCGCAGCGTGAAGGTCCGGCTCCGCACCTGCCAGGGCCGAAGCGGAAGGCACGACCACGAGCGGTACGCGCTGACCGGCGGCCGGTTGCGCGGACCGCGCCCGACGGTCCGGGCGGTCCCGGAGGGCTGGCCGGGCGCCGGGCCCGGCCCGGCGAACCAGCGGCTGAACAGGGATCGCAGGAGTGCACGCACCACAGGCTTGTCCTTTCCTCGACGACTCGGTGTGCGCGGTGCCGGAAGGGGCGATCGGCCGACACACCGTCGACCGACCGCCCGGCCCTGCCAGCACAGCCGCCAAGCCGTACGCAAACAGGGCCACCGGGGAGGTGGGAACGGTCAACCGGGGATGCCGTCCCGCCCCGTCGAGCGCCCCAAGTGCCATCCGGGGGCGTTCAACAGCAACCTACAATCGGTACCAGTTGTAGGTCAATGACCAACCCCCAATTGCTTGAGGTTGGAGGTCGCGTCGTGATCGAATGGGCATGCCATCCGGGGAGTGTGCATGCCCAAGCAGCAGTACCAAGTGCTCGCAGACGAGCTACGAAACAAGATCGAATCAGGCGAGTGGCCGCTCGGCACGAAGCTGCCAAGTCGGTCGCAACTCTGCAAGGACTACGGCGTGTCCGACACCGTGGTCGGGAAGGCCATGATGATCCTCCGAGCGACCGGGCTGACCGAGACCCTCGAAGGAGTAGGCGTGTTCGTGGCGGAGAAGCAGTAGCTCGGAGCAACATCGAGCCCGACAGCCACACGGGGCAGCTCTGTAGCGGGCGGAACAGGGCCGGCCCGGCCGTGCCACCCGACCGGCAGGTCAGGTCGGCTCCAGCACCACCCGCACCCAGTGGCGGCCACCGACCGTCCCCGTGGCCAGGAGCACCTCGTCAGGGGTGCGGCCCATCACCGTGCCGTCGTCGAGCAGGGTCAGGTAGTGCTCGGGGCCGAGCGGCCAGTCGAGCCGGTCGTACCAGCCATCGGCGACGACGCCCACGCCGTCCGGGCCGCTGACGGCGAACCGCCCGGTGGTCAGGGGCACCGCCGAGAGCGCCCGCGCGGGGTGTCCCCCGGCGGGTAACGGTATCCACCGGCCCAGGTATCGCCAGAAGGTGGGAAAGCTCGTCCGGTCCGGCGGCCATCCGACCAGCCGCGCCTCGCCGTCCGGCCCGACCATCGGCCGCAGCACCCCGACCTCGCCGCCGGACGCCGGCACCGCCGTCCGCTGCCAGCTCCGCCCGCCGTCGGGCGAGATCGCCGCGTACGGTTTCCCGCCGTTGACGCCTGCCGCCACCAGCAGGCCGCGGGTCTCGACGAGGCCCTGCAGCCCGGGCACCGGCGGCTGGGCGGGCAGGGGCGTCATCCGCTGCCCCTGCCAGCGAACCGCCCGGCCGGTGGCCTCGTCGATCTGGAACCGGCCCTGGGCGGCCTGCCATGCGGCGGGGGCCCGTTCCCCGACGGTGTGCGCGAACGTGACGCCGCCGTCGGTGGAGACGTACCAGTCGTGGGGGTCGGCGAAGATCGCCAGCACGCCCGGGACGACGTAGAGCTGCGGGTTCGCGGAGAGCGAGGGCGGATGTCGGAGTTGCCGCCAGGTGCGCCCGCCGTCGACGGTGGAGTAGAGCAGCGCCGGGCAACTCCGGTCCACCGGCGGGCCGCAGCCGCTGAACTGGGCGTACCCGCGCTCGGCGGAGACGAACTCGACGTACGGCGCCTCGTACCGCCGGCCGACGGCGACCCGGACGTGGCGTACCTCGACATCAGCGGCCGGGGTCGGCGGCGCCGGCTCGGTCTCGGCCGGCCGGGGCGACGCGGTCATCCGGTCCGGCGGCCGGCGGCGGACATCGCCGATCGAACAGCCCGCCAGCAGCGGTACGAGCAGCAGCGCCAGCCCGCTGCGCGTCACCTGACCAGTCATCGACCGCCATCCCAGCCTGTAGCCTTACCGCCGTGCGAGTACGTGTCGAACAGACTGCCCTACCCGGGATCGGAATGCGTCACGATCTGGTGACGGAATCCGGCCGCCGGCTCGGCGTCGTTTCCCACCGAAATGGCCGCCGAGACCTCGTCCTTTATGACCCGGATGATCCCGATGCCTGCCAGTCAGACATACCCCTCACCGACGACGAGGCGGAGGCGCTGGCCGACATCCTCGGTGCGTCGCTGATGCTCGGCCAGCTCGCCGGGCTGCGCGAGCAGGCGGCCGGGCTGCTCACCGAGCAGGTCGTCATTCCGGCTGGCTCGAAGTACGTCAACAAGCGGCTCGGTGACACCAAGGCACGCACCAAGACGAGCGCCTCCATCGTCGCGGTGCTGCGCCACGGCGAGGTAATCGTCTCGCCGGACCCGACCTTCCGATTCGAGGCCGGTGACGTGGTGGTCGTGGTCGGGACCCGCAAGGGCCTCGACGGCGTGACAGCCATCCTCGCCGACAACGAGCCGGACGGCTGAGCCGCGGATGCACGAAACCACGACGCTGCTCATCGAGGTCGGTGCGCTGCTCTTCCTGCTTGGGCTGCTGGGGCGGCTCGGGCGGCGGATCGGCCTCTCCCCCATTCCGCTCTACCTGCTCGCCGGGCTCGTCTTCGGGCACGGCGGCGTGCTTCCGCTGGCCGCCAGCGAGGAGTTCTTCGCCGTCGGCGCCGAGATCGGCGTGATCCTGCTGCTGGTCATGTTGGGCCTGGAATACTCGGCCGGCGAACTGGTCGGCAACCTGCGCTCGGCGGCACCCGCCGGCCTGATCGACGCGGTCCTCAACGCCGTGCCCGGCGCGGCGTTCGCCTTCATGCTCGGCTGGGACTGGGTGGCCGCCCTCGTGCTCGGCGGCATCACCTGGGTCTCCTCGTCCGGCGTGATCGCCAAGGTGCTGGCCGACCTGGGCCGGCTCGGTAACCGGGAGACGCCGGTGATCCTCTCGGTGCTGGTCATCGAGGACCTGGCGATGGCGCTCTACCTTCCGCTGCTCACCGCGGTGCTGGCCGGCAGCGGCCTGCTCGGCGGCGGCATCGCACTCAGCGTCGCGGTCGGCACCGTCGTGCTGGTGCTCGTGGTGGCGATCCGGTACGGCCATCTGATCTCCACGGCCCTGTCGGCAAAAGACCCGGAGGCGCTGCTGCTCGGCGTGCTCGGGCTGACCCTGCTGGTCTCCGGCATCGCGGCGAAGCTTCAGGTGTCGGCGGCGGTCGGCGCGTTCCTCGTCGGCATCGCCCTGTCCGGACCGGTGGCGCACCACGCCACCGAGATGCTCTCCCCGTTGCGGGACCTCTTCGCCGCCGTCTTCTTCGTCTTCTTCGGACTGGTGACCGACCCTCGGGACATCCCGCCCGTGCTGCTGCCGGCGCTCGCGCTGGCCGTGGTGACGATGGGCACCAAGACGCTCACCGGGTACCTGGCCGCGAGGCGGGTCGGGATCGCCGAGCCCGGCCGTTGGCGAGCCGGGCTGGCCCTGGTGCCACGCGGTGAGTTCTCCATCGTCATCGCCGGGCTCGCCGTCGCCGCCGGCAGCGTCGAGCCGAAACTGGCCGCGTTGGCCACGGCGTACGTGCTGCTCACCGTGGTGACCGGGCCGATGCTGGCCCGCCTGCCGGACTTCGCCTGGTTCAAGGTGTGGTTGCGCCAGCGGGCCGTCCAACAGCGCGTGAAACCGCTGGTCAGCACCGACTGATTAGCGCCACCGGCATCGTATTCGGGCCGGGTCGACCGGCCGGTCGATCCGGCCCGGCCCATCAGTTGCCGAATTGGTGTCACAGCCCCATGGCGCTGGTCAGCGGCCCGGGTTACCGTTCGGCCAGCAGCCAGGATCCTCGGGTGGCCGGTCCTCCCCGCGGACGCGAGCGGAAGATTGGCCGGTGAGCGTGCAGGAGTCGACGTTCCACGGCTTCACCAACCCCGTCGACCCCTCCCCGGCGGAGTTGCGGGCGTGGGCCTACCAACCGGCCTCGGTGCCGCTGACCTCGATGCCCCCGGACTGGGACCTGCTGCTCGCCGGGGACCATCTGGTGCAGACGCTCTTCGAGCTGGCAATGGACCGGGCCTGCCCGGCCCGCCGGTTCGCCCTGCACTGCCTCTACATCTACGCCGCCGACGGCATCCGGACGGCCTTCCGCGCCCACCCGAAGCGGCGCTTCCGAAAACTCGTGGAGCAGGCGGAACGGACCGGCGACGAGCTGATGCGGAACTGGGCGCACAACGGCCGCGTGCTGCTGGCCCGCCCGGACCTCTTCGTCTACCGCGACTGGTGCGAGGGCGGCCTGGTTCGGGAGAACCGCCGCATCGGCTGACCCGACGGGCGGGAACGGCGAACGGGCCGGGTTCCCCCGTGGAACCCGGCCCGCACGTTCCGAGCGGCCGTCAGGCGGGTGGCCCGCCGCGCTCTCCTTGCCGCGCGTCCCGCTCGGTGCGCCCCTGGTCGCCGCCGTGGTCGGACTGGTCGGCGAACCGACCCTTCCTGATCTTGTCGGTGAACCGGCTCTCGGTGATCGTGTTGAACTTCTCGCGGGCAGACTTCGCGACGTGGTCGAGCCGTTCCTCCGCGTGCTGCGCTATCTTCCTGGCCGGTTCCGACATGGCTCCCCCTCGCCGACGCGGTCGATCCAGTGATGCGCTCGGCCCGTATTGTGCTGATTGGACCTGATTTAGAGGTTAACGGAACCAGCCCGGCCCGCGCCGGGATACCCGGGAAGCGGACCGGGCCGTCAAGCGGGCCGGGAGAGGGGGACGGCGGTCAGCGGTCGCGGCGGGGACGCCAGACCACCAGAGCCGTGGAGACGCGGCTGGTGGGCACCAGGTCACGGCCCGGGAACCGGGCCAGCGACTCCAGCTCCGCCACCCGGCGGTACGCGGCGTCGAGCTCCGCCTCCAGCCGGGCGATCCGCTGCTGCGCCTGCTCGAGCAGGCGTTCCTGGCCGATGATCCGCTTGACCCCGGCCAGGTTGACCCCCTCGTCCTGGCTGAGCCGCTGCACCTCGCGCAGCAGCACCACGTCCCGGATGCTGTAGCGGCGCCCGCCGCCGGCCGCCCGCCCGGCCTGTACCAGGCCGAGCCGGTCGTACTGACGCAGCGTCTGGGGATGCATCCCCGCCATCCGTGCCGCCACCGAGATCATCAGGACCTTGGCCTCGTAGGCAGGGTCATCCGAGCCGATGAACTCCACCGACATCCCCGCTCACCTCCGTACGCACTCCAGCTGGATCAACTGAACCGACGCACCTTGGCGTCGAGGTGTTCCCGGGCGGCCGGCGGGGTCTGCTCGGCGAACGCCTCCAGCGCCGCCCGCGCCTCGTCGGTCACCCGTGCCGGCACCACCACGTCGAGCATGACCAGCAGGTCGCCGGCCTGGCCGTCCCGGCGTACCACGCCCTTGCCTCGGGCCCGCAGCACCCGGCCGCCCGGGGTTCCCGGTGGCACCCGCAGGGTCACCGTGCCGTCGAGCGTGGGAACCCGCAGGTCCGTGCCGAGCACGGCCTCCGGGAAGGTGATCGGCACGGTCAGCGTCAGGTCGTCCCCGGTACGCCCGAACAACTCGTCCGGGCGGACCTTCACCTGCACGAAAAGGTCCCCGGCCGGACCGCCGCGCTCACCCGGCTCGCCGCGCCCGGCCAGCCGGATCCGCTGCCCGTCGGCCACCCCGGCGGGGAAGCGGACGTTCAGCGTGCGAGCCTTGGTGACCCCGCCCGTGCCGTGGCACTCCGGGCACTTCTCCTCGACGACTGTGCCCACGCCCTGGCAGTTGCGGCACGGCTCGGAGAAGCTGAACGACCCCTGGTTGCGGTTGGTCAGCCCGACGCCGTGGCAGACCGGGCAGGTCACCGGCTGGGTGCCGGGCTTCGCCCCGCTGCCGTGACAGGTGTCGCAGACCCCGGGCGCACGCAGGGTCAGCGGGAGGGTCACCCCGCGGACCGCGTCGCCGAAGTCGAGCACCACCTCGGTCTCGATGTCCCGGCCCTTGGCCGGGCCACGAGGACGGGACGGGCCGCCGGTTGCCCCGCCACCCGAGAACATCGAACTGAACAGGTCCTGGAAGCCGGCACCGCCGCCGAAACGCCGGTCACCGCCGCCGGCCCCGCCGCCGAACAGGTCGGAGGGGTCGAACGACTGCCCGCCCGGCCCGCCCGCACCCCGGGCGTTGCGCCGGAACGCGCCCGAGCCGAACAGGGAGCGCATCTCGTCGTACTCGCGGCGCTTGGCTTCGTCGCCGAGTACCCCGTACGCCTCGGAGACGGCCTTGAACCGCTCCTCGGCCTGCGGTTCGCCGGGGTTGTGGTCCGGGTGTGACTCCCGAGCCAGCTTCCGGTACGACTTCTTGATCTCGTCCGAGGAGGCGGACTTCTGCACGCCAAGCGTGGCGTAGTAGTCCTTCTCGATCCAGTCCTTGGAACTCACCGATCCACCCCCTTCCACGGGACGCACCCTGGTCGTCCCGCCCGCCCGGTGCGGGCGGGCGGGACGATGCGGGTCGGCACTACTCCGGGTCGGCGACCGCGACCATGGCCGGCCGCAGCAGCCGCTCGCCGAGTTGGTAGCCCCGACGCATGACCTGCACGCAGGTCGGCTCGGTCACGTCGGCGGAGGTCTGGTGGGCCACCGCCTCGTGCCGGGTCGGGTCGAACGGATCGCCCTGCTCGCCGAAGGCGGACAGGTTGAACTTGCCGAGCGCGGTGGTGAGCTGTTCGGCCACCGCGCCGAACGGGCCCACCAGGTCGCCGTGCTCGCGTGCCCGGTCCAGGTCATCCAGGATCGGTAGCAGCGCGGCGAGCACCGAGCCGGTGGCCTGCTCCTGGACCAGGCTGCGGTCCCGGTCCACCCGCTTGCGGTAGTTGGCGTACTCCGCCGACACCCGCTTGACGTCCCGGGTCCGCTCGTCGAGCTCGGCCCGCAGCGCCTCCAGCTCAGCGCCGAGCGGCGCGCCGGTGGCCGGGGCACCGCCGTCGACGGGCTGGGCCGGGGCGTCCACCACGGGAGGACCCTCGGGCGTCGGCCCGTCCACGGCGTTGGCCTCGACCTCGATCTCGTCGACAATCACCTCGGCGTCGGCGACCAGCCCCTCCGCCGGAACGTCCGCCCCGGCGTCGGCGGCCGCGGGCTCCTCCGACTTGTCCGACTTGCCGATCTTGCGGTTGTCACGGATGACGACCCGCGGCTGCTCGCCGGCGGCCTGCCCCGCGGTCGCGGAGCCACCCGGCGTCGACCCGGTGGAGCCCGGGTCGGCGGCTCCTGGCTTCTCCGTCATGCGGTTACCTCATCCCTCTGCCGTGAGTGTGTGTCCGAGGCGGATCGTCACTTCTTGTCCTTGTCCTCGTCCACGATCTCCGCGTCGACCACGTCGTCGGCGCCGCCGGCCTGCGGGCCGCCGGTCGCACCGGCGCCCGCGCCGGCCGCACCCGGCTGCTGCTCACCCTGCTCGGCCTGCTGCGAGTAGAGCAGCGAGCCGGCTTGCTGGGAGACCTGCGCGAGCCGCTCGTGGGCCGCCTTGATCTTCTCGATGTCCTGGCCGCCGAGCGCGCCGCGCAGCTCACCGAGGGCCTCGTTGATCTGCTCCCGGCTCTCGCCGGGCAGCTTGTCGCCGCTCTCGGCGAGGAACTTCTCGGTCTGCCACTGGAGCGCCTCGGCCAGGTTGCGGGTCTCGGCCTCCTCGCGACGACGCTTGTCGTCGTCGGCGTGCTCCTCGGCGTCCCGGCGCATCCGCTCGATGTCGTCCTTCGGCAGCGAGGAGCCGCCGGTGATCATCATCTTCTGTTCCTTGCCGGTGCCCAGGTCCTTGGCGTGCACGTTCACGATGCCGTTGGCGTCGATGTCGAACGTGACCTCGACCTGCGGCACGCCGCGCGGCGCCGGCGGGAGGCCGGTCAGCTCGAAGGTGCCGAGCTTCTTGTTGTAGGCCGCGATCTCCCGCTCACCCTGGAACACCTGGATCAGCACCGACGGCTGGTTGTCGTCCGCCGTGGTGAAGACCTCGGAGCGCTTGGTCGGGATGGTGGTGTTGCGCTCGATGAGCTTGGTGAAGATGCCGCCCTTGGTCTCGATGCCCAGGCTCAGCGGGGTCACGTCGAGCAGCAGGACGTCCTTGACCTCACCCTTGAGCACGCCGGCCTGGAGGGCTGCGCCGACGGCGACGACCTCGTCCGGGTTGACGCCCTTGTTCGGGTCGCGGCCGGTGAGCTGCTTGACCAGGTCGGTGACGGCCGGCATCCGGGTCGAGCCGCCGACGAGGATCACGTGGTCGACACCGGAGATCTTGATCCCGGCGTCCTTCACGGCCTGCTCGAACGGGCCCTTGCAGCGGTCCAGCAGGTCCTGCGTCATCCGCTGGAACTCGGCGCGGCTGAGCGTCACGTCCAGGTGCAGCGGGCCGGCCGCGCCGGCGGTGATGTAGGGCAGGTTGATGTTGCTGGTGGTGGCCGCCGACAGCTCGATCTTGGCCTTCTCGGCCGCCTCGCGGAGCCGCTGGAGAGCCATCTTGTCCTGGGCCAGGTCGATGCCGTGCTCGCCCCGGAAGGTCTTCACCAGGTGGTCGATGATCCGCTGGTCCCAGTCGTCGCCACCGAGCTGGTTGTCACCGCTGGTGGACTTCACCTCGACGACGCCCTCGGCCAACTCCAGCAGCGACACGTCGAAGGTGCCGCCGCCGAGGTCGAAGACCAGGACGGTCTGCTCCTGGGAGCCCTTGTCCAGCCCGTACGCCAGGGCGGCGGCGGTCGGCTCGTTGACGATCCGCAGCACGTTGAAGCCGGCGATCTCGCCGGCCTCCTTGGTGGCCTGGCGCTGGCTGTCGTTGAAGTAGGCCGGGACGGTGATCACCGCGTCGCTGATCTGCTCGCCCAGGTACGCCTCGGCGTCCCGCTTCAGCTTCATCAGCGTGCGGGCCGAGATCTCCTGCGGGGTGTACTTCTTGCCGTCGATGTCGACGGACCAGTTGGTGCCGACCTCCCGCTTGACCGAGCGGATCGTCCGATCCGGGTTGGTCACCGCCTGACGCTTGGCGACCTCGCCGACGAGCACCTCGCCGTTGCGGGCGAACGCGACGATCGACGGCGTCGTCCGCGATCCCTCAGCGTTGGCGATGACGGTGGGCTCACCGCCCTCGAGAACGCTCACGCAGGAGTTCGTCGTGCCGAGGTCGATACCGACCGCACGTGCCATCTTCGCTTCCTCGCTTCATTACGTTGGAACAGGTGACGGGCGCTGCCCGTCGCGCATTGGACAACAAGTTGAGTGAACTTGACTCAATAGTGCCACGCCCACGGCGATCGTCAAGTCGAGTTGAGTCGACTCGACGCAACTCACATTGGAGGGAGCCCGGTTGTCTTCAGTTGCATCGGTCGGGCACGCTTTAGCAGTGACGACGCACGGCGACCCCGCCATCCACACCGGTTCGCCCGCCGTCGCCGCCCGCACCGGCGGGGCAGAGACCGGCGAGGACCCGGCCGTCCCCTCGGACGACGGCCTGCCCGTCGCGCTCACCGGCCTGCGGGCCGCGATCGACGCGGCCCGGTTCCCGCTCGCCCTGCCCTCGGCCGAGCCCGCCCGCCAGGCCGGCGCGGGCCTCACCGCCCAGCTCGACGACTATTTGCTGCCTCGCCTGGCCCGGCTCGACGCGCCCCTGCTGGTGGTCGTCGGCGGCTCCACCGGTGCCGGCAAGTCGACCCTGGTCAACAGCCTGGTCCAGGCCCGGGTCAGCGCCGCCGGGGTGCTCCGGCCCACCACCCGCTCGCCGGTGCTCGTGTGCAACCCGACCGACTCCGGCTGGTTCCGCCAGGGCGAGCTCCTGCCCGGCCTCACCCGCACCAGCGAGCCGAGCGAGGACCCGGGCACCCTCCAACTGGTCACCGCCCCGGCGCTCCCCGCCGGCCTGGCCTTCCTCGACGCCCCGGACATCGACTCGGTGGTCGACGCCAACCGGGCGCTGGCCGGTCAACTCCTCGCCGCAGCCGACCTCTGGCTCTTCGTCACCACCGCCGCCCGGTACGCCGACGCGGTCCCCTGGGAACTGCTGCACACCGCCCGGGCCCGGGGCGTGGTGATCGCCATGGTGCTCGACCGGGTGCCGGCGGAGGCCACCGACGAGGTCGCCGCCCATCTGGCCGAGATGCTCGCCGCCCGGGGCCTCGGCGCGGCACCGCTGTTCGCCCTGCCCGAGACCTGGGTCGACGGGCAGGGCCTGCTGCCGGACAAGATCACCGCCCCGCTGAGCGCCTGGTTCGGCCGACTCGCCGCCGACGCCGGGGCGCGGGCCGCCGTCGTCCGGCAGACCCTGGACGGCGCGCTCGCCGCCCTGCACTCCTCGGTGGAAGGGCTGGCCGACGCCGCCGACGAACAGGCCGCCGCCGCCAACGCCCTCGACGAGCGGGTCCAGGCCGCGTACCGGGGGGCCGAGCGGACCGTCGAGCAGGGGCTGAAGGACGGCCGGCTGCTCCGCGGCGAGGTGCTCGCCCGCTGGCAGGAATTCGTCGGCACCGGCGAGTTCTTCCGCACCATGGAGGCGCGGATCGGCCGGTTGCGCGACCGGGTGGTGGCGGCGGTGACGGGCCGGCCCGCCCCCGCCACGGAGCTGCGCAACGCCATCGAGTCCCAGCTCGTCACGCTGCTGCGCGGGGTGGCCGCCGAGGCAGCCGAGAACGTGTACACCGGGTGGAAGGCGCACCCGGCCGGTGCGGCGCTGCTCGACCCGCCGCTGGCCCACCCGGGCGAGGACTTCCCCGACCGCGCCGAGCGGCTGGTGCGCGACTGGCAGCGCGGGGTGCTAGAGCTGGTCCGGGCCGAGGGCGGCGACAAGCGGTTCGTCGCCCGCACGGCCGCGTACGCGGTCAACGCCACCGGGCTGGCCGTGATGATCGCCGTGTTCGCCTCGACCGCCTTCATCCCGACCGGGCTGGAGGTGGCCACCGGGGCCGGCACGACCGTCGCCGCGCAGGCCGTGCTCCAGGCGATCTTCGGCGACCAGGCCGTGCGTACGCTGGCCAACCAGGCCCGGGACGACCTGCTGGCCCGGGTCCGGGAACTGCTCGACGCCGAGGCCGACCGGTTCCTCTCCCGAACGGCGGCGGCCCGGCCGACGACGGACGCCGGCGACGCGCTGCGGACCGCGGCCGACCGGGTGGAGGACGCCCGGCACCGCAGCGGCCTCACGGAGGCCGACGCGTCGGCCCTGCCGCCGGCGACACCCGAGGGCGAGGTCCGGTGACCAACATCGTGGGACGGGTACGCGAGGCGTTGCGGGGTGACCAGCGGGTCGACGCGGACGCGCTGATCGACCGCCTGGACGCGGTCCGCCGGTTCCTCGACGCGGTGGACGGGCACCTCCCCGACACCGCCCTGGTGCCCGCGCACACCCTGGTCGAACGGGCCGGCACCCGGCTGGCGCTCTCCCGCGACCACACCGTCGTCGCCCTCGCCGGCGCCACCGGCAGCGGCAAGTCGAGCCTGTTCAACGCGCTCGCCCGACTGACCCTCTCCACGGTCGGGGTGCGCCGCCCCACCACCGGGGTGGCGCACGCCTGCGTCTGGGGCCCGCTGGACGGGGCGAACCGGCTGCTCGACTGGGTCGGTGTGCTGCCCCGGCACCGGTTCGTCCGGGAGAGCGCGCTGGACGCCGACGACGAGTCCGCCCTGCACGGGCTGGTCCTGCTCGACCTGCCCGACTTCGACTCGGTGCAGCGGTCGCACCGACTGGAGGTGGACCGGCTGCTCGGCCTGGTCGACCTGGTGGTCTGGGTCGTCGACCCGCAGAAGTACGCCGACCGGCTGATCCACACCAGCTACCTGCGCGAGTTCCACCGGCACCGCGACGTGACGCTGGTGGTGCTCAACCAGGCCGACCGGCTGCCCCCTGCCGAGCTGCCCCGGGTGCTGGACGACCTGCGCCGGCTGCTCGACGCCGACGGGCTGGGCGGGGTGCCGCTGCTGGCCACCACCGCCGTCGACCCGTCCGGGATCGTCGAGCTGCGCGGCACGCTGGAACGTACGGTCGCCGACCGGCAGGCCGCGCTGCGTCGCCTCGCCGGTGACGTCGACACGGTTGTCGCCGGGCTGGCCGAGCTGGTCGCCGCCGAGTCACCCGCCGGCGGGCCGGACGAGGGGACCGTCGGGGCGCTGACCAGGGCGCTGGCCGGGGCGGCCGGCGTGCCGGCGGTGGCCGCTGCGGTCGAGGGGGCGTACCGGCACCGGGCCGTCGCGAACACCGGCTGGCCGCTGGTGCGGGGCTGGCGGCGGCTGCGCCCCGACCCGCTGCGCCGGCTGCACCTACCCGGCCCGGCCACCGGCGGCGGGGCCGAGGGCCCGGCGGAGAGCCTGGTCGCCGCGACCTCCGTACCCGATCCGACCGTCGCCCAGCGCTCGGCGCTGGGGCTGGCCGTGCGGGCGGTGGCGGACCGCGCCGGGGCCGGCCTCCCTGCCCCGTGGGCGACCGCCGTGACCTCCGCCGCCCGCTCGCGACTGGGCGACCTGCCGGATGCCCTGGACCGCGCCGTGGCGGGCACCGACCTCGGAATGGACCGCCGACCGCTCTGGTGGCGGTTCGTGGGCGGGGTGCAGTGGCTGGTCACGATCGCGGCCGTGGCGGGCCTCGGCTGGCTCGCCCTCGGCTACGCGCTGCGCGCCCTCGGCCTGCCCGCCCTGGAGTATCCCCGGGTCGGCGAGGCCCCGCTGCCCACCGTGCTGCTGCTCGGTGGCCTGCTCGCCGGGCTGCTGCTGGCGGCGCTGAGCCGCCCGGTGGTGCGGTGGTCGGCCCGCCGGGCCTGCCGTCGGGCCGAGCGTCGACTCACCGCCGGGGTGGACGCGGTCGGCCGGGAGTACGTGCTGACACCGGTCCGGGCGGTGCTCGACCGCTACGGGCTGGCGAGGCAGGCGTTACGCGACGCTGACGGCCGCTGACCGCCCTACTCCTTCACTGTCCGGCTCCCCCGCGCGGGCGTAGTGTCGATGCATGGCCACGCCCCAGACCCCCTACGACGCGGTGCTGCACGCCGCACGCGACGTGACCAGACTCGACACCGCCCTCGATGCCGAGATGCTCGGCGCAGCGCTGCTCGGCAGCGTCTACGCGGTCGCGGAGATCGACCGGGAGGGGGCGGTGCGGGAGTTCGTCGCCGGCTTCCTGGCCGCCACCGCCCGCCGCCGCACGGCCGCCGCCAAGACCATCCGCTCCGTCTTCGCCACGCTGGTGCCGGAGGCGGAGGGGGCGGCGAAGGTCCGTCCCGGCACCCAGGCACCCGCCTGGTCGGAGCAGCTCGGCCGGGTGCGCCTCACCGGCACCTGGTGCTACGGCGATGTGTACGGCGACCAGACCTCCTACCTGGCCACCTTCGCCTACGACGACGACACCGACGGCGGCCCGGAGCACGCGCTGGTGGCCCTGATCGACCACAACATCGGCATCGCCAAGGACGTCTTCGTCGGTGGCCCCGCCGGGCGGATCGTCGACCAGGTCCGGGAGATGGTCGACGGCGACGAGCTGACCTGGTTCCGGGAGGAGGACCCGGCCCGGATGCACGGCGAGGTCCGCCGGCACCTCGCGGTGACCGACGACCTCAGCGAGCTGCCCGCCGAGGGTTCGCTCGCCACCGATCGCGCGCTGGCCGGCGCGCGCCTGGCGCTGCTGCCCCCACCGGCGCGTCCCACCCGGGACGCCGCGCCGCTCTCCGGCGACGAGCGGACCGCACTGGTCCGGGCGTTCCTCGCCTCGCCCGAGGCGGCCCGATTCGACCTGGACCCGTCCGACGACGCGGGGCTGGCCTCGCTGCACTTCTGCCTCAGCCTGCTACTCGACCACGCCGCGAGCTTCCCCGACGCCGACGCGCTGCGGTGGAGCCCCACGGTGGCCGAGCTGTTCCTGCTCGACTGGGTGCACCGGCGGGCCGTGCTTGACATGGACGACGCCGCGATGCTCCCCCGGGTGCTGCGCGGCTGGGCGGCGTACGCGGCTCGGCGCAGGGCGCTACCGGGGGCGGCGGCGGCCCAGACCGACACCGCGATCGAGGAGATGATCCCCGAGTTCGCCCGGCTCTACTCGACCGGGGAGCGGCGCAGCCCGGCCACCGCGGCCGTGGCCCAGCTGATGGCCGACGGGGTGGACCCGGACGACCCGGTCGCCCTGGACGCCTGGATCGAGGCGAACCGGCACCGGCTCGCCGACGACGGCGCCTGACCCGGCGGGCTCAAGCGGCGGTCTCACACACCGGTCTCACGCGGCGGGGCGTGCCGGCCCGGGGTGGCCCCGTCGGCGGGGCGGATCAGTTGAGCGTGGCGAAGACGACGCCGGCGACCAGCCCGCCGACGGTGCCGCCGACCACCACCTGCGGCACCGTGTGGGCGCGCAGCCGCACCCTGGACCAGCCCGCCAGCACGGGCAGTGGCGCGGCGGCGAGCAGCGGGACGCCGAAGGTGAGCACCAGCACCACCACGGCCCCGGCGGCCACCGCCGTGTGAATCGACATCTTCCACCAGTGGCTCACCGTCACCGCCACGACCAGCCCCACCACCCCGGCGGCCACCAGGGCCAGCAGCGGACGGGGCGCGCCGAACGCCGCGAGCAGGGCCCACCCGGCGGCCACCGAGGCCAGCCCGAACAGCAACGGCAGCCGGCGCTGCTCACGCACGCCGACATGGTGGTCGGTGAGCCGCCCGCGCCGCACCCCACCGAGGATGTACGCGAACGGGATGCCGCTGGCGAAGACGGTGGCGAGCAGCCCCCAGGCCAGCCCGTGTACGCCGTCCCGGGCGCTGTGCCAGCCGATCGCCACGGTCAGCACGGTCACCAGGACGGCGGGGGCGGTCAGCTCGGTGACCAGCCGGGCGATCCGCAGGCCCGGCCCGGCCGGCGCCACCGGGTGCTCGGCGGGAAGGCCCGGTTCGCTCAGCGCCCCGTCCCCGGTGTCGCGGGCGGCTCGGCGCTGACCGTGAACGGCTCGGCGCTGACCGTGGGCAGCTCGGCGCTGACCGTGGGTTCGGTGCCGCCCGACGGGGCCGGCGCCTGGGTCGAGTCGGAGTGCGTCACCGTGGGTTCGGCCGGTGTCGGCGGCTCCGGCGTCTGAGGATCCGGCGTCGACGGGTCGGTCGGCGGGGGCGCCGGGGTCGGGTTCGGTGCCGGGGTCGGCGAGGGCGTCGCCGTGGGCGGGCGGGCGGCGGGGGGCGGGACCGGTGCCCGGGGTGGCGGGTGGCGTATGGCGTCCGGGTCGGACCGGTCGGGGTCGGCCGGGGCGGGGGCCAGCGGCGGGAGGCCGGGCCCCCACAGTCCGGCCGTCGGCACCACGATCACGCTCGGCCGGATGGACGGGATGACGGCCGGCTGGCCGATCGCCGGCACCGGGACGATCACCGGGCCGACGGACGGGGTCGGGATGAACGGGGTGCCGCCGTCCGGTAGCGCCGTGCTGCCCACGGTGGCCGACCCGGCGCTGATGGCGGCGAGGATCGGCATCGAGGCGGTGCCGGCGAGCAGTGCGACGGTGACGAGGTACCCCCGGGCGGGGCCCCCGGAGCCGGTGGCGCGATGCGCGCCGACGACCGGGCGGTAGCCGCCGCCCGTACGGTGCCGGCCGAGCAGCGGAGCGGTCGGACCCTCACCTGGCTGGGACACGCGCACTCCTCGTCGTCGATCAAGGCCACGGACGGCAGCACTTCCTGACAAAAGGACATAGCCCCACGAAACGCCCGCCCGGTGCCATCAGCTTGGACCAGTGACGGACAGTTCACCAGGAGATACCGCGTGTCGACACACAATTTGTCCGCCGCCGCCGGGGGCTCTCGATCTGCCCGCGACAAATACCGTGATTAGCCGCTAAGCCGACAGCGACCGGAAACCTGGGCGGGCGTACTGTGGGGCCGCTCACCTCCTCTGCGAATATGGACCACGACGGCAACGCAGCCACGGCCTCCGCGCACCCGCGGCAGGCGCGGTTGGGCCGGCGCTCCCGAACCGGGTTCGTCCCACGGATCCGGCTCACGCCGCGCGGCAACCTCCACCGGGGCCAGGCGCGGCCGCCAGGACCAGTCCGGCACCAGCCGGGCCGGCGCACGATTTGCGCGGACGGGTCACCCCCGAGGCCGGCGCAGACACGACAGGGAGAGACGGATGGCAAAGGGCGACCCCGGGGTCACCACCCGCGGCCGGCGGGCCGCACCCCGTTCCAAGCGAGCCGCAAAGGCTGCTGCCGGCAACCCGGAACTCGTACAGCTGCTCACGCCCTCCGGCGAGCGCGTCGAGAACGCGTTCGGCCCGGACGGAACGGAGTACCGCGTCGACTTCACCGACGAGGAGTACCGCGGGCTCTACCGCGACCTCGTGCTGGTCCGCAAGCTCGACGCCGAGGCGACCGCGTTGCAGCGGCAGGGCGAGCTGGGCCTATGGGCCAGCCTGCTGGGCCAGGAGGCGGCGCAGGTCGGCTCCGGCCGGGCGCTACGCAGCCAGGACATGGCCTTCCCGACGTACCGGGAGCACGGCGTCCTCTACTGCCGGGGCATCGACCCGATCATGCCGCTCGGCCTGTTCCGCGGCGTCGACCAGGGCGGCTGGGATCCGAACGAGTTCAAGTTCAACATGTACACGATCGTGATCGGGGCGCAGACCCTGCACGCGACCGGATACGCCATGGGCATCGCCATGGACGGCAAAACCGGCGGTGACGACGGCGAGGCGGTGATCGCCTACTTCGGCGACGGTGCGACGAGCCAGGGCGACGTGAACGAGTCGTTCGTGTGGGCCAGCGTCTTCAACAGCCCGCTGGTGTTCTTCTGCCAGAACAACCAGTACGCCATCTCCGAGCCGCTGGAGCGGCAGACCCGGGTCCCGCTCTACCAGCGGGCGGACGGCTTCGGCTTCCCCGGCGTCCGGGTGGACGGCAACGACGTGCTCGCCTCGTACGCGGTGACCCGGCACGCGCTGGACGCCGCGCGGCACGGCCAGGGCCCGAGCCTGATCGAGGCGTACACCTACCGGATGGGGGCGCACACCACCTCCGACGATCCGACTCGGTACCGGATCGCCAGTGAGGTCGAGGCCTGGCAGGCCAAGGACCCGATCGCCCGGATGAAGGCGTTCCTGACCCAGCAGCAGATCGTCGACGACAGCTTCTTCGCCGAGGTGGACGAGCAGGCCCGTGCCGAGTCGGTACACCTGCGCGAGCGGGTGCTCGCCATGCCCGACCCCGAGCCGGTGACGATGTTCGACCACGTCTACCCCCACGGGTCCCCCGAGCTCGACGAGCAGCGGGCGCAGTTCAGCCGCTACATGGAGTCCTTCGAGGGGAGCGCCCACTGATGGCCACGGAGATGCTCACCCTCGGCAAGGCGGTCAACGCCGGCCTGCGCCGGGCCCTGGAGGACGACCAGAAGGTCATTCTCATGGGCGAGGACATCGGCAAGCTCGGCGGCGTCTTCCGGGTCACCGACGGGCTTCAGAAGGACTTCGGCGACCAGCGGGTGATCGACACCCCGCTGGCCGAGTCCGGCATCATCGGCACCGCGGTCGGCCTGGCCATCCGCGGCTTCCGCCCGGTCTGCGAGATCCAGTTCGACGGCTTCGTCTACCCCGCGTACGACCAGATCGTGTCGCAGGTGGCGAAGATGCACTACCGCTCGCAGGGCAAGGTACGCATCCCGATGGTCATCCGGATCCCGTACGGCGGGGGCATCGGCGCGGTCGAACACCACTCGGAGTCACCGGAGGCATACTTCGCGCACACCGCCGGCCTGAAGGTGGTGACCTGCTCCAACCCGCAGGACGCGTACCTGATGATCCAGCAGGCGATCGCCTCGGACGATCCGATCGTCTTCCTGGAGCCGAAGCGGCGCTACTGGGAGAAGGGGCCGGTCGAGCTGGACGCCGCGCTGTCGGAGGCGTACCCGCTGCACTCCGCCCGGGTGGTGCGGCCCGGCGCGGACGCCACCGTGCTGGCGTACGGGCCGATGGTGCGAACCTGCCTGGAGGCGGCGACCGCCGCGGCCGAGGACGGCCGGGAGTTGGAGGTCATCGACCTGCGCACGCTCTCCCCACTGGACCTGACCGCCGCGTACGAGTCGGTGCGGCGCACCGGCCGCTGCGTGGTCGTGCACGAGGCCCCGGGCAACCTGGGCCTGGGCTCGGAGATCGCCGCCCGGATCACCGAGAAGTGCTTCTACTCCCTGGAGTCCCCGGTGCTGCGCGTCACCGGCTTCGACACCCCCTACCCGGCCTCCCGGGTGGAGGAGGAGTACCTGCCGGACCTCGACCGGGTGCTCGACGCCGTCGACCGCACCTTCGGTTGGTGACCGGCATGTCGCGAATCAAGGAATTCAACCTGCCCGACCTCGGTGAGGGCCTGGCCGAGGGCGAGATCCTCGCCTGGTTGGTCAAGGTGGGCGACACGATCGAGCTGAACCAGCCGATCGTCGAGGTGGAGACGGCCAAGGCCGCCGTCGAGATCCCGGCGAAGTGGGCCGGCCAGGTGCGGTCGATCTTCCACCCGGAGGGGAGCACGATCGAGGTCGGCACGCCGATCATCGCGATCGACACCGACCCGGGCGCGGGCCCGATCGAGGAGTCGACGACCGGCGCTCCCGACGCGGCGTTGCCCACCCCGTCGGCGGCCTCGCTGGCGGCGGTCGAGGTGGCCCCGAGCGAGGGTGCGGTCGAGCCGGGCCTGATCGGCGGCCCCGCCCCGGGCGGCCGCACCGCCGTCCTGGTCGGCTACGGCCCGCGCACCACGGCGGCGAAGCGCCGCCCGCGCAAGGCAGGCATCCCGGTGCAGGCCGCCTCCCCGGCCTCCCCTGCTCCGGTCCCAGCGGCCCCGGTCCAGGCGGCCCCGGTCCAGGCGGCCCCGGTCCAGGCGGCCCCGGCCGCGTCCTCGGTGAACGGCGCCGGGCGGACCGGCGGGCCGGTGCTGGCCAAGCCGCCGGTGCGCAAGCTTGCCAAGGACCTCGGCGTCGACCTGTCCACGCTGACCGGGTCGGGGCCTCTGGGCTCGGTCACCCGGGAGGATGTGCAGCTGGCAGCGAGCGGCCCCGCGACTGCGGCGGCCGAGCCGCTGACGGTGACAGCCCCGGCCACGATGGTCGCCGGCTTCGGCGCAGACCGCGAGCAGCGCATCCCCGTGAAGGGGGTACGCAAGCTAACCGCCGAGAACATGTCCCGCTCGGCGTTCACTGCCCCGCACGTGACGGAGTTCCTGACCGTCGACGTGACGCGGGCCATGAAGGCCCTGGACCGGCTTCGCGGCCGGCGGGAGTGGCGCGACGTGCGGGTCTCGCCGCTGCTGCTGGTGGCCAAGGCGGTGCTGCTGGCGGTCAAACGGCACCCGTTGGTCAACTCGACGTGGGCCGGCGACGAGATCGTGGTCAAGGACTACGTCAACCTGGGCATCGCGGCGGCCACCGGGCGCGGGCTGATCGTGCCGAACATCAAGGACGCCGGCCGGCTCTCGCTGCGCGAGTTGGCGGACGCCATGACCGGCCTGGTGCAGACGGCCAAGACCGGGAAGACCTCGCCGGCCGACATGTCCAACGGCACCCTGACGATCACCAACGTCGGCGTGTTCGGGGTGGACACCGGCACCCCGATCCTGCCCCCGGGCGAGTCGGCGATCCTGGCCTTCGGCGCGGTCCGCGAGATGCCCTGGGTGCACAAGGGCAAGGTCCGCCCGCGTCAGGTGACCACGCTGGGTCTCTCCTTCGACCACCGGATCATCGACGGTGAGCTCGGGTCGAAGTTCCTCCGCGACATCGGGGACTTCCTCTCCGACCCGGAGGCGGCGCTGCTCGCCTGGACCTGACCGGTCCACGACACCAGCAACGGCCGGTGTGCCACGGGTTAACGCCCGGCACACCGGCTGTTGCCATTTGGGGGAAGAAAGTGCCGGCCCAAGCCACCGTTGACCTACGATCCGTAGGCCGGTGTTCCAGCTCACCTAAGGATCGATGGATTTCCTGCTCGCGGTGCGCTTAAATAGAGCCAGACACCAGGGCTGACAACCGAATAGCCAGGAGGAGAGACCCAGATGAGCATGATCGAGCGAATCCGCACCCGCCGCGACGCGAACCGCCGTGCCCGCGCCATCGAGCACGCGCTGCGTTCCGCCAATTCGCCCGCGGTCCGTGACGAGCTTCTCGCCATCGCCCAGCGTCACATGAGCTGACGTCTCCTACCCTCCTCACCTCCCCAGTTCGACGACCCGCCCGGTGGACCCGGGCGGGTCGTCGGCGTTTCGGCCCGATTGACACCGGGATTCCGCCTCGGCGGCCCCGCCCGGTACGGTGGTGCTCGGTCGTCAACCGCCCGCCCGGACCCGTCGTGCCGATAGATGCTGCTCGACACCGTCCGGCGACGTGGAGTGACGACCGGTGCTCCCCGGATGCCGCGGGCGGCCACCGGATACGGTGCGGGGAGCCCCCACGGCCGGTACCGCCGGCGACGGCGGCACCCCCGCCGACGCACCGTCGGCATCGGCGGCCGACATGTGATGGAGGAGGCGCACCGATGACGTCCGAGGGCCCGCACCACCCCGGCCAAGAGCCGGACGAGGTGTCGCCGGGCACCGGCGCACCGGCGCCGTACGGCGTCGCCAACCCGGACCTGGGTTGGGCACCGCCGCCCCCCGCGACCCGGCCGAACCCGCCCGCTCCCGCCTGGGAGGCCCAGAGCGACCAGCCGGCCACCGCAGCATGGGGTGCCCCCGCAACACAGGACGCCCAACCACCGACCGCTGCGTGGGGCGCCGCCCCGCAGGGCGGCCAGCCGCCGGTCCCGGCCTGGGGCGCCTCCGCACCACAGGGTGACCAGCCGGCCACCGCAGCATGGAATGCGCCCGCAACGCGGGACGACCAGCCGCCCACCGCCGCGTGGGGTGCCCCCCCGCAGGACGGCCAGCCGCCCACCGCCGCGTGGGGTGCCACCGCAACGCGGGACGATCAGCCGGCGACCGCCGCGTGGGATGCCGCTCGGGTGCCGGGGCAGCAGCCGGAGCCGGCCCGGCCCGACGCGTGGGGTCCGCCGGCCGCCGCGCCGCAGCCCGCCTGGGGCCAGCACGACCAGCCCGCGGCGGGTTGGGAGCAGGACGACCAGCCCGGACCCGCCTGGGACCCGACCACACCGACCGACGGTCCGGCCCAGCCGTCCTGGGCCGGCCAGGCCGAGCAGCCACCGGCCGCGTGGGGCCAGCCCGCACCCGCCGCCCGGGGCGCCGCCCGTGTCCCTGTCCCTGGCCAGGGCACCCCACCCCAGGCCACCCCACCCCAGGCCAGCCCACCCCAGGACGCCTGGTCAGGCCAGGACGACCCCCACCGCTCCGGCGGCTGGAACGCTGGCGGCCAACAGGACGACGCCGGCCAGCAGGGTGACGATCCCGCCCGCCCGGGCGGCTGGGCACCCGCCGACCAGCCTGCCTTCGCCGGCCAGGCCGAGCAGGCGCAGGCCGCCTGGGGCCAGCCCGCACCCGCCGCCCGGGGCGCCGCCCGTGTCCCCGTCCCCGGCCAGGCCACCCCACCCCAGGACGCCTGGTCAGGCCAGGACGACCCCCACCGCTCCGGCGGCTGGAAGGCCGATTCCTCCCCGGCACAGCAGGACGACCCCAACCGCTCCGACGGCTGGAACGCCGGCGGCCAGCAGGACGACCCGTCCCGCTCCGGCGGCTGGGTCGCGACGAATGATCAGCCCGACGAACAGCCCCAGCAGAACGCCTGGGCCGGTACCGACGGGTCGGGCCAACCCGGCACGTGGGGCGCGGCTCCGGCGCCGCAGCAGCAGGAGGACCGGCCGGCCGGCCCGGCCTGGGCGTCGGCGGAGCCGACCTCGGCCCCGCCGGCACGAGCCACCGCCACCGTCGGCGCGGACGGACCGCACCCGTGGGGCACCCCGGTGGAGGGCCAGCAGCAGAGCCAGCAGTGGCCCGGGACGGACCGGCCCGAGCGGCCCGCCGCGCCGGAGCTGCCCCCCGTGCCGGAGGTCGAGCCGTGGGCACCGGGCGAGGCGTGGGGGCGTGCCGCCGAGGCGGAGCCCGCCGCACCCCCGTCGACCGGCAACGCCTGGGAGCCCGAGCGGTCGGAAGACCGGCCGCTGTACTCCCCGGCCCCCGGCCCGGGAATCTCGGCGGCCAACGCCGTCCCGCTGCCACCGCAGGAGCACCGGGTGCCCGGTGCCAGCCTGGCCGCCAGCCGGCCGACCGGCTTCGTGCCGCCGGCCCAGTTCGCTCCGGCCGCCGAGCCACCGGTGTCCGCCGAGCCGGCCGGGCGCGAGGGCGGGCCGTCGGCGTACGAGCCGGAGCCGGCAGGTGCCGACAACGGCTGGGGCCGTGTTGAGGAGTCGCAGTCGCCGGCCGGCCCGGTCGTACCCGTCCCCCGGGTCTCGCCGGAGGGCGGGCCGGCCGCCCGGGCCGCCGTACCCCTGCCCCAGGCCGAGGAGTCCGCGGCCGGTGCGGCGGGCAGCGTCTCGGCGAGCGCGTCCGTCCCGCTGAACAGCCGGGTGATGCCCCCGACGGACCAGGCCCTGCGGCCCGGCGGCACGCCCGCACCACAGCCCCGCGTGTACGGCCGGCCCGCCCAGCCGGAGCCGGCCGACGAGCCGGAGCAGGCGGAGGAGCACTCCTTCCACCCCGACCACAACCCGCCGCACCGCTTCGACGAGCCGGGCCAGCAGGGCCACTCCGACGAGCGCGGGTCCCAGGGCCGGTTCGACGAGCAGGCTCCCCAGGGCCGGTTCGACGAGCCCGGGCCTCAGCAGCGGTTCGACGACCGGGGGCCGCAGCGCTTCGACGAGCCCGCCCAGCAGCACGGGTACGGCGACGGGCCGGCCGCCGGGGCGGCGTCCGCTCCGGGGGCGTCCACCTTCCCGCCCGCCTTCCCGCCCGGCGTGCCGTCCTTCGTGGACCCCCCGGCCAGCAACCGCCCGGTGAACGGGGTCCGGCCGCACGACGGCGACCAGTTCGGCGGCCCGGCGGCCCCGGTCAGCGGCGGCACCACTGGGCAGGGCCCGATGCCGGGTCACGGCTCGAACCCGTTCGACGAACCAGCCTTCCCGCAGGGCCAGCAGTCCGGAACGTCCTGGGACGCGGAGCCGGAACAGGGCCGGTTCGACTCGTTCAAGCCGGACCCGGTCGAGCAGGAGACCGAGGCGCCGACGCCGAAGATCCGCAACGGGCGGGTGCTGGCCCTCGTGCTGGTGGCCGCCGTGCTGATCCTCGCGATCCCGCTCGGCCTGCTCATGCTGCTCGGCAAGGTCGGCGGCGACAAGACGTCCCCGTTCGACCCGCCGGTCGGCTCCTGCGTGAACGAGAAGGCGAAGGCGGTGGCCTGTGGCGAGGGCGCCTTCACCGTGGTATCGAAGGTCAACAAGAAGGCGGAGTGCGCCGATCTGACCCAGCCGTACGTCGATCTTCCCGGCAACGTGCCGAAGAAGGTGCTCTGCCTGAAGCCGTCCACCAAGTAGCGAACCGACGGGGGTGGGGCCCACGTGAAACCTGGTGGCACACCCCGAGTATGTTACGGGGTGTGGAGCCGACGGGGGCGTCCCCGTCGGGCAGACTGAGGGGATGAGCGCACGAGTACGGGCCCCCGAGTTGCGCGGACGGGGCTGGCTGAACACAGGTGGGCGGGACCTGAAGCTGTCCAACCTGCGGGGGAAGATCGTCGTAGCGGATTTCTGGACCTTCTGCTGTGTCAACTGCCTACACGTGCTCGACGAACTGCGCCCGCTGGAGGAGAAGTACGCCGACGTGCTGGTCGTCATCGGCGTCCACTCGCCGAAGTTCGAGCACGAGAAGGACCCGGACGCCCTCGCCGCCGCCGTCGAGCGGTACGGCGTGCACCACCCCGTCCTGGACGATCCCGAGCTGGACATGTGGCAGCAGTACGCGGCCCGGGCCTGGCCGACCCTCGCGGTGATCGACCCCGAGGGGTACGTGGTGGCCACCATGGCCGGCGAGGGCCACGCCGAGGGGCTGGCGCGGCTGATCGACGAGTTGGTCGCCACCCACGAGGCGAAGGGCACTCTGCACCGGGGCGACAGCCCGTACGTGCCACCGGGCGAACCGGAGACGACCCTGCGCTTTCCCGGCAAGGCCGTCCCGCTCAACGGTGGGAACCTGCTGGTCTCCGACTCGGCCCGGCACTCCCTGGTAGAGCTGGCACCCGACGGCGAGACCCTGGTCCGCCGGATCGGCTCGGGCGAGCGGGGGCGGGACGACGGTCCGGCGGGTGCCGCCGCGTTCTCCGAGCCACAGGGGTTGTGCCGGCTGCCGGAGCACGCGGCCGAGGTCGCCGGATACGACCTGGTCGTCGCGGACACCGTCAACCACCTGCTACGCGGCGTACGGCTGAGCACCGGCGAGGTGGTCACCGTCGCCGGCACCGGCCGGCAGTGGCGCTCGGTCGTGGACGACCACGCCCACGACGCGCTCTCGGTCGACCTCTCCTCCCCCTGGGACGTGGCCTGGTACGACGACCGGGTGATCGTCGCCATGGCCGGCATCCACCAGCTCTGGTGGTTCGACCCGATCCGCCGCACCGCCGGGATGTACGCCGGTACCACCGTCGAGGCGCTGCGCGACGGCCCGCTGGCCGAGGCGTGGATGGCGCAGCCGTCCGGCCTGTCGGTCTCGCCCGACGGCGTACGGCTGTGGATCGCCGACAGCGAGACCAGTGCGGTCCGGTACGTCGAGAACGGCGTCGTGGGCACCGCCGTCGGGCAGGGGCTGTTCGACTTCGGCCACGTCGACGGGCCGGCCGATCGGGCGCTGTTGCAGCACCCGCTGGGCGTGTGTGCACTGCCGGACGGCTCGGTGCTGGTCGCCGACACGTACAACGGGGCGGTCCGCCGCTTCGACCCGGGGATCGGTCAGGTGTCCACGGTCGCCGACGGGCTGGCCGAGCCGAGCGACCTGGTGCTGACCGCCGACGGCGGGGTGCTGGTGGTCGAGTCGGCCGCGCACCGGCTGACCCGGCTGGCTCCGGGCGCGCTGTCGGCCGCCGGGGCGAGCACCGTCGACGGCCCCCGGCACCGCACCGAACGCAAGCCGACGGAGGTGGCGGCCGGCGAGGTGACGCTGGACATCGTCTTCACCCCGGCCCCGGGGCAGAAGCTGGACGAGACGTACGGGCCGTCGACCCGGCTGGTGGTGTCGGCGTCCCCGCCGAAGCTGCTGCTGGACGGGGCGGGCACCGGCACGGAGTTGTCCCGCCGGCTGGTGGTCGACGGTGCCGTGGCCGGCGGGGTGCTTCAGGTGATTGCCCAGGCGGCGACGTGTGACGCCGACGTGGAGCACGCGGCCTGCCACCTGACCCGGCAGGACTGGGGGGTGCCGGTCCGGGTGGTCGAGGGCGGCGCCGCTCGGCTGCCGCTGGTCCTGCGCGGCCTGGACGCCTGAGCACCCGCCGCCGCTGGTCCGGTGCGCGGTTAGGGAAGGGCGAATGCATTAACGCCCTTCCTTTCACGCGAACGGGGTGAGCGTGACCCCCGCGTCGAGGAGCGCGGCGCGCACCAGAGCGGCGCACGCCACCGCGCCCGGGGTGTCGCCGTGCAGGCAGATCGAGTCGATCGGGCAGGGAATGACGCTGCCGTCGACCGCGACCACGGTCCGCTCGGTGGCCATCCGGACGGCCCGGGCGGCCACCTGCTCCGGGTCGGTGACCAGCGCGCCGTCGACCGTGCGGGGCACCAGCGCGCCGTTGGGCAGGTAGCCCCGGTCGGCAAAGCCCTCGGCGACCACCCGGATGCCCGCGCCGGTGGCGAGTTGGGCGAGCACCGAGCCGGGCAGGCAGAGCAGCGGCAGCTCGTCGTCGTAGTCCTTGACGGCGGCGACCAGCGCGGCGGCCTGCGCCTCGTCGGCCGCCGCCGCGTGGTAGAGCGCGCCGTGCGGCTTGAGGTAGCGGACCCGGGTGCGGAACGGCCGGCAGAACGCGTCGAGTGCGCCGAGTTGGTAGGTGGTCTCGTCGCGCAGCTCGGCGTAGGCGTACGCGATGTGCCGGCGGCCGAAGCCGGCGAGGTCGCGGTAGCCGACCTGGGCTCCGACGGCGACCCCGCGCTCGGCGGCGGCGGCGCAGACCCGGCGCATGGTGGATGGGTCGCCGCCGTGGAAGCCGCAGGCGACGTTGGCCGAGGTGATCAGGTCCAGCAGCGCCTCGTCGTCGCCGAGCCGCCAGATGCCGAATCCCTCGCCGAGGTCAGCGTTGAGGTCCATGGAACCTCACCGTAGTCCCTGGTCGGGCCTGCGCGAGCCCGGTCACGTCGTCCACCACTCCGACGACGGGGTACCCGCCGGTGGTGGGATGGTCGACGAGGAAGATCAACGGCTGGCCATCGGCGGGCACCTGTACCGCGCCGAGCACGATGCCCTCGCTGGGCAGCTCACCGGCGACCGCGCGGGGCAGCGGCGCGCCCGTCAGTCGCGTGCCCACCCGGTTACTCACGGCACTGATCGTGTACGCCGTGCCGAAGAGCAGGTCGAGCGTGTCCGGGGTGAACCAGTCGTCCCGGGGGCCGAGGCGCAGCCGGAGCCGCAGCTCGGTCGGCACCGGCCGCCCGACGGTCAGGTCGACGGGGGCGGGGTCGCCGGGCGGGTCGCCGAGCGGCAGGGTGTCGCCGTCGCGCAGCGGGGGCGGGCCGAGGCCCGCGAGGGTGTCGGTGGACCGGCTGCCGAGCACCGGCTCGACGGCGATCCCGCCGGCCACCGCGAGCCAGCTGCGCAGCCCCGACCGGGGCGGGCCGACCCGGACAACCGCTCCGGCCGGCACTGCCAGCGGCCGACCGACGTCGCCGGGCCGGTCGCCGACCCGGACGTCGACGTCCGCACCGGTGATCGCGACCGTGCCGGCGCGGGTCAGCCGCAGCACGCAGCCGGTCAGGGTGACCTCCAGGCCGGCGGCGGTCTCCGGGTTGCCGACCAGGCGGTTGGCCAGCCGCAGCGCCGCCGGGTCGAGCGCACCCGACCGGGGTACGCCCACATGCGCCCAGCCGGGCCGGCCCTGGTCCTGCACGGTGCTGAGCGCGCCGGCCCGGAGAACCTCCAGGACGCGGAGGGGGTGCCCGTGACCCGGGTTGAGCAGGCCGAGCCGCTGACCAGGCCGGCCGGTCACGCCGCCGCCAGCCGGACCCGGGTGCCGGGGTTGAGCCGGGCCGGTGGGTCGGCGCGTACGTCGAACAGGGTCAGATCGGTCCGTCCGACCAGCAGCCAGCCGCCCGGCGACGGCCCGGGATAGATCCCCGCGTACGGGCCGGCCAGGGCGACCGAGCCGGCCGGCACCCGGGGCCGGGGCGTGGCCAGTCGGGGCACCGCCCACCGCGCCGGCAGCCCGGTCAGGTACGCGAACCCGGGGACGAACCCGCAGAAGGCGACCCGGAACTCGGTGCCGGTGAGGCGGTGGATCACCTCGGGCACGCCCACCCCCCAGTGGCCGGCGACGACGGGCAGGTCCTCCCCGTCGTACGCGACGGGGACCTCGACCTCGTCGGCGGGCCCGGCCCGGTCGGGGGTCCGGGGCATCCAGCCGACGATGAGCGCGGCGGCCCGCTCGGGATCGGGCACCCCGTCGAGCAGCACCGTACGGGCGGCGGGGACGATCTCCACGGCCACCAGCTCGCCGGTTTCCCGGCGGTGC
This sequence comes from Micromonospora sp. RTGN7, assembly GCF_033804645.1. NCBI lineage: Bacteria > Bacillati > Actinomycetota > Actinomycetes > Micromonosporales > Micromonosporaceae > Micromonospora > Micromonospora sp. RTGN7. Next base: position 59,147 of record NZ_JAPZLF010000009.1, on the reverse strand, counting down.
CACAGCTCGGCGCGCCAACCCTCCACCTGCTCGGAGTCGTCGCAGTCGAGCAGCAGGGCGTTCGTGCCGACGGGCCGGATCCGCATTCCGCCATGATCCCCGATCCGGCGGCGGGCGAGGGCGACGAATTCCTCAAACCCGCGACGGGTCGTACTACTTCAACGTAACCTACGGTGCCGTAACCTAGGGATGTGACGACCTCCGCACCGCTTCGACTCAAGCCGGTCGACATCGGTAAGCCCCGGATGCGCGGCTGGCTGCATGCCTACGCGTTCTTCGTCTCGCTCGTCTGCGGCATCGTGCTCTGCGCCGTCGCGGCCGGCCGGCCCGGCTGGGCCCCGCTGGTGAGCTGCCTGGTGTACAGCCTGACCGTGTGCGGGCTCTTCGGCACCAGCGCGCTCTATCACCGCCGGGTGTGGTCGGAGCGCGGCTACCAGATCATGCGCCGGATGGACCACTCGATGATCTTCATGTTCATCGCCGGCACCTACACGCCGTTCTGCATCCTGCTGCTGGGCACCCGGCACGCGACCATCATGCTCGCCCTGGTCTGGAGCGGCGCGCTGGGCGGCGTGGCGGTGAAACTGATCTGGCCACACGCGCCACGCTGGGTCTCCGCCCCCCTCTACCTGGCACTCGGCTGGGTGGCGGTGGCGATGCTGCCGCAGATCCTGCGCGAGGGCGGGGTCACCGCGCTGGTGCTGATCGCCATCGGCGGCGCGATCTACAGCGTCGGTGCGGTCTGCTACGCGCTACGCCGGCCCAACCCGTGGCCCACAGTCTTCGGTCACCACGAGTTCTTCCACGCCTGCACCCTGGTGGCCGCCGCCTGTCACCACATCGCGATCTACTTCGCCCTGTTCGCCTGAGCCCCGCAGCCCGGGCATGCCCCGAGGGCCCCGCGCCGTTGCGAGGCCCTCGGAAGTCTGTGTGTGCGGTTGCGCCGATCGCCATTCCCTCGGCCCATCGGCCCATCGATTGCGCCGGCCTATCGGTTGCCGGTCCATCGGTTGCCGGTCCGCCGGTTGTTGCGGTCGGGCGGTTGTTGCGGTCGGTCGGACGTCAGACCGTCCGACCCGGGCGGCGTACCTCGCGGTACTCCTGCACGACTGGCTCGCCCTGCACCGGCACGACCCGGTCGGCCACCACGCGATTGCCCTGCACCGGGGTGGTCACCACGGTCCGGCGGCCCCGGTTCCAGAAGTAGAGGGTGGTGAACAGGCTGACGATCCCAGCGAGCATCAGCACCCAGCCGACGACGCTGAGGTTCAGCCACCCCAGGTCGGCCTGTACGGCGAACGCGAAGATCGCACCCAGTGCGATGAGGAAGATGCTGGCACCAATGCCCATTGTGTCGCCTCCTTGGCTGTCAGCTGGCGCTACTACCCGCCGCGGGCCATTGATGAGGTTGCGGCACCCACCGACATACCCAGGCGCTTTGATCGTCAATCAGGCAAGCTCGGTCCATGACGGAACTCGGAGGCATGGACCGGACGCTGGTGCTGCTACGGCACGCCAAGGCGGAACCGCCGGGTGACGGCACGGACGCCGACCGACGACTGACCGCACAGGGGCACGCCGACGCAGCCGCCGCCGGTGCCTGGCTGGCCCGACACAGCCTGCTTCCCGACGTGGTGCTCTGCTCGACCGCGAGACGTACCCGACAGACCTGGCACGGGGTGGCGTCAGGCATGGCCGGCTCGCCGGACCAGACGGGGCCCGCCACCCCCGCGCCGCCGGTGCGCTACGAGCCGCCGGTGCGCTACGAGCCGGGCGCGTACGAGGCCGGGCCTGCGGGGCTGCTGACGCTGGTGCGGTCGGCCCCGCCGGAGGCTACGAAGGTGCTACTGGTCGCCCACAATCCGGGCATCTCGCTGCTCTCGGCATTCCTCGACCCACAGCGGGCAAACCAGGAGGGTCTGCGCACCACCGGCCTGGTGGTGCACCGCACCCGACTGCCGTGGGCCGAGCTCCGACACGCCGACCTAGCCACCCGCCACACCGCCCGCAGCTGAACTACCCACCCACCCCTCCCCCACCCAGCCCTCCCCCACCCAGCCCCCACCCACCCCCGGCCCACGCCTCCCCACCCCACCTGACCTCGGTGATCATGAAGTTATAGCCAAAGACACGCCGGCCGGACGGCAATAACTCCATGATCACCGAGCCGGGGGCGGGCCGGGGCGGGGGCGGGCGGTGGGGAGGGCGGGGCGGGGGCGGGGCGGGGGTGGGCGGTGGGGAGGTGGGCGGTGGGGAGGTGGGGGATGGTGGAGCAGGGGCCCCGGTGCGATCGGGGCCCCTGCTCGCACCGGGGCGCTCAGGACGGGGGTGCCGTGGGCGGCGGTGGGTCGGGCGGAGGCGGCATCATCGCGGTCGGATGCGACAGCCGGTTCTCCTCCACGATCAGGGTGCGCGCCCGCTTGCGCCGGTCCTGCCAGAACCAGAGCGTGGTGAGCAGCACGGCGAGGCCCGCCAGGATGAGCACCCAGCCGACCGCGCGCAGGTCCACCCACCAGACGTTCGCCCGGATGGCGAAGGTCAGGATCGCGCCGATGACGATCAGGAAAATTCCGCTACCAATGCCCATGTGCGCTGCACCCCCACGTGCGGTGGCTCTGGGCGTTCACTGACGACGTCCGCGCCACGGTTACCCGCCCGGACCGGCAACTACCCGGGACAGGCTCGGCGATAGCGGCAGAGGCCACCCGGACCGGCACGAACACGACAGCGGCCGGCGAGCAATTACGCTCACCGGCCGCCAGGTGTCGCCGTGGTGGTGCCTCAGCGACTCAGAATGCCTCCTCCGGGAGGTCCATCAGGTCGAGGTCGACGTTCTCGATGATCCGCCGGTCCGCGCCGATGCGCGGCAGCACCTCGCCGGCGAAGAACTTCGCCGCGGCCACCTTGCCGGTGTAGAACGCCTTGTCGGCGGCGGAGACCTCGCCGGCCAGGGCGCGCAGGGCGACGTCGGCCTGCCGCTGGAGCAGCCAGCCGACGACCAGGTCGCCGATCGCCAGCAGGAACCGGCGGCTGCCCAGGCCGACCTTGTGCAGCGTCCGGGGGTCGCCGGCCTGCGCCTCGCCCAGCCAGCCGGTCAGCACCCCGATCATGTTCTGGATCTCGGCGAGCGCCTTGCCGAGCGCCTGCCGCTCCTGCTTGAGCTGGCCGTTGCCGCCCTCGGAGGTGATGAACTCCTGGATCTCGCCGGCCACCGTCATCAGGGCCTTGCCGTTGTCCCGGACGATCTTCCGGAAGATCAGGTCGAGGCTCTGGATGGCCGTGGTGCCCTCGTACAGGGTGTCGATCTTGGCGTCCCGGACGTACTGCTCAAGGGGGTAGTCCTGGAGGAAGCCGGAGCCGCCGAACGTCTGGAGCGACTCGTGGCTGAGCATCTCGTACGCCCGCTCCGAGCCGACACCCTTGACCAGCGGCAGCAGCAGGTCGTTGACCCGCTTGGCGATCTTCGTCGCCTCCTCGTCGCCGGCCGCCTCGGCCATGGTCACCCGGTCCTGCCAGGAGGCGGTGTAGCAGACCAACCCGCGCAGGCCCTCGGCGTACGACTTCTGAAGCATCAGCGAGCGGCGCACGTCCGGGTGGTGGGTGATGGTGACCCGGGGCGCGGCCTTGTTGGCCTGCTGGATCAGGTCGGCGCCCTGCACCCGGTTCTTCGCGTACTCCAGGGCGTTGAGGTAGCCGGTGGAGAGGGTGGCGATCGCCTTGGTACCGACCATCATCCGGGCGTACTCGATGATCATGAACATCTGCCGGATGCCGTCGTGCTTGTCGCCCAGCAGCCAGCCCTTCGCCGGCGCACCGTGCTCGCCGAAGGTCATCTCGCAGGTGTTGGAGACCCGGATGCCCATCTTGTGCTCGACGTTGGTGGCGTAGACGCCGTTGCGCTCGCCCAGCTCGCCGGTCTCGGAGTCGAAGTGGTACTTCGGGACGATGAAAAGCGACAGGCCCTTGGTGCCCGGGCCGCCGACGCCCTCGACGCCGACCGGGCGGGCCAGCACGTAGTGCACGATGTTCTCGCTCAGGTCGTGCTCGCCGGAGGTGATGAAGCGCTTCACGCCCTCGATGTGCCACGACCCGTCCGGCTGAGGGACGGCGCGGGCGCGGCCGGCGCCGACGTCCGAGCCCGCGTCCGGCTCGGTGAGCACCATGGTGGAGCCCCACTGCTTCTCGATGAAGAGCTTGGCCCACTTCCGCTGCTGCTCGTTGCCCTCGGTGTTCAGCAGGGGCGCGAACGACGGGCCGGAGGAGTACATCCAGATCGGGGCGTTCGCGCCGAGCACCAGCTCGGCGAGCGACCACCAGAGGATGCGCGGCGCGTTGGTGCCGCCCAGCTCCGCCGGGAGGTCCAGCCGCCAGAACTCCGAGTCCATGTACGCCTGGTACGACTTCTTGAACGACTCCGGCAGCGGGGCGGTGTGCGTGGCCGGGTCGAAGACCGGCGGGTTCCGGTCACTGTCCGTGTAGCTGGCGGCCAGGCTCTCGCGGGCGAGGCGGTCCATCTCGGCGAGGAAGGTGCGGGCCGTGTCGACGTCGAGATCGGAGTATGGCCCCTGGCCGAACACCCGATCCGCCCCGAAGACCTCGAACAGGTTGAACTCGAGGTCCCGCAGGTTGCTCTTGTAGTGGGTCATGCTGCTGGCCCCGCTTCCGGACAGGTGTTACCGATCAGTAACCCAGACTGTATTACTCACCGGTAGGCAACGACAAGCCGCTCGCTGAAGTGACGGCAATTACACACCTGTGCTTCGTGTGCCCACGAGGCGTCGGGCCGGCGGGCCAGTCAGCCCTCGGCGGCGCCAACTTCCCAGCTCGGCACCGGTGCGGTCGCCGTGCTGCTCGGGCCGGCGTACTCCATCAGGACCAGGGCGATGTCGTCGTCGAGCCGACCGTGTACCCACTCCACCAGGGCGGTCTCCAACGACGCCAGCCCGTCGCCGACCGTCCCGTGGCCGAGCAGCCGCCAGGCCCGGTCCGCCGTCGGGAAGAACTCGCCGTCCCGGCGTGCCTCGCCCAGGCCGTCGGTGAAGAGCAGCAGCCGGTCGCCGGGTTCCAGGCGCTCGACCCGGGGCCGAACCACCGGCATGAAGCCCAGCGGCGGGGCGGGCGCCGGCGGTTCGAGGGAGATCACCGCGCCCCGGCGCAGCAGCAGCGGCGCCGGGTGGCCGCAGTTGACGATGGTCAACGTCCCGCCGCGCTCCTCGACCAGGGCGGCGGTCACGAAGTCCTCGTCGCCGACGTTCCGGGCCACCGCCCGGTCCAGATCGGTCACCACAGCACGCAGGTCGGCCCGTTCGTACGCCACGTGCCGGTAGGAGCCGAGCACGATGCTGGCCAGCCGGACGGCGTCCAGCCCCTTGCCCCGGACATCACCGATGATCATGCGCACGCCGTACGGGGTGTCGATCGCCTCGTACAGGTCGCCGCCGATCTCGGCCGTCGCCGTCGACGAGATGTAACGCCCGGCCACCGCCAGGTTGCCCACCTGCGGGCCGAGCGGACGCAACACCGCCTGCTGGGCCACCGCCGCCAGCTTGGACAGCTCGGCGATCTGCTCGGCCTGGCGCTGCCGGACGGCGGCCACCACCGTCGCGATCGCGGTGGCCAGCGCGATGCCGGCCACGTTGACCGCAGTCACCAACGACCTGGTCGGCTCCATGAAGGCGAAGGCGGACCCGATGACGTTGGCGAGGACCCCCACCCCGATCACGACCCGCCAGGAGGCGAGCGCGGCGGCGAGGAAGGGCGCGGCGACCATGAGGGCGATGTAGTGCGCCGGACGTCCGTCCGCCAACTCCACCGCGGAGATGACCGCGAGCAGCACGAGGGCCGCGCCGAGGCCGGCGCGGGATCCGGGGCTCAGCGGGCCTCGGCCCGGCTGAAAGGCATGTGTGCGTACGAGGGACAGCATGCCTGATGGACGTGAGCCGGTGAATGAGCCTGGCCCGTCGTCCCAGGATGTTCTGCCCGCCCGGGCTGCGGTGCGACCCACCCGGCACCGCCCACCCCTGCCCCGGCACCCCGGTCACCGCGTCAGCCCAGGACCTCGTACTTCACCGTGAGCGCGCCGACGTCGACCGAGGCGATGGTCGCGAACGCGGCCCGGGACAGGTCGATGCAGCGGCCGTCGATGAACGGACCGCGGTCGTTGATCCGGACGGTGACCGACTTGCCGTTCGCCGGGTTCGTCACCCGGACCTTGGTGTTGAAGGGCAGGGTCTTGTGCGCGGCGGTCAGCTCGCCGGGGTTGAAGGTCTCTCCGTTGGCCGTGAGCTGCCCCTCGGCGTAGAAGGACGCACCGCAGGAGCCGCTGTCGACGACCGTGCTGGTCGGGGCCGGCTTCTTCGTCGTGGCGACTGGCTTCTTGGTCGTGGCGGTCGGCTTCGGCGCGGCGGTGCGGGCCTTGCCCCGGGAGGCGGCCTGGGACCGGGTCACCTGCGGGCTGGCGGTGACCGTGGGCGACGGGCTGGCGCTCGGCGAGAGGCTGGCGCTCGGCGACGCCGGGGCGATGGGGGCGCTCGCCGGGCTCTCGGCGATGACCTGCCGGGAGGTCGCCGGCTCGCCGGAGGTGAGTTGGACGGCGCCGACGGTCCCGCCGACGACGAGCGCGACGCCGACGGCGGCGGTGGCCGCGATGCCGGCCGGCGAGGAGAACATACGAATTCGGGAGTGCCTACCAGCCACAGGCCCGGTCCTTTCGTCGTGGAGAACAAACCGGCCCGGACCGTAACGAGAGAAGCACTTCCGAAGTCAACGTGATCACGGTGGTATGAGGGCATTTGCTCGCATACGTGTAGCCGATCATCCGAGGTGAGGTGGCCCGCTCGGCCCCGCCCCCCGCCGGGCCGCCAGGGCCCCGCGCCGCCAGGATGCCGCAGGATGGGTGGCATGCCCGCTGAGCTGAGCGCACGACTCGTCGAGCTGTTCCGCTGGGTCGATCCCGGCCCGCAGAGCACCCACCTGGTCAGCGACGTCTCCGGCTGGTGGCGGGATCCGACGGTCCTCGCGGCGCTCGGGCCGGCCCTGGCCGCGCCCTTCCGGGACGCCCGGCCGACCGTTGTCCTCGCCCCCGCGGTCACCGGCCTGCTGCTCGGCCCGCTCGCCGCGACCGCCCTCGGCGTGGGCTTCGTGCCGGCGTACAAGGCGGGAGACGGGCGATTGCCGGCCGGGGCGACGACCTGGGCGCAGAGCCCACCGGACTTCCGGGGCCGCCGGGTCGAGCTGGGCGTGCGAGACCGACACCTGGGCCCCGGCGACCGGGTGCTGGTGGTCGACGACTGGGTGGCCACCGGCGCCCAGCTCCACGCCCTGTACGCGATCTGCGCCGCCCGAGGCGCCGAGGTCCTCGGCACCTCCGCCGTGGTCGCCGACTGCCCGCCCGCCGTCGCCGCCGATTTTCGGGTACGCGGCCTGTTCGACGCCGCCCGGCTGGGCTGAGCCCCGCCGGTTGACTTGAAGGAAGCTTCATGTTCGACGATCCGGGGCATGGACGACGGGATTCTGAACGAGGCGTATGACCGGCTGCACCGCACCGGCCCCGAGTACGAGGGCTGGCTCTCCAACCACGGGCCGATGGCGGCGGAGGCGCTGATCCGGCACGGGCACGGGGATCGGGTGCACCGCTGGCTGGACGCCTACCTGCGCCGCCTCGACGACCTGCCGCGCGGCATCCGGCCGATCGACGACTGGCGCGAGGCGCTCGGCGACCCGAAACGGTCCGGTGACTGGCTGGCGCACTTCGACCGGGAACTGCGCGAACGCCCCTGGCGGGAGGTGCTGGGTGCCTGGTGGCCCCGGCTGCTGCCGGGTATCGCCGCGGGCGCCACCCACGGCGTCATCCGGGTGGGCCACGCCGTGCGGGCGCTGCATGCCGACGAGACCAGCCCGGCCCGACTCACCGAGTTGGGTCAGGCGCTCGGCTACTGGGCCGCCCGCTGGCAGCCGGTGCCGGGCGCCGATGCGGCCGACCCCCGGAGCCCGGACGGCGGGCGGCTCGGGGTGGCCGCCGCGCTGGCCGGGCTGCCCCGAATCGCCGACCGCACCGGCGGCATCCGCGACCGGCTGGTGCGGCTGCCCGACGTACCCGGGTGGACGGCCGCGCTCGCGGCGCTGCGGCCCGCGCGGACCCCGGCCGAGGCGCAGCGGGGGCTCGTCGAGCTGGCGCACCGGGCCGGCCTCGACTACCTGCGGTACGGGCACGGGGAGCCGGTCATGCTGGTGCACGCGGTGACCGCGCCGACGGCGGTGAGTCGCGTCCTGCCGGCGCTGAACCCCGGCCTCTGGGCGTCGAGCCTCGCCGCGGCCTGGTCCGCGACGGCGGCGGTGACCGCCGTCTACGCCGACCCGGTCGGCAGCGCACCCCCGGCGGTGGCCCCCGGCACCCCAGCCGAGGTGTTCGCCCGCGCCGCCCGGCACGGCGACGCGCATGTGGTGAAGCTGGCCGACGCGGTGCTCGACGCGCACGCGGCGACCGGCGACGAGCGGATCCTGGCGGCGGCCGGCTACGCCGGGCAGCTCATCTGAGCCCTCGTCCCGCCGGTCAGCGCCCGACGGCGGGATCAGTCGAGGAAGCGCTCGACGGCCGTGCAGACCCGGCCCAGGACCTCGGCCGAACGGGCCAACGGGCCGGGCACCAGCAGCGCGTGGTCGGCCCCGCCGATCTCCAGCACGTGCGGGCTGAGCCGGCGGGCCGCCGCGCCGTCCCAGGAGTCGTCGCCGGTCCCGCCGACCAGCAGAAACGGCGCCGTCGCCCGCGCCAGCGGCTCCGCCACGTCGGCCCGGTGCAGCAGCGGCGCGGTGGCCGCGTACGGCCGGCGGGGTGTGGCTGCTCAGGCGCTGGGCAGGCGTCGCAGCTCGGGCAGCAGGCGGGTGGCCACGTCCACCAGGACACCCTCGTCCCCGGCGTACCAGCTGCTGGCCCGTGGCCAGTGGGTCACCACGTCGGTGAAGCCCAGCGCGGCGGCCCGCCCCACCTGCTCGGCGAAGAAGTCCGCGCTGCTCAGCGAGAAGACCGGGGCGGAGTCGAGGATGAGGTATCGGTCCAGGGTGGCCGGGTCGCGGCCGGCCTCGTCCAGCGTCCGGTCCATCCGGGCGGCGAGGTCGACCACCGTCCCCCACCAGCTCTCCAGGTCGTCGCCGCCTGTGCCCGTGGTCACCCAGCCCTGCCCGAACCGGGCCGCCAGCCGCAACGAACGGGGGCCGTTGGCGGCCATCACGAACGGCACCCGGGGAGTCTGTACGCAGCCGGGGTTGTTCCGGGCGTCCACGGCGGCGAACCAGTCGCCGCGCCAGGTCGTCCCGTCCTCGCGCAGAATCAGGTCGAGCAGCTCGGTGAACTCGGCGAACCGGTCGACGCGCTGCCGCGGCGGCAGCGTCTCCCCGCCCAGCACGGCCGAGTCGAAGCCGATTCCGCCCGAGCCGACGCCGAGCAGGAACCGGCCACCGGAGACGTCGTCCAGGGCGGTGATCTGCCGGGCGAACGCCGCCGGGTGCCGGAAGTTGGGCGAGGCGACCAGGGTGCCGAGCCGGATGCGTGAGGTCACCGTAGCGGCAGCGGTCAGCGTGATCATCGAGTCGAACCAGGGCCCGTCGACCAGGTCCCGCCAGCCCAGGTGGTCGTACGTCCAGGCGTGGTCGAAGCCCCACTCCTCCACCTGCCGCCACCGGTGCTGCGAGGCCGACCAGCGCTGTTCCGGGAGGATCACGATGCCAATCCGCATGATCGCCAGCGTACGTCCCCGTCCCGCCGGGCGACCGGCTGCCACTGACCGCCGACGGAGGGCTGTTCACGTTCGTCCGCTGACGTAGCTCGCGACGGCGTCAGTCCATAAAGGGGCAGCGAAAATCTTCGTACGCTGATAAAAAATCCTCATGCTTCTTCCCTTCGCGCGGCGGCTGGTCACCGGCGCGCTGGCCCTCGTCGTCACGGTCTCCGCGACCGTGTTCGGCGCGACCGCAGCTCAGGCGGCGGTGCCGCGACTCGCACTGACCGCCCTCTCCTTCGAGCACTCCACCGTCGACGTGACCGAGGACGGCACGGCCAACAAGCTCACGTGGACCGTCACCAACACCGACCCGGAGGCCCAATCGGTCTACGGCGTGGTGACCATGCGGATGCGCAGCACGGTGACCGGCGCCCTGATCGGCCACGACTGGGTGGCGCGCTACGGCTACCAGGAGACCTGCTGCGGCGACGCCGTTTACGAGTCCGGCACTCCGCAGGAGTCCACCTACTCGTTCCACCTGCCGGTGCGGCGGTATGCCGACGCAGCCACCGCGACGTGGGAGGTCACCAAGGTCACGATCGGTGCCAACGGCACCACCGCGACCGTCTCGGGCACCCGGTTGCAGTCGTTCGGATACCGGTTCACGGCACTGACGCTGGTCGACTCCGCCGGGCCGACGATCGATTCGATCGGGCTCCACTCCTCGCGCAGGCCCTACTTCTACCTCGGCAACGGGCCGGTCACCGCCTACTACGACTTCACCGTGCAGGACGGGCAGTCAGGCTTCTGGAAGGGCAGCATCCGACTCGCCGGGCCGGGCGGGCAGAGCGTCACCACGGCGTTCACCTGGGAACGTGAGGAGTCCAGCACCGGGTTCCGCTGCGGAGCGGTCAGCGGCGGTGAGCGGGACGGCATCTACATGCCGTGCGCCATCGGGGTGACCCTGCCGGCCGGGGCGACGCCGGGGAACTGGCGGATCGCCTCGCTGGTCCTGTGGAACAACGCGGGCGGCACCACCACGTACAAGAACCCCACCGCACCGTCGATCACCGCAACCTACAACACGGCGGTGCAGGCGAGCGGTTTCGCGATCAGCCCCAACCCGGTGAACAACTGGCGCGACAGCGTGACGGCCGAGCTGACCATGGCGGTCACCGGCGCGCTGAGGGGCGTATCGGCGGTCCACGTCGATCTCGACGGTGGCTGCCAGCAGCAGGGCACCGCAACCGTCAAGGCGGACGGCCGGATCGCCATCCCGGTGTTGGTCTACCAGCAGACCACACGCTGCGAGGTCGAGGGCATCGCAGTGGTCGACGGTGCTGGCAACGTGGCGCTGTACGGCCGGGAGTTCGAGGCGCCCGACCCTGAGCTGGTGATCACGCAAATTCCGAGCACCACCCCGCCGGTAGCCCTGGGCGCGACCCTGGACCCGGCGTCGCTGCCGGCGAGCGAGGTGGCGCAGCGCTCGCTCAGGCTCACCATCCAGGCGGAGGTGCGGGTCGCGCCCATCGACGGCATCGGGGTGTACCTGTACGACGCCGACGGGGAGGTGGTGTACCAGTCGTACGGCGGCACCAATCAGGCCGCCGACGGCACCGTCACGGCCTCGGTGTACCTGCCCTGGGACGGCTTGGAGCCGGGCGCGTACACCGTGGGCTTCGCGCTCGACGACGCGGCCAGGATGAGCAGCCGGTGGAACATGCCTGACCGCTCGGACAGCCAGACGCTGCCGGGCGGGCCGGTCGTGTTCACCGTCACCGCGGGCTGAGTTGGTGGGCAGCATCGGTCGGGCATCAGGGTCGTAAGCCGCACGCAGCCTCGATGTCCACAGCACGGCAAAGCGCCCGTCCCCAAGCTCGGGGCGGGCGCTTTGCCGTGCTGGTGGTCGGTCAGGCTCAGTCAGGTCCATTGATTCGCCCCCTCCTTGATCAGATCTAGGGACTGTCGCCGCGACAGCGCCTCGTTTCGGATGCTCTCCCACCGCTCGAAAAGCGTATCCAGCTCTGCCGGGCGGTCCACGACGTCGCCGCCGAGTTGGCTTTCGAGGTGACCCACCCAACTACCGTCCTCCAGGTGCGCCAGCGACAGCGGGCCAGACAAGCCTGCATGAAGGCCAGCGTCCGCAGGGACGACGTGAACACTGGTGTTGGGCCGCTCGGCGCAGGCTGCAAGATGCAGTAGCTGCGCTGACATCAACTTTTCCGCGCCTTCGCCCGCACGCCGGATCGCACCTTCGTCGACCACCACGATGAGCTGCGGCGGAACCTCGCGGGCAAGGATGCCCTGACGCTCGATTCGAGCTGCTACCCGGCGATCGACCGAGCCGGTCACGGGGCGCCGAGGTCGGCGGCGGCTGTCCTACAGTCGACGGGTGCCGTACTTCGCCGCGCCCGCTGTCCCGCCGGGCACGCTGGCGGCGCTCGCCCAGCCCGAACTCGCCGCCGACGGCGTACTGCTGCGGCCCTGGCAGCCGTCGGACCGCCCCGCTGTCGTGTCCGCGTACGCCGACCCCGCGATCCAACGCTGGCATGACCGGTCGATGACCGACGACGAGGCCCGCGACTGGATCGCCGGCTGGCCGGACCGGTGGCGGGCAGAGACCGGCGCCGGATGGGCGGTGCTCGACGCCGGCGAGGTGGTCGGGCAGGTCAGCCTTCGCCGGCTCGCCCTCGCCGACGGGCTCGCGGAGGTGTCGTACTGGGTGCTGCCGGCCGCACGTGGACGGCGCGTCGCCCCACGGGCGCTCTCGGCGGTGACCGCCTGGTTGTTCGGCGCACTCGGGCTGCACCGTGTCGAGCTGACCCACTCGACGGCCAACGTCGCCTCCTGCCGGGTTGCGCTGCGGGCCGGCTTCGCCGCCGAGGGTACGAAGCGCGGCGAGGGACTGCACGCCGACGGCTGGCACGACATGCACCTGCACGCCCGCCTCGCCACCGACGGATGATGACGCCGGTTGTCGTACTGTCACGCTAGGTTTCCCCGATCGGCTCCGACCCCACTCCGGTGGGGCACCGGGGTGCCGCCGGACGGAGAGGGACAACGCGAGATGACGAAGGTGACCGCGCAGCTATCGATATCGGTAGACGGGTTCTACGCAGGCCCGCAGCACATTGACGACGGCGACTGGATCGACTCGGCCGAGAGCGCCAAGTTCTTCCGGGTCACCCGCTGGGCCACCGACGCGTTGTCGTGGCGCGAGCGGCAGGGCTTCACCGGTGGCGAGCAGGACGCCAACTCCGACGTGGTCGCGGAGTCGTTCGGGTCCGCCGGGGCGTACGTGATGGGGCGGCGGATGGCCGACGGCGGTGAGGTGCCCTGGGGCGACGAGCCGCCGTTCCGCGCGCCGGTCTTCGTCGTCACGCACCGCCCCCGCGAGCCCCTGCTGCGCGGCGGTGGCACCAGCTTCACGTACGTCACCGACGGCGTGGCCAGCGCGGTCGAGCAGGCGCGCGCCGTGGCGGGCGGCAAGGACGTCGCCGTGGCCGGCGGCGGAAGCCTCGTGCGGCAGGTGCTCAAGGCCGGCCTGCTCGACGAGTTGGAACTGCATGTGGTGCCCGTCGTGCTCGGCACCGGCTTGCGGCTGTTCGACGCGGACCTGGACCTCGGCGGCAAGGAGGGCATCGAGCTGACGCCGACCCGCGTCATCCCGACCCCGCAGGTCACCCACATCCGGTACGCGGTGAACGGTCGCGCCCCGCTCGTGCTCGACGACCGGGGCAGCGGCGGCGGCGCCACGACGACCCGGTGACGTCCGGCGCGCGACGTCAGATCCCGGACGGGCTGGGTGGCCCGGCGCACCGCCGAGGTCGGAGTCACCGATCCTTCCGCGTCGCGTCGGCCAACTCCAGCCGAAGCACCGCCGCCTCCTGGTCACCGTCACAGAGCAGCAGCACCCTGAATGGGACGCCCCTGCCGCCCGGCCGTCCGAGCGGATTCGCCCACGCACGCGCCGCCCGGGACAGGATCCGGAACAGGGTGTGCCGCTCCTCGGTCTCGTCCGACAACAGCAGCGGTACGTTCTCCAAGACGATGAGGTACCCGTCTGCGGGTAACCAGTTCAGGTCCCGAAGACAGTCGGACAGCGCGTCCCAGTTCCAGCCGAAGTAACCGGAAAAGAGCAGCGCGGCGGAGAACTCGTACAAGGCGTGGTCGACATCCATCATCCTTGCCCCGTCGAGCCGCGCGACGACGATCCGTCCGGCCGACGGTAGGACCCCGCCAACCTCCACCAGAGCGTGGCGCGGGCAGGCCAGCACCTGGTCGTCGGAGGCGTCCCACCAGTCATGCACGGCTTCGCCGCCTGGATCCAGGAGCGGATGCTGTTCTCCAGGGCCTGGTGTCCATCCGGTGGGTCTCCCACGCCAAACCACCCAGCCATCATCCACCGTTCAGACGGTTCAGCCGGTCCGCAACCTCGATCGACTCGCAGGTCGTGAACTTCCCGACCGGCCCACCCGCGGCATCCACCGGCTCTGACGCGCGGTCCACGATCGACCGCCCCTGGTCAGGGGCTGATGCTCATGCCAGGATGTCTCCGCAATCGCGCTTGTAGTCGGCACTCTCCGAAGCAGAGGCTATCCAATGACCAGGACCGCCAAAGTGGGCACGGCCTTTGCGACCTTCGCGGCGGTGGCCAGTTTCTTGATTTCGCTCGCCGGCTCCTCGCTGAAAAGCACCGTCCAGGTCTATTTCCTGAACATCGCGGACGGCTTCGACGTCAGCCGCGGCAGTCTGGCGATCGCGACCACCCTGTTCGCTGTGATTACCGCGGTGACATCGTCGGTGATCGGGCACCTCGCTGACCGGATCGGCGCGATCCCGGTGCTGGCGATCGGCACCGCCCTGAACGGCATCGTGTTGCTGCTCAGTGCCATGGCCACCGAGTTGTGGATGTTCGTCCTCACCTATGGCGTTGTCGGTGCCGTCGCGGTCACGATGCTCTCCTTCGTGCCACTGGGCGTGCTGGCCGACCAACTGTTCCAGGGGCGCAACAGTGGTCTGTTTTACGCGCTGCTGACCAACGGGGCAGCGGTGGGATTCATGGTGCTGGTTCCCCTGTGGACCTATCTGGACGACACCATGTCCTGGAACCAGGTGCTGTTCGCCATCGGTGTGGTCTTCCTCGTCGTACTGCTGCCCCTGTCCCTGGCGTTGGTCCGCCTGTCCATCAGCCGGCAGCCGGCCAGGGTGGCACCGAGGGTGTCGTTCTGGAGCGCGACGGCCACGACGTTCCGCCACCCGCAGATGCGCGCGCTGGTGCTGGCCTTCATCGGCTGTGGGACCACCATGGCCTTCATCGACGTGCACTTCTTCCCGCACCTACACGACCACGGCATCTCGGATTCGGTCGGCGCCTCGGCGGTGGCGGTGCTGGGCGCGCTGGAAATCATCGGCGCGCTGGCCGCCGGACGACTGTGTGACCTCGGCTGGACACGGGCCACGCTGATCGGCGCCTATGCGATGCGCGCCACCGCCATGGTCATGCTGCTGTTCGTCAACTCCCCGGCCACCGTCATCGCCTTCGGTGCGGTCTTCGGCGCGAGCTATCTGGCCACCGTGGTCGCCACGACGGTGTGGGCGACCCGGGTCCTGCCGCCCGGGGTCCGCGGCACCGCGCTCGGGGTGCTCTGGGCAGTCCACATGCTCGCCGTGGCAGCGACCAGCCAGGTCGGGGCGATTCTCGCTGACCTGCAGCACAGCTACACCGTCACCATCGGTGCGTCGGCGGTGCTGACGGCCGCCGCTGTGGTCCTGGTGGCCGTTCAGCCGAGCCCGGACGACCGCATCGCCAACGCCGCGGCCCCGGTGGAGGAAGCGCGACCGAACGTCGAGGTTTGACAGACGAAAAGCGACACTTGGACGCCTGCAAGCCAGCCGGATCAGCCCGTTCGATGGAAAAGGACGTGGTGAGGGCCTAGATGGTGGCCCTGCGCGCCCTACACCAGGGCTTCCTGGTTGGTTGTCGGAACGTCGACTGATCTCTATCGTCTGCAACCACAGTTGCCACAGCGACACCTTCCCCACCGTGGAGTCGGAGTGATCATGCGCGGGCTCAACCGGCGGTCCGCACGACGTACACGGTTCGGCCCACATGCCAGCCGAGCCTGATCGATGCGGACTCCAGTGGCCGTCATCGGCGGAGGCCTGGCCGGCTCCCTGCTCGCGCTGCGGCTCGCCGAGTATATCGGGGGACCTCGCATCGAGTTGTACCTGGGCGCGGCGACGCGCGGCCGAGATGCCACGGTCGCCTCCGGTGGACTGGTCCGGGGCTTCGAGACGAACCTCGACGAGTGTCGGTTGGCGGCTGAGAGCCTCGCCGAGCTTCGCCGCGACCCCGCGCTGGCCCACGCAAGCGGATACCAAGAGTCGCCCTCCTACTATTTTCTGCGCCCGGAGGTCGATCCGGACCGCCAGCTCGCCCTGTTGGGCGGCGCGCTCAGCGGCTCCGCCCGGCTGGTGCCGGCCGGACAGGTGGCGCGGGCCCTCGGCCTCGCCCCCCGGCCGGAGGGCACGTTCGCGGTCGTCGAGCAGCACGCGGGGCACATCCGTCCGGATGCGTTGCGCCACTATGCCGTCACTCGGGCCACCGCATTGGGTGTTCGGGTACGCCACGAGGCGGTCGCCTCGGTCACAGCCGGGCCAGCCGTGACGGTGGGCGGCAACGTCCGGCATCACGACGTCGTGGTGGTCGCGGCCGGTGCGTGGACCAGCGCACTGGTTCCCGTGTCGCTGCGCACCCGACAAATCCAGTACGGCGTATACCCGCTGGCGCGACCGGACCTCGGCTGCCTCGTCGATGATCTGTCCACGTTGTATTGCCGGTCCTATGGAGTCGGGTCCCTACTGCTCGGTGTCGCCACCGCGGCGTGGGGAGCAGCTCCGGGGGACGACCGCCCCGACCCGGCGTACGTGGATCGGGTTTCGGAGGTCGCCCGCGCCGTTCTCGGCCTCGACGGGCGACTGCCGTCGCCACAGTGGTCGGCCGCAGGCGTCGACTGTTTTGCCGATGAGGGCGGGCTGCGGCTACGCGCGGTCGACAACATGCCGGGGGTGTTCAGCTTCGCAGGTGGGGCGGGGGGCGCCGCGAAGAGTGTTCTGGCATCGAGCCGACTGGCCGCCGCGACGGTCTGCGTGGCGGCCGGCGGACAACCGCCACAGATGTCCACGCCCCCGGTGCCGGTTTGCCGGGAGCAAGGCGACCAGGCGTCAAGATGAGGGGCAGCATGGAGAGACACAAGTCAGTGGTCGCAGTGGGGGCCGGTCCGGCCAACCTCGCCTTTGCCGTGGCGGTCGAGGAGATGGCTCCCGACATGGCCGAGGAAACCCTGCTGGTGGACCAGTACGACGACATCGCCTGGCAGCGCGGGATGCTGCTGCCGTGGGCTCAGAGCCAGGTCGGCTTCCTCAAGGATCTCGTGACGCTGCGCAACCCACGCAGCCAGTACTCCTTCGTCAACTACCTGCACTCGACCAACCGGCTGGACGAGTTCATCAACCTGGGCTCGGCGTTGCCGTTCCGACTGGAGGTCTCCGCGTACCTGCAGTGGGTGGCCAAGTCGCTGGAGCGGGTGCAAGTGGAGTACGGACGGAAGGTGACGGCGATCATGCCGGTGTCGTCACGTGACGACGGAGTGTCGGATCGCTGGCGGGTCCAGTTCGACACCGGCGAGGTGGTCCGCTGCCGGGACGTGGTGATCGGAGTCGGCCGGGCCCCCAACGTTCCCGCCGCGTTCCGAGATCTGCCCGCCGATCGGGTGGTCCACAGCACCGAGTTCACCGGCCGGGTGGCGCAGCTCGACCCGAAGGCGGTGCGCCGGGTCGTGGTCGTCGGCGGGGCGCAGAGTGCTGCCGAGATGCTGTGGACGATGTACCAGCAGTTCCCAGCCGCCGAGTGCCGGATGTTGATGAGGTCAGCCGGGCTGCGCGGCTACGAGAGCAGCGCCTTTACCAATGAGCTGTACTTCCCGTCGTTCGTCGACCAGTTCCACGCCGGCTCCGCCGAGGCCCGGGCCCAGTTGTTGCAGGAGATGCACCGGACGAACTATGCCGGCCTAGCCCCCGGCATGCTCGACACGCTGTATCGCCAGATGTACCAGGACCGGCTGACCGGCAACACGCGGATCGTCATGCATACGCTCACCGACGTGCTCGCCACCCGGATGGAGGACGACGAGGTCGTGTTGACCGTGCACGACCGGCTACGGGCGACGACCGACGAGCTCCGCGCCGACCTGGTGCTCCTGGGCACCGGCTTCGAGCAGGGCCAGCCGGCGCTGATCCGGCAGACCGCCGCCTCCGTGGGCGTACGCGAGATCACGGTCGACCGCAACTACCGCATGGTGACGCCGGACTCCGTGACCGCCGGCTGCTATCTGCAGGGCGTCAATGAGGAGACTCATGGCATCGCGGACTCGCTGATCAGCGTACTGGCGGCCCGCGCTGGCGAGATGGTGACCGATCTGCTCGCCCCCCGTGCCAGCACACCGGCGCTGGTCGGCACGACGGCGGCCGGCGGCGTCCTCGCCGAGGGAAGGGATGACTGACTCATGGAGATCCGCAAGCTAGACCACCACGGCCTCAAGCCCGACAACGGGCTGCGGGCGCAGCGGCTGATGCCCTGGGAGGCGTTGAACGCCCCCTTCGAGGGCTCCTGGTGTGTGGTGCCGCCCGGGGCCGAGTCCGGGGCGCACGGTCACCACGAGTACGAAATCTGGATCGCGTTGACGGGCCAGGCGGAGCTCGTGACCGACGCGGGCAACACGCCGTTCGTCGCGGGGGACGTCGTGCACTTCCCGCCACACGAGCGGCACCAGGTGGTCAACCGTGGTGAACAGCCGTTCCAGATGTATGCGATCTGGTGGGATCACGAGATGGCGGACCAGTTCGTCGAGCGCCACCGGACCGTGTCATGAGCCTGGACGAACCTCCGGTGATCGTGGTTCCGGCCACGCCCACCTCCAACGGGGGCCTGCACGTCGGGCACCTGGCGGGGCCGTACCTGGCCGCCGATGTCTACGCCCGGTACCAGCGTGCGCGGGGCAAGTTTGTCATCCACACCACCTGCACCGACGACAGTCAGTCCTTCGTGGCGACCCGCGCGGCGGGCCTGGGGATAGCCCCGGCGGACCTGGTGCGCGATGCCACCGCGCAGATCGGACAGGCGTTCACCGCGCTGGGTGCCACCCTGGTCGGGCTGCCGCCGGTCGACGAAACCTACCGACGTACCGTGCTCGACTTCGTCACCGCCCAGCACCAGGCAGGCGCTTTCGAGCTGCGTACCGTCCGGTTTCCGTTCGCCCGACGGGCCGGGGTCTGCCTCTACGACGCGCTCGTCTCGGGTATCTGTCCGACCTGCCTGGCGCAGAGCTCGGGCGGCGCGTGCGAGGCGTGTGGGCACCCGAACAACTTCGACGAGCTGCTCGACCCGTATTACCCGCTCGACCCGACGGACGACGTCGAGCACCGCGAGGTGGAGATCCTCGTGCTGCCGTTGGAGCGACTGCGTAACCAGCTCGCCGACTATTACGCCCAGCACGCGCCACGGTGGCGGCCGAACGCCCGCGACTTGGTCACGGAGCTGATGGCCGGCCCGCTACCGGATGTGCCGGTCACCGTGCCTGGCCACTGGGGACTGCCGGCGCCGTTCGCCGAGACTCCCGGGCAGCGGTTGTACCCGTGGATCGAGGCGATGCCGGCGATCATCTACAGCACGTGGTGGTCGGCGGGGCGGCTCGGCCGGCCGGCCGAGCGCACCGACCAATTCTGGCTCGCCGACACCCAGCCCACGATCGTCTACTTCCACGGGTACGACAACGTCTTCCACTGGGGGATGCTCGACGTGGCCATGCTGCTGTCGCACCCGCAGCGGTACGCCACCCCGACGGTGACCGTGACCAATGAGTTCTACGAGCTGGACCGGTCGAAGTTCTCCACCAGCCGCGGCCATCTGATCTCTGCCACTGATCTGCTCGACCGCGTGCCCCGCGACCTGGCGCGGTTCTATCTGGCCCTCACCGCCCCGGAGTTCCAACGCACCAACTTCACCGAGGCCGATCTGCGGAACGTGGTGGCCACCCGGCTGGTGCGGCCCTGGAACCGGCTGGCCACGGCGCTGGCCGAGCTGACCATCCCGGACGGCGCGGTGTTGCCGGTGAGCGCGGTCGGCCGCGCTCGGGCCCAGGTGGTGGCCGACCGGCTGCGCCGGCACTACCAGGACGACCGGTTCAGCCCGGGCGGGGTCGCCGACACGATCGCCACCCAACTGGACCGCCTGGCGCGTGACACCATCAACTCGGACACCGCAGCCGACATGCTGGCTCAGGTGCAGACCCTGCTCGCGTACGCCGCGCCCATCCTGATCGACGTTACCGACATGCTGGCCGGCGCCGGGGTGCGGCTACGGATCGACGACGGGCCCGTGGACAAGGTCACGATGTTCCGGTTGCCAATGCTGCCAGCCACGTTCGACCAGCTGGCTCCCGGCGCTGACGCCGGACGAGCATCGTAGGAGAACCAGATGAAGTTACTCGCCATCGAGACTTGTCAGTATTTAGAGTACTATCTGTCGCGTTACGCGCAGGTGGAAGCCCTGGGTGCAACACTCTACGTGCTCAACGGTGAAGGTAAGCCGGACTTCTGGCCCGCCGAGCGGTACCAGGTGGTCGGTTCCCGCCACATCGACGACATCATCGCCGCCGGCAAACAGTGGCACCAGGCCGAAGGCTTCGACGGGGTATTGACCTTCTCGGAGTCGTCGGTGATCACCGTAGCGGCGGTGGCCGAGGCCCTCGGCCTACCCGGCATTGGAGTCGAAGCCGCGGTCAACTGCCGCAACAAGTACCTGATGCGGCAGGCGTACGAGCGGGCCGGCGCGCCCTCTCCCCAGTTCCGGCTGACCGGCACCCTGGCAGAGGCGCATGCCGCGGCGGAGGAGTTCGGTTATCCGGTCATCATCAAGCCCACGCACGGCGCCGGCAGCAACTTCGTGTTCAAGGTCGGCTCCCCGGCGGAGTTGGCCGAGCGGTACGCGCAGGCTGAGGAAGGCAGCCGCGACATGTTCTGGGCCCGGTCCGAGCCGGAAGGGGTGGACCTCGGACCGAGCGGCCTGCTGGTGGAGTCGTTCCTGGACGGCGCGGAGTACCTGATGGAGGTGGTCGTCTGGGATGACGAGGTGTACCTCGGCTCGGTGGTGGACCGGATCACCATCGAGGGGCAGACCTTCGACGACGATGTCCACCACGCGCCGACGTCCATGAGCCCGCAGGACCTGGCAGCGGTGCACGAGGTGGTCGCTGCCGGGGTGCGGGCGCAGGGGCTGCGGCGCAGTGTGGGGCATGCGGAAGTACGGTTCCACGACGGCAGGCCGCACCTTCTGGAGATCGCCGGGCGGGTCGGCGGCGGCGGGCTCGACCTGATCGCCAGGCTGACCGCCGATCACGACCCGATCGCGGCGGCCGTCGACATCGCCCGCGGCGTGCGGCCCGAGGTGCGGCACTTTGAGCCCACTGGTGTGCACACCGCGTCGATGTGTCTGATCTGCGCGGCCGGCACCATCGCCAGCGTGCACGTGCCGGCCGAGGTCAGCGAGTCGGAACGGACGTTCGACCTGAAGATCACCGCACGGCCGGGCGACGTCATCAAGCGCCCGCCGCACGGCAACACGATCCTCGGGTTCCTCGGCACCACCGGGACCTCGCAGGAGGACGCCTTCGCGACGATGATCCGGTTCGCGGACCTGATCAAGGTGGAATTCGCCGGCTGATCCGGGCCGCTCCACTGGCCGTCCCGCCCCTATACCAGCAGCAGCAGCAAGACAGACAAGGACGATGATTCATGGCGCAGACAGTCGAGGCCGTGGTGTCGCTCGGCCCGGGCCAACCGGTGCAGATCCGCGACATCGTGGTCCCGGACCCGGGACCGGACGAGGCAACGGTGCGGGTGCTGGCCTGCGGGGTCTGCCACACCGACCTGCATTACCGCGACGGCGTCATCGGCTCTGGCTACCCGTACCTGCTGGGACACGAGGCAGCCGGGATCGTCGAGCAGGTGGGTGACAACGTGACCCACGTCGTCCCAGGTGACTTCGTCATCCTCAACTGGCGAGCGGTCTGCGGGCGCTGTCGCCCCTGCCTGCGCGGGGCACCCGAGGCGTGTCTGGACGAACTCACCGCCAGTCGACCGATGACGCTGACCACCGGGGAACCGCTCGGGGCAGCCCTGGGCATCGGTGCCTTTGCCCGGCTCACCCTGGTCCACGCGGGCCAGTGCACCCTGGTCGACAAGGCGGTGGACCCTGCCACTGCCTGCCTCCTCGGCTGCGGTGTGATGTCCGGACTGGGTGCGGCGATGCGCACTGGGGGCGTCAGTCCCGGAGACACCGTCGCGGTGATCGGCTGCGGCGGGGTGGGCTGCGCGGCGGTGGCCGGCGCGCGACTGGCCGGGGCGACAACCATCATCGCTGTCGACATCGATCCGCGAAAGCTGCCAATGGCCACCCAGTTGGGCGCCACGCATGTCATCGACGCCAGCCGGGAATCGGACGTGGTCTCCAGGATCCGACAGATCACCGGTGGGCTCGGCGCCGACGTGACCATCGACGCGGCCGGGTCGCCGGAGACATGGAGTCAGGCTTTCCACGCGCGCTCCATCGGCGGCACCTTCGTGCTGGTGGCCAGGCCGGACTCATCGATGCGGCTGGAGATGCCGCTGTTGGACCTGTTCCTGCGGGGCGGCACCTACAAGACCTCCTGGTACGGCGACTGCCTGCCCTCCAGGGACATGCCGATGTTGGCCGATCTGCACCTGCAGGGCCGGCTGCCGCTCGACCTGTTCGTCACCGAGCGAATTGGCTTGGGCGACGTCGAGGTGGCGTTCGAGCGCATGCGCCGCGGCGAAGTGCTGCGCAGCGTCGTCCTGCTCGATTGACCACCTCGACCGTACCGCTATCGCCGGCCCAGGCCGTCCACCCCGTTCAAGGAGCACGCGTGCCCTCACCCAACGCCACGGCCCTCTCGATCAACTATCACGGGCGCCGGTTCCGGCCGGTCGCGGACGGCAGCGGGGAGCACAGCCGCGTCGCGAACTACTGGCAGGATGGCGACCTGCTCTGGGGCGAATTCACCGGGGGTCACGCGCGCCGGGGCACCCTCGCCGGACAGTGCCAGCCCGACGGCTCGGTCGACTTCGCGTACTGCATGGTGCTCGACGACGGGCGGATCATCGTCGGCGAGTGTCACAGCACCCCCGAGATCCTCCCCGACGGGCGCATCCTGTTGCACGAGACGTGGCAGCGCCACGGCGCCCACGCCGCCAGCGGCGTATCCCAGATCGAGGAGATCCCCACGTCCCCGCCGGACCCTCTTGGTCAGGATGGTGTGAGACACCTCGGGTGAACGCTCACCCTTCAGGTGGACCAAGACCGCCGACGAGATCCTCAACTCGCTCGCCGACTACCTCCTAGCTAGTCAGCCGAGGAAGCGCTCGACGGCCGTGCAGACCCGGCCCAGCACCTCGGCCGAACGGGCCAACGGACCGGGCACCAGCAACGCGTGGTCGGCCCCGCCGATCTCCAGCACGTGCGGGCTGAGCCGGCGGGCCGCCGCGCCGTCCCAGGAGTCGTCGCCGGTCCCGCCGACCAGCAGAAACGGCGCCGTCGGCCACCCAGGGGGCCGCCCGGTCCGCGCCCAGGTCCGGCGGCACCTGCCAGCTGATCTCGTGGGTGTCGAAGCCGATTCGCCGCAGCGCCTCCCCGACGTACGCCAGGTGCAAGGAAGGGCACCTTGTTAACGCCTACGGCAGAGAAGGGTCCCCTTCTCACCACCCTGCCAGCGAGCGCGGGAGGCGGCGCACCTCGGGCAGGAGGCGGGTGGCCGCGTCGACCAGGATCGCCTCGTCACCGGCGTACCAACTGCTGGCCCGTGGCCAGTGCGTCACCACGTCGGTGAAGCCCAGCGCGGCGGCCCGCCCCACCTGCTCGGCGAAGAAATCCGCGCTGCTCAGTGAGAAGACCGGGGCGGAGTCCAGAATGAGGTATCGGTACAGAGGGGCCGGATCGCGGGCCCGGCCCGCCCCACGACCGGCCGCCGTCGCCCGGCCAGCACCCGGCCGCCGCTCAGTCAGAGGTCGCCCGGTCGTCGCCCGGTCAGAGTCGGGCCAGCAGCCGGGTCAGGTGCGGCTCGACGGTCCCCGCGGCGGCGGCCCGCACCTCGCCCGGCGTCCACCAGCGGACGGCGCGGAACTCCGCCGGATCGGGGGTGAGCGGCTGCTCGCGGCTGCCGCTGAGCACGTACCAGAGGCTCACGTCGACGTGCCGGTCCTCGGGCGGCCCGACCGTCGTGGTCACCGTCAGGAACGCCGGTCGCGCGCCGAAGGCCGGTGCGAAGACCGCCGGTACGCCCAACTCCTCAACCACCTCGCGGCGCACCGTGTCGGCGGGGTGCTCGCCGGGCTCCAGGTGCCCACCGGTGGGCAGCCACATGCCCGCCTTACGGTGGTCGACCAGCAGAACCGCGCCGTCGCGGTCGTCGCGCAGCAGGAAGTACGTGACCAGGTGCGGCGACGGGATACGCGGCTTCGCCCGCCGGAAGATGTCGTCGGTCGCGGCCAGCCAGTCCAGGCACTCCGCCCGATGGCGGGCCTCCACTTCGTCGCCCGGCGTCAACGCCGCCACCACAGCCCGAATCTCGTCCTCCACCCGCATCCGACCAGTCTCCCCGATCGGCACAGGACCCTCGCCGAGCGGCACAGGCTCGGACTCAACTGTGGAACACCGACCAGCAGATGTCGTTGCGCAGCCGCTGGTCGTCTAGGACGAGCTCGCGGATCGCCTCCGGGAGCTGATCGCGCTGCCACTGGCACTCCCGCCGCCCGGCCGCCTCGCTCAGCCCCTCCGGTGCCGCCGCGCGCGCGGCCTTGATCGCGTACGCGGCGGCTCCGAGCTCGTGTGAGCCGCCTGCCGCGAGGCAGAATCCGGTGTGCTCTCGGGACCCCGAGTAGCGTGCCGCATGATGTCGCGGACCGACTGGCAGGCGTGGCACGAGCCGTACGCCGACGAGAACTCGCCCCTGTCCCGCCGCCTGCGGCTGGTCCGCCGGCCGGCGTCACGGTCCGCGCTGCCCCGGCTCTGCGCGGCCGACGCCACGGTGATCTGGACGCGGACCCGCCGGGCCCCCGACCTGACCCCGGCGGTACGCGGCTGGCTGCGCGACGCCGGCTTCGTGGAACGGGCGTTCCACGTGCCGGAGGGGGTGCTCTTCGCCGTCGGCGCACACCAGTTCGCCGGCACGCCGCAGCCGCTGGCCAGCGACGGAGAGCTGTTCACGTTCCTCTGTTAAGGCAATCCGCGACGGTTCCCGTCAATAAAAAAGAGACAAAATCGTCACCCGCTGATAGAAATTCCTCATGCCACTTTCCCTCGCGCGCCGGTTAGCCACCGGCATGTTGACCCTCATCGTCATGGTCACCGTGGCCCTCGCCGGCACTACCGCAACCCAAGCGGCGGTGCCACAGCTCGCATTGACTGCACTCTCCTTCGAGCATGCTCTTGTCGACGTCACGCAGGATGTGGCGATCAACAAGCTGACCTGGACCGTCACCAATACCGACCCAGCGGCTCAATCGATCCACGGCACCGTGACGATGCGTATGCGCAGCTCTGTGACCGGCGCCTTGATCGGTCACGATGTGAGAGTGCGCTACGAATTCGACGACACCTGCTGCGGTGACGCCGTCTACGAGTCCGGCACCCCGCAGGAGTCGACCTACTCGTACGCCCTGCCGGTGCGGCTCCATGCCGACGCGGCCGCCGCAGCCTGGGAGGTCACCGAGGTCACCATCGGTGCCAGCGGCACCACCGCGACCGTTTCGGGCACCGGGTTGCAGTCGTTCGGATACCGCTTCTCGGTAGTCGCAATGGTCGACCACAGCGGGCCGACGGTCGATTCCATCGAGCTGCACTCGGCGCGTAGGCCGTACTTCTACCTCGGCAACGATCCCGTTACGGTCTCCTACCGATTCGTGGTGCAGGACTGGCAGTCAGGCTTCTGGAAGGGCACCATCCGACTGGCCGGGCCGGGGGGTCAGAGCGTCACCACGGCGTTCACTTGGGAACGCGAGGAGTCGAGCACCGCGATCCGCTGCGGATCGATCAGCAGCGCCGATCAGGACTCCTGGGTGCAGTGCGCCATCGGGGTGACCCTGCCGGCCGGGGCAGCTCCGGGAAGCTGGCGAATCGCCTCGCTGGTCGTGCGGAACAATGCGGGCGGCACCACCACGTACAAGAACCCGACGGCGCCGTCGATCGCCGTGACCTCCAATTCGACCGTGCAGGCGAGCGGTTTCGTGATCGGCCCCAACCCGGTGAACAACTGGCGCGACAGCGTGCTCACCGAGCTGACCATGTCGGTCACCGGCGCGCTACGGGGCATCACGGCGGTCCACGTCGATCTCGACGGCGGCTGCGAGCAGCAGAATACGGCGACCGTGAAGGCGGACGGCCGCGTTGCCGTTCCGGTGATGGTCTACCAGTACATCGCGCGCTGCGAGGTCGAGGGCATCGCGGTGGTCGACGGTTCCGGCAAGGTGGCGCTGTACGGCCGGGAGTTCGGAGCGCCCGACCCCGAGCTGGCGATCACGCGGGTGCCGAACACCGACGCGCCGGTGGCTGAGAGCGCAACCCTTACCCCGTCCTCGCTGCCGGCGGATGAGGTGGGACAGCGCTCGGTCGTGCTCACCGTCCGGAGGCAGGCGCAGGTCGCGCCCGTCGACGCGATCGAGGTACACCTGTACGACACCGATAACAACCTGGTGGTGTCCGAGTCGTACAGCGGTGCCGTGGAGGTTGCCGACGGCACCGTGACGGCTAGGCTGCCCCTGCCTTGGGAAGGCCTGGCATCGGGTGCTTACACCGTGGGCTTCGCGCTCGGCAACGCGGCCGGGATGACCAGCCGGTGGAACATGCCTGATCGCTCGGACAGCCAGACGTTGCCGGGCGGGCCGGTCGTGTTCACCGTCACCGCGGGCTGAGCGGATCGGAGGGCGGGCGGGTCGCACCTGACTCGCCCGCTCCCGGCCCCTCGAGCAGCCGCGACGCCCGGCTCGGTCGCCGCAGCGCCGCGGGGGAGACGGGCGAGGTTGATCACGGTGAGCGGTGACCTCACGGGTATCGCCTCGACCGGCGACAACACGAAGAACCCAGCGCCGGTGAGCCGGTGTCCCGGCGCGGGCCGCCGGCACCCGCCGATCTGCCGACTCCGTCGAATGCCCCCGCCACGCCGCCGGGCGCGGACGGGTCGGGTCCGATCACGGCCGGCGGCATCCCTGGCATCGCCTCCACGGGCGCCAACGCGACCAACACCCAGCACGTCACGGTGCTGCCGGCGGAGGCCCTGGTCGCGTCGGAGGAGGTGCCGGCACCGGCCGGGCTGGTCAACCTTCCGGGGCGGCGGCGGCTCTTCGTCGGTCGTGCGGGCGCTTAGCCGGCTAGACGCGGCGGTTCAGGAGCCTGGCGTGGTGATCGTGCAGGCGGTCCACGGCCTCGGCGGCATCGGCAAGAGCACCCTGGTGGCCCGGTGGGCGAAAGAGCACGGCGAAGACAGGTGATCCGCTGCGTTGATGGCCATTAGGCTCGCTCGGTCACGTCGGCGACGAACGCGCGCCAGGCGCTCGGGGGGAAGGTGAGCACCGGCCCCGCCGGGTCCTTGCTGTCCCGTACGGCGACGACACCGGAGATGTGGTCGGCAACCTCGACGCAGGCACCGCCGTTGGAACTGCTGCGGGTGGACTTCCTCCACCGCAAGCCGGTCAGGTCATCCATGCTCTCGTCCTCAACAGGTCAATTGTCTGGTCTCGCGGCGGTGTGACCCGCCTCGACCATCGCGGCCTGCACGGCCCGATTCACCCCGTCTTTTCCCCTGAACGTTCCGAACGGACAAGGGCCCGTAACGCAACGTATTGGGTCAGCGATTCTGGGCACGCTGCCCATGGGGCGGCACGGGTCGGCGGCGTAGCGCCCCGGCTCGCGCCTGTCGGGGGACCGCCCCGGTCCTTCCCCCTTGCGACGCGCGGGCGGTCCCCCTCCAATCTCAACCGACAGGGGAGCACCGTGTCGAACCGAGAAGGACGTCACCGCGCCGGCAACCGCCGAGCCCAGCACGCGACGTGTCCGCCGTGGCGGGAGCGGGCGGCGAAGGCCGACCCAGCGCGCAACCCGAAGCGCCCGACGCCGCCGCATCTACCAGCACGCCAACCGGGAGGCCGACCAGGGCATCGCCGACGCGATCGACAAGGCGGTCAAGGCGGCCCGGCGCAAGCCGAGCAAGCGCAAGGTCAAGCGGGTTACCGAGGGCGACGGACCGGCCGCCGAGGCGAGCTAATGGCCCACCCCTGTTTCAGCATGCCCTAGAACCACGGAAGCCCTGGCGGGACGTCTGTCCTGACCAGGGATTCCGTGTGTGGAGCGGGTGACGGGAATCGAACCCGCACTGTCAGCTTGGGAACCGTACAAGATCCGCCGAGAACCGACGTTGCTACTGGTTCGACAACTCATCAGGTGGACTGGAGTGACCTAGAGCTGCAAGAAGTAATGGCCCGCTAATGGCCCGGCCCGCTCGGCGAAGAGATACCGACCGAGGCATCGGAGGACCTTGCACCAAGGCAACCGAGGATGTTCATCACCCTCTATGCTGGGCGCGTGCTGGAGTCGGGTCTAGCACCGCGCGTCCTAGTAGGACCGAAGCGATCAGAGGAGTAAGTGTGGCAAAAAGCTTCAGCGGAGCATTCACGCACTTTCTTACTCCTTCCGATGAGACAATTCGGGTAGCTCTAACAAGCGGGTTCGTCGTCCTGGACACCAACGTGCTGCTTTCTGCATACCGGTTTGCTCCGAAAGCTCGTGAAGAGTTGCTATCAACGCTTCGCACCCTCGGCAATCGGGTATGGGTGCCTCATCAGGTGGGCTTGGAATTTCACCGAAACAGGCTCGAAGTGATGGCGGAGCGGCGTGCAACCTACGATGCTGTCCTCAGTGTCATTGACTCACACAAACAAACTGCTCAGACGGACCTAGAGGGCAAGATTAGAAATCTATCCAATCAGGCCGCCCTGACTGACGAGGAGCGAGACCGACTCTTAATGCAGCTACAGCAAGTTTTTGGCTCGCTGCGAAAATCCGTCAAGCGATTGAGCGACGATCATGCCCCGGATGAAATTGAGAGCGACGATCCTATCCTTTCAAGCCTTCAAGGAATTATAGGCGATCGCGTCGGCGACGAGTTTGACGAGCAGAACCGTGCCGATGCGCTGACCGAAGCAGAGCGTAGGGCCAAGGAAAAAATACCTCCTGGCTTCAAAGATGCCGGCAAGTCCACCGGAGGGCACGGCGACTATTTCGTTTGGCGGCAAACCCTGGACGAGGCAAATCGGCGGTCCACCAGCCACTTGGTATTCGTTACAGGCGATCGGAAAGAGGATTGGTACCTCAAAGCAAAAGGAAAGATTATCGCCGCCCAGCCCGAACTGGCCGAGGAGGTGCATCGGTGGTGTGGAGCTCAGCTAGTACTAATGAGCACTCAAACACTTTTATTCCATGCAACTAAGTACCTCAATGCCAATGTAAGTAGCGAAACCATCCGACAGGCCGGGGAGTTGCCAACAGCAGACTACCGCCATCATGAGCGGCAAGAGCTGGCAAGCCGGAGCAATGAGCTCCAAGCAAGACTTCACTACACTGTTCGCAATCTCGAAAGCGCCCAAGATGAGATATCGCGCATTAACATGAAATGCGAAGACATTGAAATAGCGCTTCAGCAAGCTGCGAGCCAATCGGAGAAAGAGGGCCTACTTTTAGAGAGGCACACGTTAGAAGCTAAGCGCCGCACGATCCAAAAGCGTCTCCAGGAAGCGGCGGAATATCAGGCCATGTTTGAGCATAAATACCGCGAAACATTGTGGGCTATGAGAGAAATTGATCGCCAGTTGAATTCCTAAGCTGAACCGGCATTACTTGTCCCGACTTGGGGCCACGGTTGGCTGATTTTCGCGGTCGATAGTGCGGTGATCTTCGCTTCGGGGACACGGAAGAAGGACCTCAGTCCCCCCTGTTCTCGCAGCTCAGTCCCCCTTGGGCGACACGGGGGACGGCGGGGACACGGGGGAGGGCGGGGACACGGGGGACGGCGGGGGACACGGGGGATGGTGCACTGTGCAGCCGGACGGCACCGTGAATGCGCTGAGCCGCCTGCACCCGAGGCGTTCGTGTTCACCGGCGAGAGCGGCCGGAACCTCTGGCGCGGCAACTTCAACAAGCTGGTCAAGTGGCCCGAGGCGGTAGCCGCGATCGGCGCGGCCGGGCTGCACTTCCACGACCTGCGGCACACCGGCAACACCCTCGCGTCGCGGGCACCAGGCGCGAGCCTGCGCGACATCATGGCCCGGATGGGGCACGACAGCCCGCGCGCCGCGCTGATCTACCAGCACGCCAACCGGGAGGCCGACCAGGGCATCGCCGACGCGATCGACAAGGCCGTCAAGGCGGCCCGGCGCAAACCGAGCAAGCGCAAGATCAAGCGGGTTGCCGAGGGCGACGGACCGGCCGCCGAGGCGAGCTAATGGCCCGCTAATGGCCCCCCTGTTTCAGCAGGCCCTAGAACCACGGAAGCCCTGGCGGGACGTCTGTCCTGACCAGGGCTTACGTGTGTGGAGCGGGTGACGGGAATCGAACCCGCACTGTCAGCTTGGGAAGCTGATGTTCTGCCATTGAACTACACCCGCAGGCGGCACCACTGTACCCGACGGCGTCGCCGGGTGCATCCAGGCACCCCGTCGCGCGCCGCCGACCTCCCCGCGATCCCCCGAGCCATCGATGAACCGTAAAAGTTTCACGCCGGCAATATATAGCCGTTCTCAAATCCCTCGATCGGTTGTAACGTCTGCCGCACGTTTCAGCCATGGCGCGACACACCCCCTGCCGCGCTGCCAGAAAGAGGTGGGCCCATGGGACTCCGTCCCAACCTGCTGACCCGGCGCACCGCAGGCGTCGCGTCGACGACCCTCGCGCTGCTGCTCAGCACCGCTGCCGTGGGCGTCGTTCCGGCCGCTTCGGCCTTCTCCGCCGCCCCGGCGGAGATCTGCGCCGAGCCGGCCGACGTGCACTCCGACGCCCGGGTCAAGGCGGGCGCGCAGGCCAAGCACGAACCCAACGAGCTGACCGCCGCACAGGTCCGCGAGCGCGAGGCCGACCTGGCTGGCGCCCTGCGCGAGCGGGCCAACTTCCGTGCCGGCGCCGGCGCCGGCACGCTCGCCACCGTGACCATCCCGGTCGTCGTGCACGTCATCCAGGAGAACAGCACCCGGGCCGGCGGCAACATCCCGGACTCGCTGATCACCTCGCAGATCACCGTGCTGAACAATGCCTACAGCGGTGGCACCGGCGGCGCGGCGACCGCCTTCAGCTTCCAGCTCCAAAAGATCAACCGGGTCACGAACCCGGCGTGGTACCCGATCGTGTCGGGCTCGTCGGCCGAGCGCTCGATGAAGACCTCGCTGCGTGAGGGCGGCAAGAACACCCTGAACATGTACCTCGGCGAGCTGAGCGACGACCTGCTCGGCTGGGCGACCTTCCCGCAGCGGAAGCTGAGCAGTATGGACGGCGTCGTCGCGCTGAGCGAGTCGCTGCCGGGCGGCACCGCCACCAACTACAACCAGGGCGACACCGGCACCCACGAGGTCGGCCACTGGCTGAACCTGTACCACACCTTCCAGGGCGGCTGCTCCGGCTCGGGCGACAGCGTGGGTGACACCCCGGCGGAGGCCTCGCCGGCGTACCAGTGCCCGACCGGGCGGAACACCTGCACCGCCACCGGCCTGGACCCGATCACCAACTTCATGGACTACACCTACGACTCGTGCATGTACCAGTTCACCACCGGGCAGGCGAGCCGGATGCTGACCGCGTGGAACGCGTACCGCGCGGCCTGACGCTCCCCTGTTCCTGACCCTCCGGTGCCGGCTCCGTCCTTCGACGGGGCCGGCACCGGCGTCGTCGGGGGGTCAGGCCGCCGCGCGGTGGGCGTTGCGGGCGTGCCGGGCCGGCCCCTGATCCGGTACGCCCACCGGGGCGCCGCCCGGGTCACCGGCGGCTCGGGGGTCGAGCCACACCTGCACGGCCGGCTGCCCCGGGCCGCCGCCCGGGAAGACGGCGCCACCCTGGTAGCGGCGGGCGAGCATCGCCACGTCGACGGTGAACTCGAACAGCCGCCAGTCCACCTGCGGGGCGGCCCGCCCCAGCTCGGCGAGCCGGGCCATCCGGGCCTGGTCGGTCACCGGCCACGCGTGTCCCGCCACGTACGCCTCGTCGTCGCTGTCCTCCGGCGGGAAGGAGTGCAGCGCGTAGCGGCCGTCGCGTTCGAGGTCGCGCCGCTTCGGCGAGTCGATGATGAAGCAGAAGAGCCCGTCGTCGGTGATCACCGGGGAGACCGGGTGCACCCGGGGCCCACCGTCGGCGCGGACGGTGGCCAGGTAGCCGAAGCCCGGCCCGTACTGCTGCATGAGGAGGCGGATCCCGCCGGCGAGTCGTGGCTCGTCAGCGGCGAATTCGGACCAGGAAGCCATGTGGACATTCTATCGAACACCTGTACGACAGGCGAGCGCGGCACGCCGGGCGCAGCGGGCGATGACAGACCCACCGACCAGGCTCGCTATGGTGTGGCGATGCTGCTCTCCGACCGCGATCTCGTCAACGAGCTGAAGGCCGGGACGCTCGCGCTGGAGCCGTTCGAGCCCACCCTTGTGCAGCCGTCGAGCATCGACGTACGCCTCGACAAGCTCTTCCGGGTCTTCAACAACCACCTTTACACACACATCGACCCGTCGGTGCAGCAGGACGAGTTGACCTCCCCGGTGGAGGTGCCCGACGGCGAGCCGTACGTGCTGCATCCCGGGGAGTTCGTGCTCGCCTCCACGCTGGAGGTCATCTCGCTCGGCGACCAGCTCGCGGGCCGGCTGGAGGGCAAGAGTTCGCTGGGCCGGTTGGGTCTGCTCACCCACTCGACCGCCGGGTTCATCGACCCGGGTTTCTCCGGGCACGTCACCCTGGAGCTGTCCAACGTGGCGAACCTGCCGATCACGCTCTGGCCGGGCATGAAGATCGGCCAGCTCTGCATCTTCCGGCTCTCCTCGCCGGCGGAGCACCCGTACGGTTCGGCGGTCTACGGCTCGCGTTACCAGGGGCAGCGGGGCCCGACCCCGAGCCGCTCCTGGCAGAGCTGGCGCACCTGGCCGACCCGCTGACGCCCCTCTTGGGTGTGAGAAGGGGCCCCTTCTCGACCGTATGCGTTAAGAAGGGGCCCCTCCTTACCCCTCTCAGGCGGGGCGGCCGTAGCTGTTGATCTGGCCGTCGTCGACGCGCTTCATCTTGATGGGCTGGCCGGCCTGGGAGGCGTGCACCACCCAGCCGTTGCCCACATACATGCCGACGTGATGCAGGTCGGCGTAGTAGAAGACCAGGTCGCCGGGGCGCAGGTCGGCGCGGCTCACTCGGGCGGTCACCGATCGCTGCTGAGCGGCGTTGTGCGGCAGCGACACGCCGGCTTTGGCCCAGGCGGCCAGCATCAGGCCCGAGCAGTCGTACGAGTTCGGTCCCTCGGCGCCCCAGACGTAGGGCTTGCCGATCTGGGCGCAGGCGAACTTCACCGCGACCCCCGCGCCGCCGCCGGGGTAGGCGGCCGGGCAGGGCGCGGGGCGCAGCGAGCCGCCGCCACCGTTGCCGTACACCGTGAGCCGTAGCTTCTGGAGCCGGTCGATCTCGGTGTTGATCTGCTTCCGCTTGGCCGCGAGCTGCGCCTCGGTGCGGGCAAGCTGGATGACCATCTCGTCCAGCGGCCGTTTCTTCGCGGCCAGTTCGTCGCGGAGGTCGATGACCGTCCGGACCTCGCGCTGCTGGCGCTCGGCGAACTGGTCGAGCATCTCCAGTTGCCCCATGAGCTGGCTGGGCGAGCGGCTGCCGAGCAGCGCATTCATCCCCGAGAGGTTCTCACTCTTGTACGCCTCGACGGCGAGGCCACTGACCTTATCCATCGCCTCGTCGACCCGGCGTTGCAACGGCCCGATCCGCTTGGCGAGCGCATCGGCCTGCCGGCGCTTGGCGGCGAGGTCCTGGCGGGTGGCGTTGTGCCGCTCGATGAGCGGTTCGAGCTTGTTCCAGTCCTGGTCGATCTGCCGCTCGATCTCGGCGACCGAGGGGTCGGCGTGGGCCACGGTCGGTGCGCCGGTCAGGACGACGGCGGCGCCGGCGAGAGCGGCGAGGGCGGTGGTGAAGCGTGACCAGCGTTGGCGCGGCGTGGCCGGCATCCGGTCGGCGTCGGCCGATCGGCGTGCCGGGTGCCGCAGGGCATGGTGTGCCACCGGGCTCAGTTCTCCTTCTTCCCTGACCGCCTACCGGGTTAGCTGACGGGTTCGGGCGGGAAGGGAGAGCGCCCTACCGCAGCGGTGCTGCGGATTCACCCCGGCGTACCTGGGTCCCCGGTTCGCCCGGAGGCGACTCGGCGGTGTCGGGCCGTCACCTCCCGGCTGGGCGGTGCAACTACCGGCCGACGATTGACCAGAGTAGAGACGCCTGTTATAGATCCGCAACCCTCCGGGCGGTGACACACCGTAACGCCCGGGACGGAAGTTTCCTTCACATCGAGGCACTTGGGGGAAGGCTATTGACGGAGGGAGGGCGACGGCGGGAAGGTGACCTCAACCGCAGACCCCTCAGGAGATTCGATGCACCGTTCCGTCGCGTCGTCGAGCAGGCGGATCCTGCTCGCCGCCGCCGTGGCCGCCACCACGGCCCTCGTACCCCTCGGCACCGCCGTTTCCTCGGCCGCAGCTAACCAGACCCCCGACCGCCAGCAGCAGTATGCCGACGCCGCCGCCGAGTTCGGCGTGCCGGAGAGCGTCCTGCTCGGCGTCTCCTACCTCCAGTCCCGCTGGGACACCAACGCCGGCACCCCGAGCACCAGCGGGGGGTACGGGCCGATGCACCTCACCGACGCCGACTACGTGACCGCCCTGCCGACCGGCACCCACCACGACTCCGGTGCCGAGGACCCACGCGGGGACGACTCCCGCACCGCCCTGGCCCCCGCCCAGCCGAAGGCCGACGAGGCCCCGAGCGTCGAGTCGTTGCAGACCCTCGACACCGCAGCCACCCTCATCGGGGCTGACGAGGCGGCCCTGCGCACCGACGCGCCGACGAACATCCGCGGCGGGGCGGCGCTGCTCGCGTCGTACCAGCAGCAGATCGGCGCCCCGGTCGGAACCGCCACCGACCCGGCGGCCTGGTACGGCGCGGTGGCCCGGTACTCCGGCGCGGACGGCGCCGACGCGGCGGCGGCCTTCGCCGACGAGGTCTTCGGCGAGATCACCGCCGGCGAGACCCGGGTGACCGACGACGGGCAGCGGGTGACCCTTGCCGCCCGCGCGCTGACCCCGCAGAAGTCCTGGCTGGACCGGCTCGGCCTACGCCCGCAGCCACGCCCCGACGGCCTGGAGTGCCCCTCGACCATCTCCTGCGAGTGGATCCCCGCGCCGTACCAGTCGCTCGGCGCCGACCCCGGGGACTACGGCAACCACGACCTCTCCGACCGGCCGAAGCGGCAGAAGGTCGAATACATCCTCATCCACGACACCGAGGGCAGCTACGCGGGCACGCTCAACATGGTCCAGGACCCGACCTACGTGAGCTGGCACTACACGCTTCGCTCGGTGGACGGGCACATCGCCCAGCACGTGAAGACCAAGGACGTTGCCTGGCACGCCGGCAACTGGTACGTCAACTCCAAGTCGATCGGCCTGGAGCACGAGGGCTTCGCCGCCCAGGGCACCTGGTACACCGAGGCGATGTACCGCACCTCGTCGAAGCTGGTCCGGTACCTCGCGCTGCGCCACGGCGTCCCGCTGGACCGGCAGCACATCATCGGCCACGACAACGTGCCCGGCACGGTCGCGGCGAACGTGCGCGGCATGCACTGGGACCCGGGGCCCTACTGGGACTGGTCGCACTACTTCGACCTGCTGCGCGCCCCGGAGCTGAACCTGCCCACCCCGCTGACCGGGATGGTGCGGATCGACCCGGACTTCGCCACCAACCGGCCCGCGTTCACCGGCTGCGTCACGGTGGGCGTGCCGTGCCCGTCGCGCGGCTCCTCGTCGGTGGTGCTGCGCTCCGCGCCCAGCGCCGACGCGCCGCTGGTCAACGACATCGCGCTGCGCCCCAACGGCACGCCCGCCACGATGGCCGTCTCCGACCACGGCGCCCGCGCCTCGGCCGGACAGACGTACGCCCTCGCCGGCCGTGACGGCGACTGGACGGCAATCTGGTACCTCGGGCAGAAGGCGTGGTTCCACAATCCGGCCTCCGCGCCCACCGCCGCGTGGACCGTCGGCCTGGTGGCCACCCCGAAGGCCGGAAAGACGACGATCCCGGTGTACGGGCGGGCGTACCCGGAGGAGGCGGCGTACCCGGCCGGGGTGCCATACCAGCCGATCTCGCCGTTGCAGTACACCCTCTCCGCCGGCCAGCGCTACGCCGTCGGCGCGGTGCTCCCCAGCGAGTACTACCGGGCCAGCACGTTCGACGGCTCCGGTCCCGGCGACTGGACGGTGATCCGGGGCGAGAAGAAGTACGTGCAGATCCAGTTCGGCCACCGGATCATGTACGTCGACCGCGCCGATGTGAACCTCGTGGCGTCCCCGCTGGGCGCGCCCCGCTGACGCTCGCCGCACGGCACGAGGAAGGCCCCCGGTCGAGTGACCGGGGGCCTTCCTCGTCCGCTGCGTCCGGGCGGCCTTCGCGGGGACCACGCCGGGACGCCGGCTGGGCGCGGCCCCCTGCGGGGGCTGCGCCGAAGGTCAGCCGGGGCGGCGGAAGCCGGCGACCGGCATGTGGTTGATGCTCGCCACCTGGACCGGTTTGCCGGCCCGGGGCGCGTGCACCATTTGGTCGTTGCCCAGGTACAGGCCGACGTGGTGCAGGTCGCTGAAGAAGAACACCAGGTCACCCGGGCGAGCCTCCGAGCGCGGGATGGCGCGGCCCTCGTTCCACTGTGCCCCGGTGAAGTGGGTCAGCGAGATCCCGGCCGCCCGGTAGGCGAACTGGGTCAGGCCGGAGCAGTCGAACGAGTTCGGGCCGGTGGCACCCCAGACGTACGGGTCGCCGACCTGGGCGCAGGCGGTCCGGATGGCGGTCCGGGCCGCCGCGTTGACCACACCCTCGATCGTCGGGCAGCCGGCAACGGAGACCGTGGTCTTCGGCATCGACGCCTGCAGCCGCTTGATCTCGGAGTTGATCTGCGTCTTCTTGGCCGCCAACTCCTTGGTCTGCTTCTCCTGGGCGGTGATCAGCGTGTCCAGCTTCAGCTTCTGGCTGTCGAACTTGGCCCGGACCGCGAGCACGCCCTCAAGCTGTCGGCGCTCCTCCGCGGCCAGCCGGTCCAGCATGGTGAGCTGCTCGGCGAGCGTTCCCGGCGTGGTGCTGACCAGCAGCGCACCGAGGTCCTGCGACGGGCCGGACATGTAGTAGCGGGAGGCAAGGTCACCGACCCGGTTCATCGCCAGCTCGGTCTCGAGCGTGAGCGGCTCGATCTTCTTCTCCAGCTCCCCCGATTTCTTCTTGTTCACCTTCATCTGGGCGCGGACCTTGTTGTACTGCTCGATAGTGGGTTCAAGCTGCTCCCACTGCTTGTCGATCGCCGCCTCGATCTCGTCGACCGAGGGCTCGGCGTACGCGGGCGCGGTCAGCGTTCCCGCGCCCACGGCAACGGCCGCAACCAGGGTGAGTAGGCGGTGTACGAACCGACGGGCGCCACCCGGACGAACAGGTGACCGTCCCGGGGCACGACGATGGAGGGGCGTGGTTGCCACCGGCATCGACTCCTTCGCAACCGACCGCCGGGCGCCTCGCGAGAGGGAAGAGATCGAGGCAGACGACCCACAGCGGTCAGCGCCCCACATTAGGGGAGGCCTATGTGGGGAATCAAGGTGGGTTGGCCCACCGTGACGCTCCGACAACCCTTCCCGCACAACGGGTTGCCCGCGCGACCACGACTCAGCCGACGATGGCCGTCAACACGTCGTCGAGGGTCACCACGCCCAGGGGCAGACGGCCGTCGCTCACCAGAACCATGTGCCGCCGCTCGCGGCGCATCGACAGCAACAGATCCGCCAGCGTGCGATCCGGCGGAACCACGGCCAGCGGGTGGTACACCTCGGCGGGCACGGGCGCGCGGCGGTCCGCCCCGGCATACCCGAGCACGTCCTTCACGTGCACGAAGCCGAGCACCTTGCGGGTGGCCCGCTGCACCACGGGGAACCGAGACCGACCCGTCCGGGTGGCCAGCACCTCCAGGGAGGCCGGCGAGACGTCCTCGGCCACCGTGGTCACCGTCGACCAGGGTTGCAGGGCGTCCGCCGCGGTGCGGGTGTGCAGTGCCAGCGCCCCGGTGATCCGGGCGTGCTCCTCCGCGTCGAGCAGCCCCTCCGTGCGGGCCTGCGCCACCAGCCCGGCCAACTCCTCGGCGGTGAAGACCGTCTTGACCGAGTCCGTCGCCTCGACCCGCCACAGCCCCAGCACCCGCTTCGCCGCCCACTTCATGGCCAGCAGCAGCGGTTTGGTCGCCGTGCAGAAGGCGAGCATGGCCGGGCCCAGCCAGAGCGCCGACGGTTCCGGCCCGGCGAGGGTGATGTTCTTCGGCACCATCTCGCCGACGACGGTGTGCAGGAAGACCACCACGCCGAGGGCGATCAGGAAGGCCGCCGGGTGGACGGCCCCGTTCGGCAGCCCCAGGGCACGGAAGGGCACCTCCAGCAGGTGGGCCAGCGCCGGTTCGGCGATCGCGCCCAGCCCCAGCGAGCAGATCGTGATGCCGAGCTGCGCCCCGGCGATCATCAGCGGGATCTGGTTCATCGCCGACAGCGCCCAGCGGGCCCGCTTCGACGTCGCCGCGAGCGGCTCGATCACGGTCCGCCGGGACGCGATGAGCGCGAACTCGCTGCCGACGAAGAACGCGTTGCCGAAGAGCAGCAGCACGGTGATCAGCAGTTCAGTCATTGTCGCCGGGCTCCTCTGGGCGGACCACCCGCACCTGCTCGATGCGGTGCCGCTCGACCTCGACCACGGTGAACTCGTACCCGCTCTCCTCGACCGTCTCCCCGGCCAGCGGAATGTGCCCGAGCCGGGCCATCAGGAAGCCGGCGAGGGTCTCGTACGGCCCCTCGGGCAGCCGGAAGCCGGTCTGCTCGACCAGCTCGTCCTCGCGCAGCACCCCGTCGACCAGGACGGTGCGCTCGCCGCCCGGCACGGTCAGCTCGGCCGGCCAGACGTCGTCGACCGCCGCCGGATCGAACTCGTCGGCAATCTCCCCGACCAGCTCCTCCACCAGGTCCTCGACGGTCACCACGCCGTCGGTGCCGCCGTACTCGTCGACCACGATCGCCAGATCCGCGCCGGCCGCCTTGAGTGCCGCGAGGACGCCGTCGAGGTCGAGGCTCTCCGGCACGTACACCGGCTCGCGGGCCACCGACGCGACGGTGGTGGTGGGTCGGCGGGCCAGCGGTACGCCCAGTGCGTCCGGCACCGCCGCGACGCCGGTGACCAGGTCGAGGGTCTCCTCGAAGACCGGGAACCGGGTTCGGCCGGTCTGCCGGGCGAGGGCGAGCAGCTCGGCCACGCTGGCTGTGGCGCGCAGGGCGATCACGTCCACCCGGGGGGTCATCGCCTCGGCGGCCCGCTTGTCGCCGAAGCGGATGGTGCGCCGCAGCAGCATCGCGATGTCCGGGGGCAGCGCGCCGGCCCGGGCCGAGATCACCGCGAGCAGGCCCAGCTCCTCCGGGGATCGGGCGCTCGCCAACTCCTCCTGCGGCTCCACCCCCAGGCCCCGGACCAGGGTGTTCGCCGAGTTGTTCAGCCCCTTGATCAGCCACCCGAACGTCCGGGAGAAGCCGCGCATCCCCCGGGCAGTGGCCAACGCGGTGGGCATCGGCCGGGCCAGCGCCAGGTTTTTCGGCACCAGCTCGCCGAAGAGCATGGAGAGCAGGGTCGCCAGGGCGAGGGCGAGGAACGGGGTGAACCGGTCGGCGTCCGCCCCCAGCGGGTGCAGCAACGGGGTGAAGAGGCGGGCCAACGCCGGCTCGGCGAGATATCCGGTGAGCAGCGCGGTGATGGTGATGCCGAGCTGCGCCCCGGAGAGCTGGAAGGAGAGCTCGTGCAGCGCATTGCGGACGGTGGCCGCCGCGCTGTCGCCGGCCGCAGCCCGCCGGTCGATCTCCGGCCGGTCCACAGTGACCAGGGCGAACTCGGCCGCAACGAAGAAGGCATTACCCGCTGTCAGCAGCACGAAGCCGACCAAGGGCAACACCGTGGCAACAAGAAGACTGTCGATGATCGGTTCACCTCGGCGCGATTGTTCCATGACCGGCCGCCTTGCACACGGCTACGCGCAGCCGTCAGATCTCGACGACGACGCGGCACCACCCCCGTCCGGGTGGCGCCGCGTTCGGGTGTCTGCCGTCAGCTTCCGGCCGGGGCCGTCTCCTTCGCGCCGGCGGCGTCCGCCGGCTTGACGGAGCGGAGCAGCACGCTGGCGACGTCGACGACCTCGACCTGCTCGCCGGCGCCCTTGCCGTTCACCCCGTCGTTGAGCATCGTCGAGCAGAACGGGCAGCCGACCGCGATGGTCTTCGCCCCGGTGGCCATGGCCTCCTCGACCCGGTCCACGTTGATCCGCTTGCCGATCTTCTCCTCCATCCACATCCGGGCGCCGCCGGCGCCGCAGCAGAAGGAGCGCTCGCTGTTGCGCGGCATCTCGGTGATGCCACCCTCGATGGAGCTGTCGAGGACCTCGCGCGGCGGGGCGAAGACCCGGTTGTGCCGGCCCAGGTAGCAGGGGTCGTGGTAGGTGACACCGCCGTCGACCGGCTGGACGGGGGTGAGCTTGCCGGTGCTGACCAGGTGGGCCAGGAGTTGGGTGTGGTGCACCACCTCGAACTCGCCGCCGAGCTGCCCGTACTCGTTGCCGAGGGTGTTGAAGCAGTGCGGGCAGGTGGCGACGATCTTGCGCTTGTTCTTCTCCCGGCCGTCGAACGCCTCGTTCAGGGTCTCGACGTTCTGCTGGGCGAGCATCTGGAAGACGAACTCGTTGCCGATCCGGCGGGCCGGGTCACCGGTGCAGGTCTCTCCCTCGCCGAGGATGGCGAACTTCACGCCGGCCTCGTTGAGCAGCGTGGCGACCGCCCGGGTGGTCTTCTTGGCCCGGTCCTCGAACGCGCCGGCGCAGCCGACCCAGAAGAGGTACTCGAAGTCCTCGACCTCGCCGACCCGGGGCACCTCGAAGTCGAGTCCCTTGGTCCAGTCCTCGCGGGTGTTCGGCGGGGCGCCCCACGGGTTGCCCTTGTTCTCCAGGTTGCGCAGCATCACGCCGGCCTCGGACGGGAAGCTCGACTCGATCAGCACCTGGTAGCGGCGCATGTCGACGATGTGGTCGACGTGCTCGATGTCGACCGGGCACTGCTCGACGCACGCCCCGCAGGTGGTGCAGGACCAGAGCACGTCGGGGTCGATGATGCCGCCGTCCTCGGCCCCGCCGATCAACGGCTTCTCGGCCTCCGCAAGCGCCAGCACGTCCATGTGGGCGAGCTGGGCGGCGGTGGCCTTCTCTTCGCCGGTCAGGTCCTTGCCGCCACCGGCCAGCAGGTAGGGCGCCTTGGCGTACGCGTGGTCGCGCAGGCTCAGCACGAGCAGCTTCGGCGACAGCGGCTTTCCGGTGTTCCAGGCGGGGCACTGCGACTGGCAGCGACCGCACTCGGTGCAGGTGCTGAAGTCCAGCAGGCCCTTCCAGGTGAACTGCTCGACCTGGGCGACACCGAACTGGTCGGACTCCGGGTCGGCCTCCTCGAAGTCGAGGGGCTTGCCCTGGCTCATCATCGGCCGCAGGGCGCCGAGGCCGGAACCGGCCCGACCCGGGTTGCGCTTGAAGAAGATGTTGGGGAACGCCAGGAAGCGGTGCCAGGCGACGCCCATGGTGACGTTCAGCGAGATCACGATGAGCCAGGTCATCGAGATGGCGATCT
The DNA here is from genome assembly GCF_033804645.1 of Micromonospora sp. RTGN7. Classification (NCBI taxonomy): domain Bacteria; kingdom Bacillati; phylum Actinomycetota; class Actinomycetes; order Micromonosporales; family Micromonosporaceae; genus Micromonospora; species Micromonospora sp. RTGN7. Next base: position 17,307 of record NZ_JAPZLF010000009.1, on the reverse strand, counting down.
TGATCAGCGCGGCGACGCTGACGCCGGCCTCCCAGGCCGGCAGCCCGTTGCCGATCGCATGGCTGAGCGGGGTCGCCCAGACCGGGTACTCGAACTGGTCGGTGGCGACCTTGAAGCCCCGAATCAGGAAACCGAAGATCAGGACCAGCAGCACCACCCACTCGACGAAGTAGCCCTGCCACATGGTCGAGCCGGTAAACCGGGAGAGGCCACCCGGCCGGGTGGGCCGGTTGCGCAGCCGGATCGCCATCAGCACCAGGATGCCGACCAGGCCCAACACGGCGATGATCTCGGTGGCCAGGCCGAAGATCGTCCAGTGCCCGATCACCGGCAGCCCGCCGTTCGGGCTGACCACCTCGAAGTACGCCTCGAGCACCAGCAACGAGAGCACGACGAACGCGACCATCACGAACCAGTGCGCGGCGCCCACCACGCTCCACCGGAGCATCCGCGTGTGGCCGGCGGTCTCGGCCAGCATGGTCGTGGTGCGGGTGCCCTTGTCGGTGAAACGCTCCGGGTCGGGCTGACCCAAACGGATCACCGCCGTCATCTTCATGACCGCGCGCACCGCAAGCCACACCGCCACCGCGGTGATGGCGGCCGCGAGGATCGTGGTGACGATCTGGACGCTGCCCATCGAGTTGGCCTCCCGGTCTGCTGCCTGTCGAGCGGCTCGGCGACCGGGGCCGGGTCAGGGGTGCGACCGGCGTTGCGCCGTCACCGCACCCCGACCGGACCGGTCGATGACCTCAGCTCCGCTCGGTCATGCGGTGCAGCCTACGCGCAAAGTTACCCAACGGTAACGTGAACCTTCTCGCACCCCGGCCGCGCCGTCCTGCGGACACCATAAGGTGCCCGGCGCCGAAGCGCCGGGCAGGGGCTCGCCGAGGTGATGTGATCGTCTCCGCGAGCGGGGACGACGGGGGCCGGGCACCGCCCGGCCCGGTCAGCGCCAGCGGGAGAGCAGGACCAGGGAGCCGACCATCGCGCCGAAGCCCACCGCAAGGTTCCAGTAACCCCACGACATGACCGGGTACGCCTGCTCGGAGAGGTAGTAGATCACCAGCCAGCCGATGCCGGCGACGATCAGCGCGACTGCCGTGACCGGCAGCCAGACCGGGCTAGGCTTACGCGTCGCCGCCATCGCCGTCGGACGTACGTCCGTCGGGGGGGTGTACACCTTCTTCTTGCGGACCTGAGACTTGGGCACGACGCTCTCCAGAGGGGTGACGACCTCGTCCGGCCTGACAACCGGGCGCGGGGGCGACGGTCCATGGCCAATAATGTTTCGATAGCCAGCGTAGTCCCGAAGACCCGCCCAGGCCATGAATGGGGTCACTCCGATGCGCGGAGTGACCGAAAAAGGCGGGACTGTTCGGGTCGGCGCACCGGTCCGCGTCGTGGCGGGCCGACACACACGACGCGGAAGGACGGCTCGGTGGAGTACACATCCGGCGCGGCCTCCTGGCAGAAGGCCCTCCGACGGGCGGTCGTCGCCCTCCTGCCCCGGAAGCGACGCCAGCGCCGACCGGGCTGGTCGATCGGGGTGCCGCTGATCGCCGCCGCGGCCGGGCTGCTCTTCACCACCACGGCGACAACCGCCAGCGGCACCGCCCTACGCGAGGACCGCCGCCCCCAGCTCACCCAGCTCATCGAGGACCGCCGTGAGCAGGTCGCGGCCGGCGAGCGGCAGGCCGCCCGGCTGCGGGCCGAGGTCGAGAGCTCCACGGCCGACCTCGCGGACTCCGACGAGCCGATCCGGGATCAGCGGGACCGGGCCGCCGTGAACCGACAGTCCGCCGGGTTCACCGCACTCACCGGGGCCGGGGTCACCGTCGAGCTCAACGACGCCCCCCGACTCCCGGAGCAGGGGCTGCCCAAGGGCGCCAGCAACGATGACCTGGTCGTCCACCAGCAGGACGTCCAGGCGGTGGTGAACGCACTCTGGGCCGGCGGCGCGGAGGCCATGTCCATCATGAACGTCCGCGTGCTCGCCACCAGCGCGGTACGCTGCGTCGGTAACACCCTGCTGCTGCACGGCCGGGTGTACTCCCCACCGTTCAAGATCGTAGCGATCGGCGATCCCGCTGCCCTCCAGCAGGGCCTCGCCGCCTCCGAGGGAGTCCGGGTGTTCAAGGGCGTGGTGAAAGACTTCCACCTCGGGTACCAGGAAACGGTTTCCACCGTCACCGTGCCGGCCTTCGAGGACTCGACCGCCCTGCGCGCGGCAACGGTGCCCAGATGAACCGGACGCCCGACGATCGGACACCCGACGACCGCCGGGCCGGCCGACACCACGACCGTGGTGAGGACCCGACCGACTTCCTCCCCCTGGTCAACCGCTCCGCCCCGGCCGCATCGGAGCGCCCCGGCCCCGCCGGCCCCTGGCCCGAGCCGGTGCTGCCGCCCCGTTCGGCGGCCCCCCACAGCGGTGACCCGGCGCCGACCGCCCGACGACCGACGCCGCCGGACACGCCGCCTGCCTGGCCCGGCCCCGCGCGACCGCCCGGGGCCCCACTTCCGGCCCGGGACCGTCCCGCCTCGGGCACTCAGCGGCAGCCCGACCCGTACTCCACCACACCACGGCGAACGGCCACCGAGCCAGCGGACGGGCCGGTTTCCCCCGCCGACGCCCCCACCAACTTCCTTCCCCCGGTCAACGACCGCTCGGCCGACCGCACCAGGCCGGCGGCGGACGGCGGCGGTTTCCCGGGGCCCGGCGGGCCGGACCGCTTTGCCGACCCGGCCGCGACCGCCCTCATTCCCGCAGTGCCCGGCCCGCCGCCGGCCCCCGACCCGGCCCTGGACTCGACCGCGCTGATGGGCGCCGTGCCCCGCACGTCGGCGGGCGGAGACCCGGCCGGGGCCGACACCGAGCCGACCGAGCCACCCCGGCCGCGCCGCGGCGAGCGGGTGGTCCAGCTCCGGGCCGAACAGACCGACAAGGGCTACAAGAGCGTCTACTACGAACTGACCCGGCCGTCCTTCTGGACCCGGCTGCGCGCCGGAATACGGGTCACCGGCGAGGTGCTGATCACCTTCGGCCTGGTGGTGCTCCTGTTCGCCGGCTACGAGGTGTGGGGCAAGTCGGCCATCGTCGACGCCCACCAGAACGACCTCGACCGCCAACTCGCCCAGGCCTGGGGCCCCACCGGCGACCCGACCGTGGCACCCAGCGCGAGCCCCACCGCGAAGCCGAAGCCACCGGTGCACGGCAGCCCCATCGCCGGGCTCCACATCCCCAAGCTGGACAAGAACTGGGTCGTGGTCGAGGGCGTCAGCCAGGAGGACATCCGGTACGCCCCCGGTCACTACCCGGACAGCGCGCTCCCCGGCGAGCTGGGCAACTTCTCGGTCGCCGGCCACCGCAACCGGGCCACCTTCTGGCGGCTGGACGAGCTGGCCGCCGGCGACGCCATCGTGGTCGAGGGCAAGACCGAGTGGTACGTATACACGGTGCGCGAGACCCGGATCGTCAAGCCGAACCAGGTCGAGGTCGTCGCCCCCGTGCCGACGAATCCGGCCGCGAAGCCGACGAAGAAGCTCCTCACCCTCACCACCTGCAACCCGAAGTTCGACAACTACCAGCGCCTGATCGTCCACGCCGAGCTGGACCACACCCAGCCCAAGGCTGACGGCCAGCCTGCGGAGCTGGAGGGCTGACGATGTACGGCTGGATCTGGCGCAAGCTGCCGCTGGGGCTGCCCGGCAAGCTGACGGGCTCGCTGCTGCTGGCCGCCGCGACGGTGGCCCTGCTCTGGTACGTGGTCTTCCCGTGGGCGGAGCCGCTACTCCCCTTCGACGACGTGCAGGTCACGCAGGACTCCGGCGTGCCGGGCGGTGCTCCTCCTGGCGTCGACGGGAACACCCCGTCCGGCGACGAGCACGAACTGCCGTACGACACCGACCAGAACAACCCCCCGCCCCCCGCTCCGGACAGGTGAGTCGATGCGCGTCCTGGTGATCGACAACTACGACTCGTTCGTCTTCAACCTGGTGCAGTACCTCGGCCAGCTCGGCGTGGACTGCGAGGTCCGGCGCAACGACGAGATCGACGTGGCGGAGGTGGGGCGACTCGACGCCACCGGTGTCCTGCTCTCCCCCGGGCCGGGCAGCCCGGACCGGGCCGGCATCTGCCTCGACGTCATCCGCCGATACGCGGGCGAGCTGCCCATCTTCGGCGTCTGCCTGGGCCACCAGGCGATCGGCGAGGCGTTCGGCGCCACCGTGGCCCGCGCGCCGGAGCTGCTGCACGGCAAGACCTCCGAGGTCCGGCACCACTCGGTGGGGGTGCTGGCCGGGCTGCCCGACCCGTTCACCGCCACCCGGTACCACTCGCTCACCGTGTTGCCCGAGACGCTACCGGACGAGCTGGAGGTCACCGGCTGGACAGACTCCGGCGTGGTGATGGCCATGCGGCACCGGACGCTGCCGATCGAGGGCGTCCAGTTCCACCCGGAGTCGGTGCTCACCGAGGGCGGCCACCTGATGCTGGCCAACTGGTTGGCGAGCTGCGGTCACCCCGAGGCGCTGGAACGCGCCCCAAAGCTGGCCGCCGAGGTCGACACCCGCCGTCGCTCCGCGTTCGCCGCCGCCTGACGTCAACGTGCAGCGGGGACCCGGCCCCTGATCGGGGCCGGGGTCGCCACGTCACTGCTCGGAGAACCTGGCAGGTTCGGTCGAGAGCGGCAGCCCACCGCCGCGGCCCGGTGGTGGGGTCGGGCTGCCGCTGGGCGGCGGGGTGACCGCCGGCTCGGATGGCTCCGGGGCGGGCTCGGGCACGTCGACCTCGATGGTCACCTGCTTGCCCTTTTCGAGATTCGTGCCGCCGCGCGGGTTCTGACCCGAGACCCGGCCGGCGCGGTCGGCCGGCACCTCGTCGCCGTCGACGATCCTCACGCTGTACCCGGCCTGCTCCAGCTCCCGCTTCGCGTCCTCCGCAGAGGAACCGACAACGCTCGGCACCTTGCGGATGTTGCCCCTCGAGACCGTCACCGTCACCGTGCTCTGCTCGGCGACCTTGCTGCCGGAGGGCGGCTCGACCTTCGTGACGATCCCCTCGGCGACGGGGCTGTCGATCGTCTTCTTCACCACCTTGAGATTCAGCTCCTTGAGCTGCTTCTCGACGTTCTTGAACGGGGAGTCGACCAGAGCGGACGGGATCGGCACCTCCGGCTTGCCACCGCAGAGCTGGATGGCGACCCCCTCGCCCTTCTCCAGCTGGGTGTTCGCCCGTGGCTCCTGGCTGAAGACCGTGTCCTTCTTGCAGGTGCTGTCGAAGACCGGATCGCCGACGGTGGGGACCAGGCCGGCTCCCTCGATCGTGGCGACCGCGGCGTCTCGGGTCTGGCCCGCCAGGTCGGGGGTGGAGACCTTGTCGTCGGAGCTGCGGTTGAGCAGGATGGCGGCGACCAGGGCGATCACGGCGAGCACGCCGAGCGCGGCGAAGGTGGCGATCACCCAGGAGGATGCCTTGCGCTGACGGGGGTCGCCGACCCGGGCCGCCGGCTGTTGGCGGGTGGCCGCCCCCCCGGCGGCCTGGGTCGGATACCCGGATGCGGCGGGGGCCATCGGCGCGGTCTCGGCGTCCTGCATCACCGGGGTGGCCAGCACCGGCCGGCCCGCGGCCGCCCGGAGCATGTCCGCCCGCATCTCGCCGGCGCTCTGGTACCGGTTGAGCGGGTTCTTCGACAACGCCTTGAGCACGATCGCGTCGACCGCGGGGGTGACGTCGGGATTGATGTCGCTGGGGATCGGCGGGGCCTCCCGGACGTGCTGGTACGCCACACTGACCGGGCTGTCCCCGACGAACGGAGGATGCCCGCAGACCAGCTCGAAGAGCACGCAGCCAGCGGCGTACACGTCGGAGCGGGCGTCCACGGCCTCGCCGCGTGCCTGCTCGGGGGAGAGGTACTGGGCCGTGCCGATGACCGCGCTGGTCTGGGTCATCGAGGTGACGCCGGACGCCAGGGCGCGGGCGATGCCGAAGTCCATCACCTTGACCTGGCCGGTCTGGGTGAGCATCACGTTGCCGGGCTTGATGTCCCGGTGGATGATGCCGTGTCGGTGACTGAACTCCAGCGCGGCACATGTGTCGGCGCAGATTTCCAGCGCCCGGCGCGGCTGGAGGCGCCCCTCGACGCCCAGCAACTCCTTGAGAGTCCGCCCGTTGACGAACTCCATCACGATGAACGGCAGCGTCTCGCCGGTCGGCCCGGTCTCCTCGCCGGTGTCGTAGACGGCGACGATCGCCGGGTGGTTGAGCGAGGCGGCGTTCTGCGCCTCCCGACGGAACCGCATCTGGAAGGTGTCGTCCCGGGCCAGGTCGGCCCGGAGCATTTTGATCGCGACGTCCCGGCCCAGCCGAAGGTCACGGCCACGGTGCACCTCGGCCATGCCGCCGTATCCGAGCAGCTCGCCGACCTGGTACCTGCCACCGAGCAGGCGGGCCTGCGCTGTCATCGCGTTTGTCGTCCTTCGCTCGTCGTCGTCTCGCCGCCGCCCGGCAGGAGCCGTTCCATCCGACGGTACGGCGTCCGGGACGGATCGTCGCCTCCGCCCGCCCGCAGCGCGCCGGACGTCACGACCCGGAGACCTGCCGCGCCAGGAACACCCGCCTCCGCCCTCTGCCGCAGGTTGTAGGCAATCACGCCGGAGCAGACGAGGACCAGCACGGCCAGCAGGACGAACAGCACGACCGGCCCCAACCTGGACCGCTCTGGCGGGGCCGGCGGCGGGCCGGGCTGGCGGGCGTACCCCATCGGGTTCGCCTGCCGGACCGGGGGCGGTGGCACGGTCGCGGCGCCGCGTGGGTAGGCCGGTCCGGTGGCGGCCGGCGGGCGGGACACGGCCGCCGGCGGGTGGGGCTGCTGGCGGATGACCTGCGGGTGCGGCTGGTGGATGACCGGGGGCCGGGGGGCCGCGACCGGGGGCCGGGGGTGCGGCGGGGCGGACGTCGGGACCGGCCGCTGCGCCGCCGCGGGCGGGCGGGGCTGCTGGCGCGACGGGGGCGGCACCTGGGCGCGGGCCTGCGGGCCGGCCGGGGACGCCGGGGCGGCGGAGATCTGGCCGAGGTGTGCGCTGCTGCGGGACTGTTGCCCCAGTACCAGCTTCGCCTGCCGGGCCACCCCGGCCAGGGCGGCGGCGCTGGGCCAGCGGGCGGCCGGGTCCTTGGCCATCGCCCGCTCGACGATCGACCGGACCGGCGGCGGGATGTCCGCCGGCAGCGGCCGGGGGGCGTCCCGGACGTGCCTCATGGCGATCTCGAGCGGGTTGTCCCCCTCGAAGGGCCGCCGTCCGGCGAGGCACTGGTAGGCCACCACGCCGAGGGCGTACACGTCGGAGGCGGGTGTGGCGACCGCGCCCGTGGCCTGCTCGGGAGAGATGTACGAGGCGGTGCCGAGCACCGAGCCGGCGGCGGTGAGCTGCCCGACCAACTCGGAGCGGGCGATGCCGAAGTCGGTCAGCACCAGCGTTCCGTTCGGCCGGACGAGCAGGTTCCCCGGCTTCACGTCACGGTGCACGATGCCCTTGCAGTGCGCCGCGTGCAGCGCGTCGGCGGCCTGGGCGAGCAGCGCCATGGTGCGGGCGGGGGTGAGCCGGCCGACCCGGTTCAGCGTCGAGGAGAGCGCATCGCCCTCGACATACTCCATCACCAGGAAGGCGATGTGCTGGTCATTGCCGAAGTCGTAGACGTCGACCACGCCGGGGTGGTTGATGGTGGCCATGGTGCGCGCCTCGCCGCGGAACCGCTCGGCGAAGCCCGGCTCGTCGAGCAACGCCGGGAGCAGGCTCTTCACCGCGACCGTACGCCCCAGCACCTGGTCGGTGCCGCGCCAGACGTCGCCCATGCCGCCGCTGGCGATCCGCTCGTCGAGGCGATAGCGGTTACCGAGCTGGACGCCGGGGCTGAGCATGTCAGCGGCCCCCGGAGTCGGCGATGGCCGCCTGCATGATCTTGCCGGCGATCCGGGCAGCCTCGCCACTGCCGCCGCTACCGGCCTCCTCCAGCACCACGCAGACCGCGGAGATCGGGGTGCCGTTCTTGCCGAGCACGAAGCCGATGAACCAGCCGTGGTCGGGGGTCTGCGGGCTGGACTGGGCGGTGCCGGTCTTGCCACCGACCTGGTAGCCGTCGATCTTCGCCCTGCCGCCGCTGCCCTTCTCCACCACGCTGACCATCATGTCGCGCAGGTCCGACGCGACCGGGCCGCTGACCGGCTGCCGCAGCTCCCGCGGCTTGGCCGTGTAGTAGCTGGTGGTGCGGTCCGGGGCGAGCAGCTGCCGGACCAGGTACGGGCGCATCTGGCTGCCGCCGTTGGCGACCGATCCGGCGATCAGCGCCCCCTCCAGCGGGGTCATCTTCACGTCGCGCTGCCCGATGGAGGACTGCGCCAGGGCGGCCGGGTCGGTGCCGCCGTCGGGGCCCTCCATGGACCCGGTGCGGCTGGCCGCCGTCGGCAGCCCGTCCTCGCCGAGCTGGCCGACCGTGAGGTCGTCCTGCTCGAAGCCGAACTGGCGGGCCTTCTCCTTCACCTTGTCGGCCCCGAGCTTGACGCCGAGCTGGGCGAAGCCGGTGTTGCAGGACTCGGTGACCGCGTCGAGGAGCGTGACCTGGTCCTCGGGGCAGATCGACGGCGCGGCGTTGCGGATCGGGGTGCCCGACGTCGGCGGGGTCCAGCTCGCCCCGGCGGGGATCTCGGTGTTCTTGCCGACCCCGTTCTCCAGGGCGGCGGCGGCCACCACGATCTTGAAGGTGGAGCCCGGGGGCAGCACCTCCGACAGCGCCCGGTTCTTCAACGGGCCGGCCGGATCGTTGTCGAGCTTGTTGTACGCCGCCGTCGCCTCGTCGGTGTCGTGGCTGGTCAGCGGGTTCGGGTTGAAGCTGGGCATGGAGACCAACGCCTGCACCGCCCCGGTGCGGGGGTCGAACGCGATCGCCGCGCCCTTCTTCGCGTTGACCTCGTTGTCGGCCAGCCCGTTGTACGCAGCCTCCTGCGCCCGCTTGGACAGGGTCAGCAGCACGTTGCCGCCCCCGGTCTCGTCACCGGTGAACATGTCCCTGATCCGGTTGGCGATCAGCGCGTCGCTGGTGCCGGCGAGGAAGTCGTTCTCCACCCGCTCGACGCCGGTGTCGGCGAGGTTGACCGGCTTGTAGCCGAGCACGTGCGCGTACTTGTCCCCACCGGGGTAGGTACGCAGGAACCTCAGCTTGCCGCTGGTCTCCTTGCTGGTGGCCAGGGCGGTGCCGCCGGCCTCGATGTTGCCGCGCTTGCGCTCGTACTCGGCCACCTGGACCCGGCCGTTGTAGTCGCTGTTGCGGTATTCGTCGGCCTTGTAGGCCTGGATCCAGTTCAGGTTCGCGAAGAGCAGACCGAACAGGACCATCGCGACCACGCCAACACGGCGAAGGGGTGCGTTCACGGTCTGATCACCTCCGTGGGGGCACCGTGCAGCTGCTCGGGCGGGCCACCCCCGGGTCGGGCCGCCGAGCCACCGGCCCCGGTCATCGGCCGGCGGGCGCCGTCGGAGACACGCAGCAGAATGGCGATGAGCAGCCAGTTCGCCATCAGCGACGAACCACCGGCGGAGAGAAACGGGGTGGTCTGACCGGTCAACGGGATGAGCTTGCTGATCCCACCGACGATCACGAAGACCTGGAGGCCGAGGGTGAAGGCCAGGCCGCCGGCGAGCAGCTTGCCGAACGAGTCCCGCACGGCCAACGCCGCCCGCAGCCCCCGCTCGACGATCAGCAGGTAGACCACCAGCAGCGCGGAGAGCCCGAACAGGCCGATCTCCTCGCCGATGCCGGCGAAGATGAAGTCGTTCTGCACCTCGGGGATCTCCAGCGGCTCCCCGCCGCCGGGACCGGTGCCGAACAGCCCGCCGCTACCGAGCGCCAGCAGGCCCTGGACGAGCTGATAGCCGTCCTGGTAGGGGTCGGCGAACGGGTCGAGCCAGATCTCGGCGCGCAGATGGAAGTTGGCGAACGGCCCACCGATCACGCCGCCGAGCACGTAGGCGAGGTATGCACCGCCGAAGAACAGGATCAGGCCAATGAGCAGCCAACTCACCCGTTCGGTGGCGATGTAGAGGGTCACCACGAACATGCCGAAGTAGAGCAGCGAGGTGCCCAGGTCCTTCTCGAAAACGAGCACCAGCACGCTCAGCACCCAGACCGCGAGCACCGGGCCCAGGTCCCGCCCACGCGGGAAGTCGATGCCGAGCACCCGGTGGCTGGCCAGCGAGAGCACCTCGCGCTTGCGTACCAGGTAGTACGCGAAGAAGACGAGCAGCGCCAGCTTGGCGAACTCACCCGGCTGGATGCTGAAGCCGCCGACGCGGATCCACAGCTTCGCGCCGTAGATCTCCGAGTATTTCGCGGGGAGCACCGCCGGGATCATCACCAGCACGATGCCGGCGAGGCCGAGGGTGTACGCGTACCGGGAGACCGAGCGGTGGTCGCGCATCAGCGCCAGCAGCCCGGCGGCGAGGGCCACCGAGGCGAGTGTCCAGGCGAGCTGACGCCCGCCGTTGCCGGCGAAGACGGCCAGCGTCTCCCGCTCGACCGGGGCGGCCCGGGCCAGGTCGATCCGGCGCAGGAAGCCCACCCCGATCCCGTTGAGCAGTGCCACCGCAGGCAGCAGGGCCGGGTCGGCGAAGGGCGCGAGGAACCGAATGACCACGTGCATGGCCAGGAAGACGGCCGCCAGCACGGCGGTCGGGATCCAGAAGTCCGGGGTGACCGTGTCGAGCACGGCCGCCTCCACCGTCGCGCCGTACGCGCCGACGATCACCAGGGCCAGCAGCAGCAACGACAGTTCGGCGTTGCGCCGCGACCGGGCCAGGCGTACGCCGGGCTGCTCGCCCGTCGAGGCGGGCGAGGCTGCCGGTACGGCCGCTGCGGTCACGGATGAGTCCTCGGAGTTCTCAGCCGACGCTCACTCGGTCGACCGGCAGCCGGCCGGGTCTGCCGGCGGGACCGTGTCCGAGGGCAACGCGTCGGGTGTGGTGGGAGCGGGGGTCGGGGTGGTGGTGGGCCGGCGGCCGGCGGTAGCCGAGCGGCTCGCGGCGGGGGTGGCCGGTGCGGGGGTCGCCGCGCCCGGTGTCGCCGTCGGGCTGGGCGGGCAGACCGGCTTCAGGTTCGGGTTCGCCGGGTCGTCGCTGGTCAACTCGGTCAGCCGGCGCTCGGCGTCCGACTGGTTCTTGGCCGGGATGCCCTGCTTCACCTGCTCCTGCGCGGCCAGGGTGAGGTCTTCCAGCCTGGCCGGGCTGGTGGAGTGCACGGCCGAGAGGTCCAGGCCGGCGACCTGCCCCTGGACGCCCTGGAAGACGGCCACCTGACCGTCTTCGGTGGCGCCGACGTAGTACTGCCGCTGGGTGTAGCTCCAGCCGGCGAAGAGCACGCCGCCGACGATGACCACCAGGGCGGCGAGCATCGCGGTGGTCCGAAGCGGCCGGCGCTTCGGCCGGTCGTCGTCGCCGTCGTCGGCTGGCTCTTCGGGGACGGGCGGCCGGGGCGCGGAGAGCGCCGAGGCCCGCGCGGCGGGGGTCGAGACATCCGCGGAGGTGGCCATACCGCGGTCTTTGGCGGCGGCGCCGCCGACGAGCGGGCTCGCCTCGACGATGTCCTGGTCGGTGGCGTCGGCGATGACCACCGTGATGTTGTCGGGGCCGCCTCCGCGCAGCGCGAGCTGCACCAGCCGCTCGACGCACTGCTGCCCGTCGGTGTACTCCCGCATGGTGTCGGCGATCGTTTCCGCACTGACCACACCGGAGAGGCCGTCGCTGCAGATCAGGTAGCGGTCGCCGCGGAGCACCTGACGGACGCTGTATTCCGGGTCGATGTCGCGGCCGTCGAGCGCCCGGGTGAGCAGCGAGCGCTGTGGGTGGCTACTCGCCTCCTCGGCGCTGATCCGGCCCTCGTCGACGAGCATCTGGACGTACGTGTCGTCCTTGGTGATCTGCGCAAACTCGCCGTTGCGCAGAAGGTAGGCCCGCGAGTCACCGATGTGGACCAATCCCAGCTTGGTGCCGGAGAAGAGGGTCGCGGTGAGCGTGGTGCCCATCCCCTCCAGCTGTGGGTTGGCGTCCACGGTGTCGCGGAGCTGCTGGTTGGCGGTGCCCACGGCTGAGCGCAGCGCGTCGACGAGGGCGTCCCCGGGGGCGTCCTGGTCGAGCGGCTCCATGGCACCGATGACGATGTTGCTGGCGACGTCACCGGCGGCCATGCCGCCCATGCCGTCGGCGACGGCGAGAAGCCGCGGCCCGGCGTAGACGGAATCCTGATTACCGTCTCGGATCAGACCGCGGTCGCTGTGGGCCGCATAGCGCAGGGTCAGAGTCATGGCCGTAATTCGAGAGAGGTGCGGCCGATACGGATCGGCACGCCGAGGGGGACGGGGGTTGGTCCGGTGACCTTAGCGCGATCCAGGTAGGTGCCGTTAGTCGATCCGAGGTCCTCGACGAACCACTGCCCCTCACGCGGCACGAGTCGGGCGTGTCGCGCCGAGGCGTAGTCGTCGGTGATGACCAGGGTCGAATCCTCGGCCCGACCGATGGTGATCTGGGATTCACCCAGGGTGATCCGGGTGCCGGCGAGCTGACCGGCGGTCACCACCATCTGGTGCGCGGCCCTGCCTCGCTTCACCTTCGCCGGCTTGGCCGCCTGCCCGGTCGAGGCCCCCACCGCCCGTGGCGCGGCCACCAGCCGGCCCGAACGGGCCCCGGCGAAGAGGTCCCGGCGGATGACGCCGACCACCGTGAACACGAAGATCCACAGCAGGATGAGAAACCCGAATCGGGCGACGGTGATGACGAGTTCCGGCAAGGCGGGTCAGCCGTCCACGCGGAAGGTCAGGGTGGTGGTGCCGAGCTGGACCATGTCGCCCGGGTTGAGGGCGACGGCGGAGACCCGCTGGCCGTTGACCATCGTGCCGTTGGTCGACCCGAGATCGGTCAGCACAACCTGACCGCCGTCGAAGTCCAGCCGGGCGTGTCGCCGGGAGATGCCGACGTCCGGCAGACGCAGGTTGGCCTGGTCGCCACGGCCGATCACCGTGGAACCCATCTGGAGCGGATAGGTGCGGCCGTCGCCGGAGACCAGTCGGACATTGCGCCCGCCCCCGTGCCCCTGCGGCGGGCCGTAGCCACCACCCTGGTCGTACGCCGGGTACGCGGGCGGACCCGCATCGTAGCCGCCCTGGTCGTAGCCGGGCGCGGAGACCGGGGCGACGTCGCCGCCGGTGTAGACCTCGGCAGTGACCCGGAACATCCCGGTGTCGAGGCCCTCGCCTCGCTCGATCTCGACGATCACGTCGCCGTAGACCGTCCAGGCCTGCTCACCGATGAACTCCGCCTGCGACTGGGCCAGCTCCTGGGCCAGCGCAGCGGCGTACGGCGCCAGCCGACTGTGGTCGTAGGGCGAGAGATCGATCACGTAGCGGTTGGGCACGAGAGTGCGCCCACCGGCGAGGATCGCCTTGTGCGCCTCGGCCTCCCGCTGCATGGCATTGAGGATCTCGACGGGGTGAACCACCCCTTTGAAGACCTTGGCGAAAGCTCCCTCCACCAGGCCTTCCAGACGCTTCTCGAAGCGTTGCAGCACGCTCACCGGCTCCTCCTCGGGTCCCGAGGACATGATGGTATCCGGCCGGCGCGCGCGCAGCTCACACGCCGCTCGGCCGCCTGTTGCCGACCCGTTCGGATGGGCCGGTGCCCTCGTGCTACAGTTTCGTCCGCCACGAACGGTAACTGGTCGTGGCGAGGGCCGGAAGGCCGTAGGATGTGCCGGGCCCGCTGGAGACAGCGCAGCCGGGGCGAGCTACAGTTTCCGGTGTCCTGCCGCGGGGGAGTGGCGGAATGGCAGACGCGCACGGTTCAGGTCCGTGTGCCCGAAAGGGCGTGGGGGTTCAACTCCCCCCTTCCCCACCAGAGCGAGGGCTCCGCAGCAATGCGGGGCCCTTTCGCCATTTCCAGGGCCCTGCGTCGCGTCCGGTCGGTGCCGGACGTCACGCTATGCTCCGATCGTTTCTCTGCCTCCGATGGACCAGGAGTGGCGTGTGAGTGTCGCGTTGGTGACCGGGTCGGGCGGCCTTATCGGTTCCGAGGCGGTCCGGCACTTCGCCGGCCTCGGTCTCGATGTCGTCGGCATCGACAACGACATGCGGCAGGAGTTCTTCGGCGTCGAGGCGTCGACCGCGTGGAACGTCCGGCGGCTGTCCGAGGAGTTGGGCGGGGCGTACTCCCACCACAGCATCGACATCCGGGACCGCGACTCGCTGGCGAAGCTCTTCGCCCGGTACGGCCGGGACATCGCCGTGGTGATCCACACCGCCGCGCAGCCGTCGCACGACTGGGCGGTCCGGGATCCGTTCACCGACTTCGACGTCAACGCCGGCGGCACCCTCAACGTGCTGCAGAACGTCCGCGAACACTGCATCGAGGCGCCGGTCATCCACTGCTCCACCAACAAGGTGTACGGCGACCGCCCCAACAGCCTCCCGCTTGTCGAGCTGGAGACCCGCTGGGAGATCGAGCCGGGGCACCCGTACGAGCAGGGCATCCGCGAGGACATGTCGATCGACGCCTGCCTGCACTCGGTCTTCGGCGCGTCCAAGGTCGGCGCCGACGTGATGGTGCAGGAGTACGGCCGCTATTTCGGGATGCGGACCGCCTGCTTCCGGGGTGGCACGCTGACCGGCCCGGCGCACTCCGCGACCGAGCTGCACGGCTTCCTCGGGTACGTGATGCGGGCGAACATGGAACGCCGGACGTACAAGATTTTCGGTTACCAGGGCAAGCAGGTCCGGGACGCGATCCACAGCTCCGACGTGGTGTCGGCGTTCGAGGCGTTCTTCCGCGCCCCCCGCTCGGCGGCCGTCTACAACCTCGGCGGCGGGCGGCACTCCAACACCTCCAACCGGGAGGCGTTCGCCCTGGCCGAGCAGATCACCGGCCAGGAGATGGTCACCGAGTACGTCGAGGCGAACCGGATCGGCGACCACAAGTGGTGGATCGGCTCGAACGAGGCGTTCCAGGCCGACTACCCGCAGTGGAAGCAGGTCTACGACGTGCCGATGATCGCGCGCGAGATCTACGAGGCCAACGTCGACAAGTGGGTTCCGGGCGCATGACCGTCGGCAGCAAGCGCAACGTCCTCGGCGTCCTGGTCGACGCCACCGACTACGCCACCGCGACCGAGCGGGTGGTGGCGGCCGCGCGCGAGCGCCGTCCGTTGGCGCTGACCGCGCTCGCCGTGCACGGCGTGATGACCGGCGTGCTCGACCCGGCGCACAACGCCCGGCTCAACTCGTTCGACGTGGTCACCCCCGACGGGCAGCCGGTGCGCTGGGCGCTGAACCTGCTGCACCACGCCGGCCTCGCCGACCGGGTCTACGGCCCGCTGCTGACCCTGCACGTGCTGCGCCGCTTCGCCGAGGAGGGCCTGCCGGTCTACCTCTACGGCTCGACGGAGGAGACCCTGGGCCGGCTGATCCCGGAGCTGGAGCGGATGTTCCCGGCGCTGAAGATCGCCGGGGTGGAGCCGTCGAAGTTCCGGGCCGTACAGCCGGGCGAGGACGTCGAGATCGCCGACCGGATCAGGGCCAGCGGTGCCCGGCTCGTCCTGGTCGGGCTCGGCTGCCCGCGCCAGGAGGTCTTCACATACGCGATGCGGCCCCTGCTGGACATGCCGCTGATGGCCGTCGGGGCGGCCTTCGACTACCACGCGGGCCTGCTCCGCAAGCCGCCGCCGTGGATGCAGCGGGCCGGCCTAGAGTGGTTCTGGCGGCTCGGCCTGGAGCCGAAGCGGCTCTGGCGACGGTACGTCATCCTCAACCCGGCGTACCTGGGCCGGCTGGCTGCGCAGAAGACCGGCCTGTGGAAGGCGGAGCCGCCCGCCCCGGCCACCGGGCGTCCGGCCACCTTCGACGTCTGATTTCGCGGACGCCTGCCGACGAGCCGGCCGGGAATCCCCTACGGGGGCGGTCTGCGGGGCGAACCCGGGGCCGGCCCTGATTTGTCGGGGGGCGAACTAGGCAAGGCTGATGCCATGGATGGGCATCTAATCGTTCTGCTTCCGGTCGCCGGCGTCTGGCTGGCCGCGGGGGTCCTCGCCGACCGGCTGCCCCGGCCGCACCGCGCCAGCGCGCTTCACCGGCGTACCGGATGGTTGCTCGCCCTGACCCTGACCGGCCTCGGCCTGACGACGGCGGTGCTCGCCGCCGGGCTGCAGAGCGCCGGCGCTGGCACGGTGGACCGGGCCGCCGCCGGGCTCGCGCTCGCGGCCGCCCCCGCGCTACTCGTCGCGGCCTGGACCGTTCGCCGGGTCCGCCGACTGCGGATCGGCGCCGGCGTCCTCGTCACGGCGCCCGACGCCCCGGCCCCGCACGGTCTGCGGGCGGCCGCCGCGCATCCGCTCGTCGGCCTGCCGCTCCAGGTCACCGGCCTGGCCACCGTTCCCGGCCTGCTCTCGGCCACCGGGCTGGACCTCTTTGCCGGACCGGGCACGACCGGGGCCGCAGTCACCGTCGGCGTGTTGGGTGTCGTCGCCATCGGAGTTCGGCACGCGCTGCGGCACAGCCGGCTCTCGGAGCGGGCGCTGCCGGAGCGGCCGGCCTCAGCGCAAGCGGCCGGCCCCCTGCACGTATAGCAGCTCCAGGATCGCCCGGGTCGCCTCGAACCAGCGGTCCATCCAGTCGGGCGAGGGGACGCTCCCCTTGGGCGGCAGCTCCATCATCAGGCCACGCAGCAGCGGGTGGTCGACCAGGGATTCGGTCTGCGGGACCGCCCAGCCTTCCGAGGGGAACGACGGCTCGGTGAGCGGGTTCGGGTCCAGCGAGGGCAGCGACAGCGGCGGGCCGGCCTGTTCAACGGCCGAGGGCCCGACGTCCCGGCCCCCGATCTCGGTGTCGGTGTCGGTGGAGACCACCTCGGTCAGCACGGTGTCCCGGCGGGCCCCGCGGTACTTGCCACCGAACCGCTCCGGCTTGCCCGGACCGTTGGTGAGGTTCTCTGACCCGATCGTCGTCATCGTCTCGCCTGCCTCGCTCGGTTACCGATCCGTGTGGCGGGTCGTGGACCAACGCCGTACCGAGGGGTTCAACGACCCGGGGCGGTGGTGGCGACGGGTCGGGCCCCGATCCGTGCCGCCGGCTCGGGTCTGACCTGCGGATACGCGAGGGGCGGGGGGGGGGGGGGGGGGGGGGGGGCCGCGGCGCGGGCCGCCGGCGCCGGGGGGGGCGGGGGGGGGGGCGCCGCACCCCACCCACCCCCCACCCACCCACCCAGCCCCCCACCAGACCCGAA